>JAYTNX010000263.1:0-2222 GCA_043748075.1 Pseudomonadota bacterium
TAGAGCGCATAGCCGAGCATCGCAACGCAGACGAGAAATCCAGCGATGTTGACCCGGCGACGACTCAGCACTGGCGGCACTTCAGCTATGGGGGCGGCCGCTGAGCTCAGACTCGACGTCCTCGAGCCGGATGTGGCGGATGTCCTTGCCGTGCACCATGTAGATCACGTACTCGCACATGTTCTTGGCGTGATCGCCGATGCGCTCCAGCGCCCGGACCACCCACATCACGTCCAGCGCGCGGCGAATGGTCCGCGGGTCTTCCATCATGAACGTGATTGACTGGCGCTGGATCGACTCGTACTCCTCGTCGACCAGGCGATCCTGTCGCGCCACCTTTAGCGCCGACTCGGCGTCCATTCGCGCAAAGGCGTCGAGGGAGTCGTGCACCATGTCCTGCACGATACGGCCGAGGTGCTTGACCTCGCGATACTTGTCGGCCGGCCGCTCCTGGGTGGCCAGCCGGGAAGCGATGTTGCCAATCTTCTCGCACTCGTCGCCCATGCGTTCGAGGTCTGTGATGCCCTTGATGATCGCCACGATCACCCGAAGGTCCCCGGCGGTCGGTGCACGCGTCGCGAGGATGCGCGAGCATTCCTCGTCGATCGAGACCTCCATGCTGTTGATCTGGTAGTCGTCGCGCGCCACCGCCTCGCCCAGCACGCTGTCGCCGTCGACCAGCGCCATGACGGCCTTGGCCAGCTGCTGCTCGACGAACCCGCCCATCGACAGCACCTTGCCGCGCACGCGCTCCAGGTCTTCGTTGAAACGACGCGAGATGTGGTGCGAAAGGTCTGCAGTTTCCATGAAGTTTCCCGACGGCAAATGCCGTTCAGCTGATCGAGAATAACGAGTGTTCCGCGCCAATGCGACGGCGCGCGCGCCGACTGCGACGCGGGTCTGGATTCCGGTGCGTCAGGCGCTGATTCGCAGCTCGCCCGGCGGCTGCAGGCGTCGCAGCGGGAAATGGCAGGTGAAAACGCTGCCCTTGCCGGGTGCGCTGGAAACCTCCAGCTCGGCGCCGTGCCGCTGCAGCACGTGCTTGACGATGGCCAGCCCCAGTCCTGATCCGCCCGTCGCGCGCGAGCGACCCGGGTCGACACGATAGAAGCGCTCGGTCAGCCGGGGCAGGTGTTCCGGCGTGATACCCGGCCCGGTATCTGCCACCGAGAAATGCCCGCCCGCGGCGTCGCTCCACCATCGCAGCGCCACACTGCCGTCGGCGGGCGTGTACTTGGCGGCGTTGTCGACCAGGTTCGCGAACGCCGAATGCAGCAGCCCGGCGTCGCCGACCAGGTGCGCCCCGGATTCGACGGAGACGCGCACCTCGGCCGGGTGGTCCGGCCGCGCGAGCACGTCCTGGCGCAGTGTTGCCAGCAGCCCGGCAAGGTCGATCGGCGCGCCGTCCACCTGCTCGTCGCTTGCCTCGAGCCTCGACAGCTCCAGTAGATCCACGATAATCGTGGTCATGCGCTCCGCCTGCCGTCGCATCTCCAGCAACGGCGGCCGCAGCTCGGGGCCGATATCCGGGTCCGTCGCGAGGGTCTCGAGGTAGCCTGCGATCACCGTCAGCGGTGATCGCAGCTCGTGGGAGGCATTGGCGACGAAGTCCTTGCGCATCGTCTCCAGGCGCGTCTGGCGCGACACGTCGCGCACCAGCAGCAGCAGTTGGCGATCGCCATAGGTCACGGCCTGGAATGACAGCCAGTGGTCGTCGGCGGACTTCGGCTGCACCACGATGGAGGTCGCAAACTGGCCCGACTCCAGATAGCGCGACAGGTCGGGATGGCGGACCAGGTTCTCGATGCGGATGCCGAAGTCGGTCTTGCGGCGCAGGCCGAGCAGCTCGCCGGCCTTGCGGTTGAACCAGAGGATCTCGGCCTCGGCATTCAGCAGGATCACGCCGTCGGGCATCGACGCTGTCGAACGGCGCAGCTCGCGGAACAGGCGGATGATCCGCTGCTTGTGGAACTTCTTGCGGCGGTGCAAGCGCACCACCTGCACCACGACGTCGCCCCACAACCCGCCGGGATCCGGCGGATCGACGCGACTGCGATTGCGCAGCCAGTAGTCGAGCCGATAGAGCTGATACAACTGGAATGCGAGGTAGGCGGCCAGCGTGCCGGCCAGGCCCGCCCAGAAGCTGCCGACGAACCAGCCGAGCAGCGAGCCCAAGGCCACGGCGCCCGCGAGGCGCCCGAGCGCATATCCCCAGCCGTCGA
>JAYTNX010000264.1:0-1654 GCA_043748075.1 Pseudomonadota bacterium
GTGGCGTTCTTCCGCAAGGCCGACGGTGACTCGTTGCCGAAGGATCACCGCGCCGACATCCTGCCGAATGCGACCTATCGTGCGGACCCGACGCCACGCTATGGCGGCAGGACGCGCGGCCGCATCGTCGACGGCGTGCTCGAGACCGACCCGCTCGACGTGACGCTGCCGTTCTACGGCAACCTCACGCACCTGCCGTTGGTGATGAAGGGCATGCGGATGCAGCTGCCGGTGAACAAGACCGAACGCTTCATCGAGGGCACGGTGGCGGGCTACCAGGACCTCGACAACTTCTGGGACTACATCCAGCGCTATGAATACCTGCTGGTCACGGGACAGTTCAGTTGCCCCGGCATCTACGTCGCCATGAAGGAACTCGCCGACGGCTACCCGGACCCGAAGAGCGGCGAATGCACCGCGTTGTCGGCGGCGTTCACGATCCGCACCGTGCCGGCGTTCATCGCGCACGACGGCGCGCAGCCCAGCGGCGTGGTGCAGCCCGCGGTGGCCCAGGTTGCCTCGACCGCAGGCGAGGTGGCGCGATGAACCAGCGCCATGACGCGATCCGTTCCGGCCGCCGCGCACTCACCGCCACGGCGGTCCTGACGGCGGCGCTGGCGATGCTCGCCGGCTGCGCGAAGCGCGAACCCGAGGCCTCGGGTCCGCCGCCGGCGATGCGTCGTCTCACCGAGCCGCAATATCGCAACATCATCCGTGATGTCTTCGGCGCGGGCATCGTCGTGGTGGGGCGTTTCGACCCGATCACGCGCGAAGGCGGATTGCTTTCGGTCGGTGCGTCGTCGGCATCGATCACGCCGTCGGGTTTCGAGCGCTTCGGCGAACTCGCCGCGTCGATCGCGGACCAGGTGGTGGCGCCGGGCAATCGCGACTATGGCCTGCCGTGCACGCCGGCCGACCCGACGGCACCGGATGCCGACTGTTCGCGCCAGATCTTCTCGGGCACCGGGCGCCTGCTCTACCGGCGGGCGCTGACCGACTCGGAACTGGCGCGCTTCCAGAAACTCGGCGACCAGGTTACGACGACCCTCGGTGATTTCTACCAGGGCATCTCTTTTGGCCTCGCAGCGATGCTGCAGTCGCCGGAGTTCCTGTTCGTCACCGACGCGACCGAGCCGGACCCGCAAGCGGCCGGCAAGCTGCGGCTGACGGCGCAGGGACGTGCGGCGCGGCTGAGTTTCTTCCTGTGGAACTCCAGCCCCGACGATGCGCTGCTGGCGGCCGCCGAGCGAGGCGAACTCGACCGCCCCGAGGGCCTCGCGACGCAGGCGCAGCGGCTGATGCAGTCGCCCCGGCTCGAGGACGGCGTGCGCGCGTTCTTCAGCGACGTCCTCACGCTCGACGCCTTCGAGCAGATGCAGAAGGACGCGACGATCTACCCGTCGTTCGGCCTCGCCGTCGCGGACGATGCGCGCGAGCAGTTGCTGCGCGCGGTCGTGGATCACCTGCTGGTCCAGGGCGAAGACTACCGCGACCTCTTTACGACGCGGCGCGCGCCGGTCAGCGGCGCACTGGGCATGATCTACGCGATGCCGGTCAAGGACCCAAACGGCTGGACCGACGTGGAATTCCCGAAGGACTCGCCGTATCACGGCATCGTGACGCTGCCGGGCTTCTCGGCGCTGCACTCACACGC
>JAYTNX010000265.1:0-1674 GCA_043748075.1 Pseudomonadota bacterium
CGATCCGAGGCGGCGGGCATGCGCCAGGCAGAGGCCGAACTTGATCTCGCGGTTGCAGGCGACATCGGGATTCGGGGTACGGCCCGCCTGCTGCTCGGCCAGGAAGTCCGCGAACACCCGTTGCCGATACTCGGCGGCGAAGCTGACCCGATGCAGCGGGATGCCGAGCCGGTCGCAGCTGCGGCGCGCGTCCTGGAAATCCTCCGCGGCGGTGCAGTAGGCATCGTCCTCGTCCCAGTTGCTCATGAACAGCCCATGGACGTCCCAGCCCTCGCGTAGCAGGCGCAGGGCGGCCACGGCGGAATCCACGCCGCCGGAGAGGCCGACGACGACACGGTCGCGCAATGGGGGTGCAGAGGCGCTCATCGCAGAACGAATTCTAGCGCGGCGCGCGCGGTGCGCGCCGGCGGCACGCGATATCAGCGAACGAGGACCGCGCTGGCCGAGCCCGCCGTCTCCAGTTTCAGCGCGGCCGCGGCCGCCAGCGGCTGGCGGCGTCCGGCCACGAAGTCATCGATGCAACGCAGCACCAGTGGGCTGCGCAGTCGGGCGGGATCGGCCTCGAGCTCCGAGCGCGACAGCCAATGCGCAGCGAGCACCGGATGATCGAGCGCACGGGTCGCATCGTGGTCAGTGACCTCACCGATGAAGGCGAAGCGCATCGTCGGGCGCGAGGCGCGCGCGGGCTGCCACAGATAGGCGCCGAGCAGGGACACGGGCTCGAGGGTCCAGGCGGTTTCTTCGAGCGTCTCGCGCACGACGGCCTGCAGCAGGGTCTCGCCGCGCTCGACGTGCCCGGCAGGCTGGTTGAACACCACGCGGCCGCCGATGCGCTCCTCGACGATCAGGAAGCGGCCTTCGCGCACCACGACCGCGGCGACCGTGATGTCGGGCTGCGGGCTCATGGCCGCGACGGCTGCCGGGGCCTCAGCGCAGTACGCTGCGGAGCGCGGGCTCGGGTTGGTTCGCGATCCAGACGGCATCGAATTCTGCAAGGTGGACCCGCGCAATCGGCGGGTTGTTGAAATCGGCAACGCCTTCCCAGGCGCGCGGTTGGGTTCGCAAGGCGACCGCGCGGTCGTCCGCGACGATGTACGAGGCGGCGCGCTGCGGCAGCTTCTCATGAAGGATGCGGATGTCGATGTAGCTCGTGAGGCGCCTTCCCATGGCGACGAAGCGGTTGCCATCGCGCAGCAGTCGTGCGCCATCACCGAGGACGACCCGCACCTTGGCGAAGTTCTTGCCGAGGACGAAGCGCTTGACGATGTCCAGGAACTCGGATTGATCGTAGATCTCCGGCTCGAGGTCCGGCGTGTAGATCGACATCAGGCGCTGCGCGCTGGCCGCGACCCGATTGAATGCGGTGCGCATTTCCTCCAGCGAATCGATGACCGTCATCGACTGCGAGGGCGGCGCCTCCGTCGGCTGCAACGGCAACTCGGCCGGCGTGGGGTGCGCGGCCTGGGTCAGGATGCCGAGTTCGAATTCCGCTGTGCTTTCCAATTCCGGCCAACCGTCGACGCACGGTGGAGACTGTGCAGACAGGGCGATGTTCTGCGCAGCCGCTTGCCGCCGGACGTCGAGTCGGTCACGTTTCGGTGGAAGTTATGACACAGGCCGGTGAAATCGCGGACTGGGTCTCAGGTCGCTGACGGTCGACCTGACGTCGAACGG
>JAYTNX010000266.1:0-1998 GCA_043748075.1 Pseudomonadota bacterium
TCGCTCTCTTCGGTTCATCCGCTCTGGGGCACGCCCTGGATCATGACCATCGTCACCGGCGTGCTGGTGATGGCGGTGGCGGGATTCTTCTCCGTCGACGAGATCGCGGAACTGTCCAACACCGGCACGCTGCTGGCGTTCATCGCGGTGGCCGCCAGCGTGCTGGTGCTGCGCTCCACCCAGCCGAGCCGTCCGCGACCGTTCCGCTGCCCCGCGGTCTGGGCCGTGGCGCCGCTGGCGATCGGCGGGTGCCTGTTCCTGCTGGCCTCGGTGCCGCCGAAGTCGCTGGTGCGGTTCGCAATCTGGAACGTGATCGGAATCGCGGTCTACCTGCTCTACAGTCGTTCGCGTAGCAGCATGGCGAACCGCCCGGCCTGAAACTCCCGCGGGCCGATCAGCCGGGCGGGGTGTCCCGAAGGTCGTCCGGAATGTGCGGGGCGAGCACCTCGAGCAACGCCTCGTAGACGCGCGGCGTGCCCGCGACCACGTGGCCGCCCTGCTGGTAGTCGGAGCCGGTGAGCGTGCCGATGCGGCCGCCGGCCTCCTGGATCAACAGCGTGCCGGCGGCGGTGTCCCAGGGCGAGAGGCCGATTTCCCAGAACGCGTCGACGCGTCCGGCGGCCACATAGGCGAGGTCGAGCGCAGCGGAGCCCGGGCGGCGGATGCCGGCCGTCTGCTCCATGACTGACTTCAGCATGCCCAGGTAGGCGTCGAGATACTTCGTGTTGGCACGGTAGGGAAAGCCGGTCGCGACCAGCGAACCTTCGAGGGTGCGTTGCTTGCTGACTCGGATGCGGCGGTTTTCGAGATGCGCGCCATCGCCGCGCGAGGCGGTGAACACTTCCTGGCGCATCGGGTCGTAGACCACGGCATGTTCGAGGCGGCCGCGGTGGCGGCAGGCGATCGACACCGAGAAAACGGGAAAGCCGTGCATGAAGTTGGTGGTGCCGTCGAGCGGGTCGATGACCCACTCGGTGGCATTGTTCCCCGAGGCGCCGCTTTCTTCGGCCAGGATCGCGTGGTCCGGGTAGGACTTGCGGATCGTCGCGATGATCTCCGCCTCGGCCTGACGATCGACGTCGGTGACGAAGTCGTTGCGACCCTTCGACGACACCTGCAGCGAGTCGAGCCGATTGAGGCTGCGCACGATGACGTCGGCCGCACGGCGCGCGGCGCGCACGGCGATGTTGAGGAGTGGCTGCATGCTGGCAAAGAGCGTCGCGGAGAACCTCGATAGAATACCACGGTGCCGTCGCCCGACGGCCGCAGCCGACCGAGCACGATGAACCCGATCGCCACCGCCGACATCCGTGTCGTCCTCGTCGAGACCTCGCACCCGGGGAACATTGGCGCAGTGGCGCGCGCAATGAAGAACATGGGTCTGCTGCAGCTGGTGCTGGTGCGGCCGAAACAGTTTCCGGACCCGGAAGCCAGCGCCCGGGCCTCGGGCGCCGAAGACGTGCTGCGCGCGGCGCGCGTGGTCGCGACCCTGCCCGAGGCGATCGGCGACTGCGGCCTCGTCGCCGCCACGACCTCGCGCGACCGCGACCAGTATTTCCGGGTGCGCGACGTGCGCGCGGGCGCGGCGCAGTTGGTCGACCACGCGCGTCGCGGCCCCGTCGCGCTGCTCTTCGGCAGCGAGCGCACCGGGCTCACCAACGACGAGCTGTCGCTGGCGCACCTGCTGCTGCGCATCCCGGCGAGTCCGGACTATCCGTCGCTGAACCTCGCGATGGCCGTGCAGCTGGTCGCGTACGAGACCTGGCGCGCGCGCGGCGCCGAGTTCGTCGCGTCCGAACCGGCCACCCCGTTGGCGCCGGCCGTCGAGATGGAGCGCCTGTTCGCGCACCTCCAGCAGGTCATGGACGAGGTCGAGTTCCGCGACCGCACTGTCAGCGGCATCCGCTTGATGAACCGCATTCGCCGCTTTCTGCATCGGGCCGAGCTCGATTGCAACGAGGTCAACATCCTGCGCGGCATCCTCACGGCCGTGCAGCA
>JAYTNX010000267.1:0-9469 GCA_043748075.1 Pseudomonadota bacterium
GCCGGCATCCTCGATGCCGGAGAGGGCCGTCAGCACCTCGGGCGGCACCTTCTTGTTGAGCTTCACGTACTGCTCGAACTGCGAGACCACCGAGCGGGACAGCACCTCGAGCTCGCGCTCCTCGTACTTGTCCACCTCGGCCGCCAGCGACACATCGGCGGTGTAGAACTCGCCGGCGCCGAGCTTCTCGATCGTGCCGCGGTTCACGCCCTCGACCAGCACCTTCACGGTGCCATCGGGCAGCTTCAGCAGCTGCAGGATCGTCGCGACCGTGCCGATCCGGTAGAGGTCGTCGGATTTCGGGTCGTCGACATCCGCCTGCTTCTGTGCGATCAGCATGATGCGCTTGTCGGCGCGCATCGCCGCATCCAGCGCCTGGATCGATTTCTCCCGGCCCACGAACAGCGGGATGACCATGTGCGGATACACCACGACGTCCCGCAGCGGCAGGACGGGGATGTTCTCGATGGCCGTTACTTTCAGTCCGGTCGTTGATTCGTCAGGCACGCGCGCAGTCTCCCGGGGTCGCGTCTTGGAGACGCAAGAGTGAGTCTAACCCGGAGTGGGGCCAGCGTTCCGCGAATCAAGGGTCGCAAAACGCGACGCGCCCGCACGGTTTCACGGGCGGGCGCGAGGGCGGGGTTTCCCGCAGACCAACGGCGCTAGCGTGAGCTGGCGGCGATGGACTCAACTCGCGGTGCTGGCTTCAGCTGGCGGCGCTCGCGTCAGCTGGCGGCGCCGGAGACCTTGCGTGCCGGCGGCTCTTCGCCGGGCGCCTCGGACTTGTAGACGATATAGGGCTTGGTCTGCCCTTCGATCACCGTCTCGTCGACCACGACCTTCTGCACGCTGCGCAGCGACGGCAGGTCGTACATGGTATCGAGCAGGATGTTCTCGAGGATCGTGCGCAGGCCGCGGGCACCCGTGCGACGGACCATCGCCTTGCGCGCGACCGCGCGCAGGGCCTCATCGCGGAACTCCAGCTCCGCGCCTTCCATGTCGAACAGGCGGCGGTACTGCTTGGTCAGCGCATTCTTCGGGTCGACCAGGATCGACATCAGCGCGGCCTCGTCGAGCTCCTCGAGCGTCGCCACCACCGGGAGGCGGCCGACGAACTCGGGGATCAGGCCGAACTTGATCAGGTCCTCGGGCTCGACGTCGTGGAACACATCGGCGCCGTGCGGCCGCGAATTCTGCTCGCGGATGTCGGAGGTGAAGCCGATGCCGCCCTTCTGCGTGCGGTTGAGGATGATCTTCTCGAGGCCCGAGAAGGCACCGCCGACGATGAACAGGATGTTCGACGTGTCGACCTGCAGGAATTCCTGCTGCGGGTGCTTGCGGCCGCCCTGGGGCGGCACCGAGGCGATGGTGCCCTCGATCAGCTTCAGCAGCGCCTGCTGCACGCCCTCGCCCGAGACGTCCCGGGTGATCGACGGGTTGTCGGACTTGCGCGAGATCTTGTCGATCTCGTCGATGTAGACGATGCCGGTCTGTGCTTTCTCGACGTCGTAGTCGCACTTCTGCAGCAGCTTCTGGATGATGTTCTCGACGTCCTCGCCGACGTAGCCGGCTTCGGTGAGCGTCGTCGCATCGGCGATCGTGAACGGGACGTTCAGCAGCCGCGCCAGGGTCTCGGCGAGCAGGGTCTTGCCGCAGCCGGTGGGGCCGATCAGCAGGATGTTGCTCTTGGCGATCTCGACGTCGTCCTTGCCACGGGTGGCCGTGCCGGTGCGCGTCTGCAACCGCTTGTAGTGGTTGTAGACCGCCACCGCGAGCACCTTCTTGGCGCGCTCCTGGCCGATGACGTAGTCGTCGAGAACCTTCTTGATCTCGGTCGGCTTCGGCAGCTTGTCACGGGCGCGCTCGGCCCGGTCTTCGAGCTCCTCGCGGATGATGTCATTGCACAGCTCGACGCACTCGTCGCAGACGAATACGGACGGACCGGCAATCAGCTTACGAACCTCGTGCTGGCTCTTGCCGCAGAAGGAGCAGTAAAGCAGTTTGCCGTCGTCGTGTCGGCCGCGGGAATCTTCTGTCATGAAGCCAAGCCCCCAGTCCCAGTCTGAAACCTTATAGCACGCCGTGGAGCGTGTAATCAAAGCGCCACGTCGCAGCTAACTCGTTGTAACGGCGGCAAAACAGGGCCGCCTCGGGACCTGTTTCACATCTTCGTGGGTCGACCCGGCCGCCGTTCGCCGGTTGCCCCGCCTCAGCCCGTGGGCGGCGTGACCACCGCGCGCTTGTCGAGCACCTTGTCGACCAGGCCGTAGGCGATCGCTTCCGGGGGACCGAGGAAGGTATCGCGCTCGGTGTCGACCTGGATGCGGTCGATCGGCTGGCCCGTGTGGCCCGCCAGGATCTGGTTGAGGCGCTCGCGGACCAGCAGCATTTCCTTCGCCTGGATGCTGATGTCGGTGGCCTGGCCCGAGAACCCGCCCGAGGGCTGGTGGATCATCGCGCGCGCGTTCGGCAGCATGAATCGCTTGCCCTTCGCGCCACCGGCCAGCAGTACCGCGCCCATGGAATACGCCATGCCGATGCAGATCGTGCTGACGTCCGGCTTGATGAACTGCATGGTGTCGTAGATCGCGAGCCCCGCGGTGACCGACCCGCCCGGGGAGTTGATGTAGATCGAGATGTCCTTCTCGGGATTCTCGGACTCCAGGAACAACAGCTGGGCGACGATGACGTTCGCCATGTAATCCTCGACCGGACCGACGGCGAAGATCACGCGCTCCTTCAGCAGCCGCGAGTAGATGTCGTAGGCGCGTTCGCCACGGGCCGTCTGCTCGACGACCATCGGGATCAGGTTCAAGCCATTCTCGTTCATTGCGCGTCTACTCCTTGGTCGATTCTGCGGAACTCAAACCTGTTGAACCTGATTCTGCCCGAACCCGGTGAGCTCGCTGAAGCTCGCGGCCTTCGACGTGACCGTGGCGCGTGAGGTGATCCAGTCGATCAACTGGTCCTCCAGCGCCGCAGACTCGATCTGACGCATCGCGTCGGGACTTTGCAAGTACTGGCGTCGCATTTCGTCGGCATTCGGATGCGCGCCCACGGTTTCGGCGAGCCGGGCGTTGACCCGCTCCCTCTCGACTTTGATGCCCTCGGAGCGGATCAGTTCACCGACGATCAACCCGAGCGCGACGCGGCGGCGCGCCGGCTCCTCGAGCGACTCGCGGGGCGCGGGCATCTGGCTCGGGTCCTTGATACCCATGCGCCGCGCCATGTCGGCGTGCAGTGCCTGCATCTGCTCCTCGACCATGGCCTTCGGCAGGTCGATGCGATTGTCCCGGTGCAGCGCATCCATCACCTGCACGCGCAGCTTGTTGCGGATCGCATCGGCCAGCTCGCGCTCCATGCTCTTGCGCACCTCGACGCGCAGCGCATCGATGCCGCCTTCCGCGACGCCGAACGCGCGGCAGAACTCGTCGTCGAGCGCCGGCAGCGTCTGTTCTTCAACTTTCCGAACGGTGACCGCGAATTCCGCACTCTTGCCGGCCACGTCCGGGCTGCCGTAGTCGGCCGGGAAGTCGACCTTGACGGTGCGCACCTCGTCCGCCTTCGCGCCCCGCACGCCAGCTTCGAACTCCTTCAGCATGCGACCCGCGCCGATCACGAAGGCCACACCGCTGCCGCTGCCGCCAGCGAAGGTCTGGCCGTCGATGCGGCCCTCGAAATCGACCTCGACGCGGTCGGTGTCGCGCGCCTCGCGTTCGACCGCCGTGAACACCGGGCGCTGCTTGCGCATGGTCTCGAGCATCGCGTCGACGTCGGCCTCGGTGACCGTGGCCTCGGGGCGCTCGAGCTGCATCGTTTCGACCGGATTGACCTTGAAGTCCGGCAGCACCTCGAAGAGTGCCACGTACGTGAGATCGCCGCCGGCTTCAGCGGAGACTGATTCAATGCGCGGATCGGTGGCCGGCCGGACCTTTTCCTGGTCGACGGCCGCAGCGAAAGACTCCCGCAGCAGGTCGGTGACCACCTCGGACTGCACCTGCGACCCGAACTGCTGGCGCACCACGGTGAACGGCGCCTTGCCCGGGCGGAACCCCTTCAGGCGCGCGGTGCGCGCAATGTTCTTCAGGCGCTGGTCGATTTCGCCCGCGACGCGCTGCGCCGGGACGGCGACTTCGAGCCGACGCTCGAGCGCGCCGACGGGGGTCAGAGATACCTGCATGATCCTTCCTTGAACTGGAAAAGCCTGACGAGAGAAGCTTCGGCATTGACGCCGTCGAACAGCCCGGCGGATGGTGCGAAAGGAGAGACTCGAACTCTCACGGGTTGCCCCACTGGAACCTAAATCCAGCGCGTCTACCAGTTCCGCCACTTTCGCCCGGCAGCCCGGCGGGCCCGCCCGCGCGAGCGGGCCGCGAATTATAGCGGATCGTCACGCTTCCGCGGACCGCCGCGCGACGACGCCCGGGTCGATCCGCTATTCTCACGATCGCTCGGACCCGTCGGCCCCGGAGGGAGCCACGCGTCCCGGCCGGGGTTGTCGCGAATGTCCCAAGTCGTCAATGCACTGCTCGTATTTGGCCTGACACTGATCTCGGGCGTGCTCGACGCCCGCGGCTTCGTCTACGCCTCCCGCGCCTGGCCAGAGGGCGTGCTGGATCTCAAGTGGGGGGTCTCGGCCGTCGTCGCCTTCGTCGGCGGCCTCTCCTGCTATGTGGTCGCGGTTCGCTACATGCAAGGCTTCGGGCTGCAGGGCGTCGCGCTGCAAAGCGCACTGTGGTTCATCGTCACCGCGGCCGGGGTGGCCGTCATGGACGGCTCGATCCTGGGATGGACGCGCGCGCAGCAGGGGGTGGCGGTCATGGTTGCGATCGGCCTGGGGTGGCTGATCGTGTCGACGTCGGTGGGGGAAGGCTGAGACGCCGGAAAGTGGTGGGCCGTGAAGGAGTCGAACCTTCGACCAAGAGATTAAGAGTCTCCTGCTCTACCAACTGAGCTAACGGCCCTCGTCCATTTCCGAAAAAGTGGGGTGGACGATGGGGATCGAACCCACGACAGCCGGGACCACAACCCGGGGCTCTACCACTGAGCTACGCCCACCGTCGAATCTTCCCGCATCCAATCATCCCGAGCCCAAACTGGCGCGCCCGGCAGGACTCGAACCTGCGACCTACGGCTTAGAAGGCCGTTGCTCTATCCGGCTGAGCTACGGGCGCACAGCCGGCGAAAGCGTATCGCAAATGGCCGGGTTCGCCCCTCTGCACTGGCTCCGGATGGTCGGGGCAGCAGGATTTGAACCTGCGACCCTCTGCTCCCAAAGCAGATGCGCTACCAGACTGCGCCATGCCCCGAGCCGGAACCCACGCCCCGCAGCGATCGCCACTGAACGAACCCCAGCCGCGGGGGCGCGAATGATACGGGTGGATTCGGACCAGCGTCAAACACCCCGGCGCATGACAGAATTGCGGCCATGACGGCACGCATCATCGACGGCAAGGCCATCGCCCAGGGCGTCCGGAACGAGGTCCGGCGGTCGGTCGAGGGCATGGTCGCCCGGGGGCTGCGGCGGCCCGGGCTGGCGGTGCTGATGGTGGGGGACAACCCGGCCTCGCAGATCTATGTCCGCAACAAGCGGCGGGCCTGCGAGGAGTGCGGCATCGTCTCAGTGGCCCATGACCTGCCGCAGTCCACCTCGGAAATGGAGCTGCTGGCCCGCATCGACGAGCTGAACGCGGCGGAGGCGGTCGACGGGATCCTGGTGCAGCTGCCCCTGCCCGACCACATCCGCGAGGCCGCAGTGGTCGAGCGGATCGACCCGCGCAAGGATGCAGACGGCTTCCACCCCTACAACGTCGGGCGGCTCGCGGAGCGCAACCCGCTGATCCGGCCCTGCACGCCCTACGGGGTGGTGCGGATGCTGGACCACATCGGGGTGTCGGTGAAGGGCCGGCACTGTGTGGTGGTCGGCGCCTCGAACATCGTCGGGCGGCCGATGTCTCTCGAGCTGCTGCTGATGGGAGCGACGACGACGGTCACGCATCGCTTCACCCGCGACCTCGAATCGCACGTGCGCATGGCCGAGGTGCTGATCGTCGCAGCAGGTAAGCCGCGGCTGATTCCGGGGGACTGGGTGCGCGAGGGCGCGGTGGTGGTCGACGTGGGCATGAACCGGCGCGAGGACGGCACGCTCTGCGGCGATGTGGATTTCGAGGGCGCCTCGCTGCGCGCGGCCTGGATCACGCCGGTACCGGGGGGCGTGGGGCCGATGACGGTGGCGATGCTGATGAAGAACACGCTCGAAGCCTCGTTCCGGCGGCAGGAAGCGCCGGGGCGCTGATCCGCCGCGACCGACGCGGCGGCTGCCCGCGGCCGTCAGCGATACCGCCACTGGGTGAGGCCACCGGGCTTGTCCTCCAGCACCACGCCCGCCGCCGCCAGCTCGTCGCGGATCTCGTCGGAGCGCTTGAAATCCTTGCTGCGTCGCGCCTCGCGGCGGGCCGCGATCAGCGCTTCGACCTTCTCCGGTGGCATTGCGCCGGCACCGGTCGCGTCGACGCGCAACCGGAACCAGTCGGCCGGCGGCAGCGCGAGAATCCCGAGCACCTGGCCGAGCGTGATCATCTCCGCGGCGAGTCGCGCGCGGGTCGGCTCGTCCTTGGCGTCGGTGGCGCGGTTGATCTCACCGGCGAGGGACTGCAGCACGGCGAGCGCCTCGGGGGTGTTGAAGTCGTCGTCCATCGCCTCGCGGAAGCGTCGCGTCGCGTCGGCGGCCACGGCGGCGTCGCCGGTCGCGGGCAACACTTCGCGAAGCGCGACGTAGAGTCGACCCAGGGCGGCATCGGCCTGCTCGATCTGCTCGAGGGAATAGTTGATGGGGCCGCGGTAATGGCTCGACATCAGGAAGAAGCGCAGCACTTCCGGGTGGCGCACGTGGCCGGAATCGAGCACGGTGCGGACGGTGAAGAAATTGCCGAGCGATTTCGACATCTTTTCGTCATCGACGTTGACGAAGCCGTTGTGCATCCACAGGTTCGCGAAGCGATCGCCGCTGGCGGCGCAGGACTGGGCGATCTCGTTCTCGTGGTGCGGGAATTTGAGGTCCAGGCCGCCGCCGTGGATGTCGAAGTGCGTGCCGAGGACCTGGTGCGACATCGCGCTGCACTCGATGTGCCAGCCGGGGCGGCCCGCTCCCCAGGGTGAATCCCAGCTCGGCTCGTCGGGCTTGGCGCGCTTCCACAGCACGAAATCGAGCGGGTCGCGCTTGGACTCGTCCACCTCGACGCGGGAGCCCGCGCGCAGGTCCGCGAGACGCTTGCCCGAGAGCCTTCCGTAGGGCTCGAAGCTGGTCACCGAATACATCACGTCGCCGTCGGCAGCGACGTAGGCATTGCCCTTGTCGATGAGCGTCTGGGTCAGCGCGATCATGCCCGCCACATGCTGGGTGGCACGCGGCTCGGCGTCGGGGCGCAGGATCGCGAGGCGATCGTAGTCGTCCTGCATCGCCTGAATGAAGCGTGCGGTAAAGGTCTCGATCGGCTCGCCGAGCTCGGCGGCGCGCCGGATGATCTTGTCGTCGATGTCGGTGATGTTGCGCACGAAGCGCACGCGGTAGCCGCTCCACGCGAGGTAGCGCCGCACGACATCGAACGCGACCTTCGAGCGGGCATGGCCGACGTGGCAGAAGTCGTAGACGGTATCGCCGCACACGTACATGCCGATCTCGCCTGCGCGGATCGGCTTGAATTCTTCCTTCTTCCCGGTCAGGGAGTTGTGGATGCGGAGCATTCGGCCTCAGTGTGCGTAGCGTGAGAGACGCCGCTGCGCCATGCCGTCGGGCATCAGGCGCAGCAGCGGAGCGAGTTCGGGGCCATGGTCAGTGCCGGTCAGCGCGCAGCGCAGCGGGCGAAACAGCGCCGGGCCCTTGCGGCCGGTGGTGCTGCGCACCTCGGCCACCAACGCAGGCCAGTCACGCGCGTGGCGTTCGCCGGCGGTCGCGGCCGCGGCGAAGAACGGTGCGCCGGCCTCGCTCAGCACGGCCTGCGCGGCCTCGTCGGGCGGCGGCAGTTCGCCGAACACGACCTGCGCCCAGTGCTGCGCATCGGCCGGCAACACCACGTTGGCGCGTACGGCGGCGACGAACTCGGCGGCGGCGGCGGCGTCGAGCTGCGGTGGCAGCGCCGCCCTGAGCCACTCGGCGGCGGCAGCGGGATCGAGGTGCTGGACCGCGTCCTTCTGCCAGCCGGCGAGCTGCACGGGGTCGAGTCGGGCGGGTGCGCGACCCAGATGCCGGGTGTCGAAACCGCGGGCCAGCGCCTCGCGCGCGAGCAGACCCTGCAGCGGGCTGGAATGCCCGAGTCGGAACAGCAGGTTGAGGATCGCCAGCGGCAGGTAGCCGAGCTCGCGCAGCGCGCGCACCGACTGCGCACCGTGGCGCTTGGAGAGCGGCGCCCCTTCGGCCGTCACCAGCAGAGCCAGGTGCCCATAGCGGGGCGCCGGCAGGCCGAGCGCCTCGAGCAGCAACAGCTGCCGCGGCGTATTCGACAGGTGATCTTCGCCGCGCAGCACGTCGGTGACGCCCATCGCGCCATCGTCGAGCGCGTTGGAGAAGAAGAACGCGGCGCTGCCGTCGGCGCGGCGCAGGACGAAGTCGCCAATGTCGTCGCTGCGGAAAGTCTGCGGTCCGTGCACCAGGTCGTCAAACGCGACCGCACGCCCCTCAGGGACCCGGAACCGCAGCGTCGGGTGTCGGCCCGCGGCCTCGTGCGCGGCGCGCTGCGCGGCAGTCAGCGCACGGCAGGTTCCGGCGTAGCGCGGCGGCTGGCCGGCGCTCAGCTGGGCGCGACGGCTGAGGTCGATCTCCAGCGAGGTGCAGTAGCAGGGATACACGAGCCCCCGCGTCTCGAGCCTGGCGAAGCCCTCCGCGTAGAGCGGCGCGCGGCGCGACTGTTCGTAGGGAGCCGCGGGCCCGCCGATGACCGGACCCTCGTCCCAGTCGAGCCCCAGCCAGCGCAGGTCCTCGAGCAGGCGAGTGGCGAACTCGGGGCGGCTGCGCTCGGCGTCGGTGTCCTCGATGCGCAGCACGAAGCGGCCACCGTCGCGGCGCGCCAGCAGCCAGTTGAACAGCGCGGTGCGCACGTTGCCGAGGTGCAGTTCGCCGGTGGGGCTCGGGGCGAAGCGCGTGACGGGAGCGGGGCCGGACATCGGCGGGATGTTACCCGAGTCGCCCGGCTCGCAGTCCCGTCGCTAGAATGAGCGCCATGACCCACCCGCCTGCCCTGCGCCGTCTGGCTTTGCGTTTCGCCCTGCCGATGGCCCTGCCTATTGCCCTGCCGAAGGCCCTGTCGATGGCACTGTTGATTGCCGTGCTCGGCGCCCTGTCGGGGCTCGCGTCCGCCGGAACCCAGGTGCGGGTCACGACGAGCCTCGGCGCTTTCACGATCGAGCTGGAGGACGAGCGCGCACCGCTGACGGTGGCAAATTTCCTGCGCTATGTCCGCGAGGGTCAGTATGC
>JAYTNX010000268.1:0-13912 GCA_043748075.1 Pseudomonadota bacterium
AGGCCGCGGCCACGACGTCAGGGATGGGATAGGCCAGTGCGCTGTCGGTGGTCACGCCGTACAGCGCGGCGTTCGCCGGTCGGTAGTCGATGCCCAACAGCCGCTCGCCTGCCGCCAGTCCGGCGATCGGCGTCGGTGCGGCCGCCGCCGAACCGCCGAGGCGAGGGGTGATCGACATCTTCGTGAGCGTCGTGAGGTTCATGGTCTTTGGATCCCTGAGGTGTCGACCGCGCGGTTCGCCGTCACTCGTTGTTTCGTTCCGCGGCGCGACGCCGATCCTCGATCGGCGTCGCGTACCACTCCACCGCGACTACGGCGCCGCGTTGATCAAACCGTCGAACAACGCGGGGTCTTCACTGTCCGGCGTGAAGCTCTTGCCGGTCAGGCTCGTGGCGGCTTCCCCGGCGGGACGTACATAGGTGTCACCCGTCAACGCCACCAGGCTGGTCGGGACCGACAGCACGTCGAGCACGAACGAGGCCGTGCCCGTGGCGCCCTGCGCGTCCTTCACCGTCACGACGAGCGTCGTGCGCCCGGCGCGATCCTCAGTCGGTGTCAGTTGCACCGTGCGTGCCGCGCCCGAACCGCCGAGCACGAGACTCTCGGCACGGAACAGCGTCGTGTCGGACGAGGCCACGCTGACTGTGAGGTCCGACACCGGTGTTTCGGCGTCTGCCACCGCGAAGGTCGTGGTCGTGGTGTCGTCCGAATCCATCGACTTGTTCGAGGTGCCGCTGATCGTCGGAGCCTGGTTCGCCGCCGGTGGCGGGGTGGTGGGGGTGGCCCCGGCCGCCGCGGCCGACGAGTTGCCGCTGCCGCTGGAGCACGCGGCCAGCGTTGCGAGGGCCAGCGCCAGACCGAGACGTGTCAGTTGAGTTTGAGGTGTCATGAGTCTGATCTCCGTCTGGGCTGCGGCGCTCACGAGCCCGCACCGGGCAGCGGCGTGCGCAGGTAGGGGAAGCTGACGTCGAAGTCGACCGCGGAGACCGGCGCGCCATCGGTGAGCTTGGCGGTGCCGATCGGTGCGTTGGCGGGCGTGCACAAGCCGAGATCGGTCGCGGTGCCGCCGATCGTGATCGGGTGGCAGAGCCGACCCATGACGGCCCAGAGCGCGATGTCGACCACATCGTCGCCCGGCCGGCGACCGTTCGGGAATCCCGCGAGATCGCCCGCCGACACGCCGTAGGTGTTCTGGCTGGCCGCCGCGACCGCGGCGATGCCCGTGTTCAGTCGCAGCATCTCGGAGGCGGTCACCTTCGACTGCTGGTTGACGCCGCGGAATCCGGTCAGGAAAGCGGCCACGAGATCGTTCCTCGGCAGGTTGTTCGGCGCGAGGTTGGCGATGTTCACGTTGAGCGTGGTGTTCACCGCCGACCGGAACAGCACGTCCACGAGTGCGGGCAGCGTCGGGTTCGTCACGTAGGTCGCGAACTGGCCATCGTCGGCGGGCTGGCTGGCACTGAAGCGATCCTTGTCCGGCAGGCCGATCACCACTTCATTGACGAGCGGCGAGCCGAGTCGCGACACCTGCGTCCAGGCACCGCCGCTGATATCCGGCTTCGCGAAGGTGGGCTTGGGGTTCAGGATCCGCGCCTGACGCAGCGACGCGGTCGTCCATGCGCCGATGACGCCGTTGCCGGTACCCTTGAGACAGGCCGCGGGAACCTCGAGCGCCAGCGAGGTGACGTTCTTGTTGGCGACGATGTTGTTCGCCGGCGACTGCATGATGCCGCCCGGGAACGTCGTGCCGTCGATCGGCACCAGGTTGACGAGGTCGAAGATGCGACCGAGGTTCACCGCAAAGCCTTCCTTGCGCTGGCCGACGAACACCTTCGCCGGCTGGGTGCAGCCCGGCAGGTTCACGGTGTGGATGAAGGATTTCGCATAGGTGTCGTAGCCCGCCACGCTGCCGAAGGTCTTGGTGCCGACGAAATCGTAGGGCTTGCCGAAATTCGCCGTGCCGCTCGCATTCATCACCGCCGTCGCGGTGCCGCGCCGACGATCGCCGCTGACGACGGTCAGCGTGTAGCTCTCGGTGAAGTTCAGTTTCGAGCTGTCGGTGGCGGTCACGCCGCCGACGTTCTTCAGCGGCACGGCGACCTGCGCCGTGCCGATCGGCAGCTTCACGCCGCGGTTGTCATCGGCGAGTCTCTGGCTGAAGCGGAACTGATAGGTCAGGTCCTCCTTCGCGTCGCCGTCGTTGTCGATGTGGATTTCGTAGAGCGCGGTCGGGTCGAGCGCGAAGTAATTCGGGCCGCCGTAGGGATCCTGCAGCGGCAGGTAGTTCGCGATGAGGGTGACGTAGGCCGTGCGTCCGGCCTCGTAGCTGTTGAACAGGTACAGGTCGGTCGAGTCGACCGCGGGCATGCGCGTGATGTACGGCGCCTCGCGATGGCTGGAGGCCGTCGCGGGTGTCGGCGGCAGGGCGAGCAGCGGCACGAGGGCCGCGGCGGCGGTGAAGGCTACGGAGGTAGCGGTTGTTTTCATGAAAGATCTCCGAGAGTCGAACACGAGGGATGGGCTGTTGTTCGAGACATACGTACCGATCGCCGTGCCGGATGCATCGGGCGGGTAGGACGGGAACGCAGAGGGTTGTAGGGGAAGGCCGGCGCGCACGAAGCGGGTCGCCCAGGGTGCCTGCACGGAAGTTACGGATGTCCCCCGTACTTGCCGGTAGGCGTAACGCCTCAACCGGAGTAAGGCGAGCCTGACGGAGATGCTGCGAGCGGCACCCGTCGCAGGGCGGAAGCCCGCAGTGCCGCCTCAGCCGGCGCGATTGATCGCGGGGCGAGCGCCGATCGCGCGGCAGGCCGCGGCAACTTCGGATCGCGCCATCTGTGCGTCGTGGCGCACTTTCCTGTTTCTCAGTCGGAACTCCCGGCCATCGACGGTGACGCCGAGTTTGATCGCCACCTTTCGGCCGTCGACTTTCGCAAAACCCGGGCCGGCGAACTCGAACGTCTCACCCTTCTCGGGTAACAGCATCCAGGTGGCGATGGGCGGCCAATCCGGATCGCCGAGTCGTTCGTTGGCATCGCACAGCACCGCCGCATGCAGCTCGCCGCCGAGGCCTGCTCCCACCAGGGCCGCGGGCCCTTGCTGCATCACGACGGCGTCGTAGCGCGCCGAGTCCTGGGCGCAGGCCAGCAGCGCCATGCCGCCCAGGCACACGGCGAGCCATTTCGGCATCGTCTCGATTTCCCGCGCCATGTCGCTGATGTTGACGCGGGCTGCGGCGCATTGCCAACCCCGACCCTTTCGTGATTGTCTTTCGCACATGCGAGCCGGTCTTTCCGCCCTGGTCGCAGTCTGGGCGTGGGGCACAGTCGGGGTCGTTGCGGCGCTGGCGCAGCCGGCGCAGGGGGACGTGTTTGCCACCCAGGGCGACTACGACCGCTACGCCGTCGGCGGGGCGCATCGCTGGTACGACAGCCACGCCGAGGACGTGAAGCAGCGTTCGAGCGGATGTCTGGCCCTGCTCGACGAGGCCAAGGTCTACCAGGACCGGGCACTGGCGCTGTACGAGCAGGCGCGCCAGCCGGGCAATCGCAATGCCAGCGCGCTGGTGAGGCAGGCCAACGCGCAGATCGCCCGGCGCACGCAGACGCTGGAATCGTTCAGGGATTGCGTGAATCAGGCGATGCGCGCGCCGCGGCCGGACGGCGATTTGTTCGCCACCACGGACCGGCCCAAGGGATTGAAACGCAGCCGCGTTCCCGACCCAAAGCCTCCCGACCCCATCACCCCGCCGCCCGCGAGGCCGCCACGTCCCGCAAGCCCGCCACCGCGCCCGCCACCCCCACCACCCTTGCCGAAGCCGCTGCCGATCCGGCCCCGCCCGCCTCCAGGACCGCCGCCGCCGCCCACGACAATGCTCGACCAGGCGATCGACGACTGCTTCCGGGGGAAGGACGCGCTCTATCGATCGCCGGACTGGGACAGGGCGTTCACGCTATCCCAGCGGCGTCTGCAGGTCGGCGGCGACTACCCGCAGGCTTTCCGCATCGCCGCGCGCGCCTCTGAACACGCGCTGTGGCTCGACGAGCAGGCCTACGGCGCCTGGGCCGATCGCGAGCTGATGCTCGATTACCTCGCCGGCTGGGTCACGCACTGCCTCTACGACCAGGGCGCCGTACCCTACGCCGATCCGCGCCCGGCCTACCAAACCTGGATGAAGCGGCGCTACGCGCCTTCAGCGCAGATTTCGGCGCGCCTGGCGGAACGCAACGGCAGCTTCGCCTTTGGCTTCGGCAGCTATCCGCTGCCGCCATTCTTCGACCGCGAGCCGCGCAATCGATAGCGCCCGTGATGGAGCCCGTACGACTTGCCGGCTCCTGCAGCCGACCGCGTGGACCGGGTGTCGGGCCGCCGACATCGGCGAGATTCAGCGCACGGGTGGCAACCTGTACGGCGGCATTTGCATCGTCGATCGGGTCGTAGCGATCGAGGCATGGCGCGCGAGCGGCGCAGGGCATTTCGCAGAAACGCGTCGATCGTCGACTACCAACGATTGCGCAGCTCGCGCAGCTTCACGAAGACCGTCTCCGCATCCGGTGTTGCCGGCAGCTCCGGAAACCTGTCGCGCAGCCCGGCGATGACGGCGGAACTGCCGAGCCGGAAAAACGTGTTGACGCGCATTTCGTCAGCCAGGGTCGTCACGGGTGCCGCGGCCGCATCGACGTTCGCAGTCGCAGCGGCCATCTCAGCCGCGTCGCGATTGTCCGGCTCGCGATCGAGCGTGAAGGCAAGGTTGCGGCCAAGGTATTCGTGGCCCGGGTAGATCTTTGTCGTCGCGGGCAGGCTGGCGAGCTGCTCGACGAAGGTCTCGTAGAGCTTTTCGGGCGAACCGCCGTTGTGACAGTTGCCCGCGCCAGCGTTGAACAGTGTGTCGCCGCAGAACAGCGCAGGTTCAGGCGCGTGCGCGAACACGCAGATGTGCGCCAGCGTATGCCCGGGGGTGTCGAGGCATTCGAGTTCAATGCTGCGGCCGACGCGAATCACGTCGCCATGCGCCAGGCCGCGGTCGACGCCGCCGATCTTCGTCGCCGCGCCCGCGTGTGCGAGCACCCGCGCGCCGGTGACTGCCCGTAGCCCGTCGTTGCCACCGGTGTGATCGAGATGTTCGTGGGTATTGAGGATCTGCGTGATCGTGAAGCCGCGCTCGCGGGCGACGCGCGCGCACAGCGCGTGATCGAGCGGATCGACGGCCAGCGCCTCGCCGGTTTCGGCGCAGGCGATGAGATAGTGGAAGTTGCGGTAGGCGTTCCCGGGCCAGAGCCGCTCGACGATCATGGCATCTCCCGTTCCATTGGCAGGGTCAGGGTCACGAGTGTGCCCGTTCCGGGTGTGGAGGCGATGCGCATCGCGCCACCGAGTGGATTCGCGGTACGGTCCGAGGTCATCGGCAGGCGCAGGTGGCAGGCACCCTCGCACGGTAGTCGCACCCGCTTTCCCGGGGAAGCGCGGCGATGTTTTCACCCGGGCATAATGCCAGGGCCATGCAAGTCGCCATCATTCCCGTCACCCCCTTCCAGCAGAACTGCTCAGTCCTGTGGTGCGAACGCACACGGCGGGCCGCGGTCGTGGACCCGGGCGGCGATCTCGAACGAGTGCAGCAGGTGCTCGACGACGAGGGCCTGACGCTCGAGCGCATCCTGATCACCCATGGTCACCTGGATCACGCTGCCGGCACGGCGGAGCTGGCGCGCCGCAACGGCGTGCCGGTGGAAGGCCCGCACGAGGGTGACGAAGTGCGCGTCGGAGACGAGACGCTGCAGGTCCGTCACTGTCCCGGCCATACCCCGGGGCACGTCGTGTTCGTGCACTCGACCGCGCGCTTCGCAATCGTCGGCGACGTGCTGTTCGCCGGCTCCATCGGCCGCACCGACTTTCCGCGCGGTGATCATGCGCAGCTGCTCACCTCGATCCGCGAGCGGCTGTTCCCGCTCGGCGACGACATCACCTTCCTGCCGGGTCATGGGCCGACCTCGACGTTCGGGACTGAACGGCGCAGCAATCCCTACGTCGCGGACCGGCTTTTTCCCCGCTGATCCGCGAATTGCCTTTCTGAACGGAAAGGCGAAATATCCGGCTCGACAGGCCCATTTCGTCAGGCGACCCTGCAGGCACGATGAGCACCGTGTTCACTTCCCGGCCTCTCGAGATCGATACCGAGCGGTACTTCCGCATGGCGGAAGCCGGGATCTTCCGTGAGAACGAACGCGTCGAGCTCATCGAGGGCGAGGTCCTCGAAATGGCGCCGATCGGAATCCGGCATTCGTCTGCCGTTGCGGAGTTGTTTCGTCTGCTGGTCGTCGGCATTCCGAGCGAGCGGGCGACGGTCTGGTGCCAGTGCACGATGGTCCTGTCGAAAGTCAGTGCGCCCCAGCCCGACCTGCTGTTGCTGAAGCCACGTGCCGATCGCTATCGGGAGGCGCATCCGCGACCGGAAGATCTGCTGCTCATCATCGAGGTGTCGGAGAGTTCACTCGGCTACGACAGTGGTCGCAAGAGCAACCTCTATGCACGGCACGGCATTGCGGAGCTCTGGATTCTCGACCTCGCCAATCGCAGCCTGGAACTGCGGCGCAGACCCTCGGCGTCCGGTTTCGAATCACTGCAGAAGCTCGAACCTGGCACGATCGCGGCACCTTCTGCATTGCCCGACGTGCTGCTGGATTGGAGTCGCATCTTCGACTGATCCCCGCCCCCGGATCCAAGATCCCAGAGCCCAGAGCCCAGAGACCGGACCGAGACCCTGTCAAAGTCCAGGTAGAGGCCCGGGATCGGGTCGCTCAGCTGATGCGCGGCAGCGTCAGCAGCGCCTCGAGCCCGCCTTCCGACCGATTGCGCAGCGTGAGCGTGCCGCCCTGGCTCTCGATGGCATCGCGGGCGATCGAGAGCCCGAGGCCGACACCGCCCGTATCCCGACTGCGTGAACCCTCGCTGCGGTAGAAGGGCTCGAACACGCGTTCCAGCTCCATCGCCGGCAAGCCCGGGCCGTCGTCCTGCACGCGCAGCTGCACGGCGTCGTCGTCGCTGTTGCCATCCCCATCGTCATCGCCGCCGCCACCACCGTCATCAACCCGCAGGCGCACGCGCCCGCCGTACTTGAAACCATTCTCGATCAGGTTGGTCAGCGCCCGCTTCAGCGTCAGCGGCCGCAGCAGCAGCGGCCCGCGTGTGATCGCGCCTTCGATCGGCAGGGCGTGGCCGAGCTCCTCGAAGTCCTGCTGCAGCGTGCGTAGCAGTGCATCGAGGTCGACCGCGCTCGCGCGCTCATCCTCGTTCAAGCCCTTGAACAGACCGAGGGCGCGTTCGACCAGCGCGTGCATCTGCTCGATGTCGTCGATGAAGCGTTGCCGCAGCGTCTCGTCGTCGACGGTCTCGACGCGCAGCCGCAGCCGCGTCAGCGGCGTCCGCAGGTCGTGCGACATCGCCGCCAGCACGCGCGTACGGCTGTCGACATAGCGACGCAAGCGATCCTGCATGGTGTTGAAGGCCTGCAGCGTTTCGCGCACTTCGCGGGGGCCGGTCTCATCGAGCCGCGGTACGTCCATCGAACGGCCCACCTGAGCGGCGGCGGCCTGCAGTCGCGCCAGCGGCCGGGTGAGGTGGCGCGTGGCCGCGTACAGCACGAGGCCGAGCACGAGCGTCAGCAGTCCGACCTGCCACGCGAGCCGCGCGTCGATCCAGGGCTCCTCGCGCGGCGCCGCGACCCAGAACAGCAGGCGCACACCGTTCGGATCGATGATCGTCAACTCGTAGAGCTCGCGTGGGCCGAAGCCACCGCCGTCGCGCCCGCGCTTGCCGCCGGGTGAGCTGACCCCACCCATCGGTGGCCGCCCGAGATCGACGACCGGCTCCCACGAGCCGGGTTCGGCCGCCCTGGCCGTGATGCGATAGCCGGCGCCCAGACGCCGGCGCAGCGGTTCCACGTAGATGCGCTGCGCGTCGCGCGCGGCCTGTGTCGCGGTCGAGCCCCGCGGTGGCGGCTCGCGGTTTCCGGTACCGCGATCCCGCGCACGGCCCATCGCGTCCGGTGCATCGGGTATACCGGGCGCATTCGCCGCGCCGGGCGGAGCCATCGGGCGCGCGCGCCATTCGGCGGGCCGGATGTCGAGCCGCTCGATCGCCGCACTTCGCGCAGCGGGGTCGAGTGCCGCGAGTTCCTTCGTCAGGCGCACGACTTGCTCGATCGTCTCCTGCGTGCCGCCGACGCGCAGCGCGAGCTGACGACGATCCTGTGCGACCAGCAGCAGCGACACGGCGAGCATCGCGCCGACGGCGAGGCAGGCGGCGAGGAACAGCCGGCCGAACGTCGTGTCGGGCCAGGGTCTCATTCGGTCTGTACCGGCACGCCGATCACGTAGCCCTGGCCGTAGACCGTCTTGATCAGCGTCGGCGTGCGGGCGTCGTCGCCGAGCCGCTGGCGCAAGCGGCTGATGCGCACGTCGATGCTGCGGTCGAACGGGTCGGTGTCGCGACCGCGCAGCAGGCTGGTCAGCGTGGCGCGCGGCACCACGCGGCTGCGCGCATCGAGCAGGATGACCAGCAGGCTGAACTCGGCGCCATTGAGCTCGAGGGTGGTGCCGTCGGCGCGCGACAGCACGCGCGTGATCGAGTCGAGCCGCCACGGCCCGAAGCGATAGGTAGGCGACCCCGGCGCCGGACCGCCCGGGGCGGCGAGGTCGGTGCGCCGCAACACCGCGCGGATGCGCGCCAGCAGCGCGCGCGGATTGAACGGCTTGCGCACGTAGTCATCGGCGCCGAGCTCGAAGCCGAGGATCTGGTCCACGTCCTCGTCGCGCGCCGTCAGCATGATGATCGGCAGCTGCGAGGCGGTGCGCAGCCGACGACAGATCGAGAAGCCGTCCTCGCCCGGCAACATCAGGTCGAGCACGATCAGGTCCGGCAGCGCGCGCAGCAGCTGCCGGTCGAGCGTGCGGCCATCGGGCACGCCGGTGGCGCGCAGGCCATTCTTCTGCAAGTAGTTGCAGAGCAACGTGCGGATCTCGTGGTCGTCGTCGACTACCAGGATGTGGGCGGGGTCGTTCATGGTATCGGGAGCGAACTCTGCACGGCCCGTACGGCCCCCGTCGGGCGAATTGTAACGAACTGTTGCCGCGCGCCCGCGCGATACATTGCCTTACAAGGGCGAGGTCAGCCGACGTTGAACGGCACCCGGGACTGCGTCGTCGGCACGTAGTGGTCCACCAGCAGCGCGATGAACAGCCACATCAGGTAGGTGATCGAGAACCGGAAGATCGTCATCGGCAGGTCGACCCGCTCGGTGAACTTCATCGCCAGTGCGTAGTACAGAAATAGGGCATTCAGTACCAGCGTCGCCACCAGGTAGATGAGCCCGCTCATGCCCGTGAGGAACGGCATGAATGTGATCAGCACCAGCAGAACCGTGTAGAGCAGCACCTGCAGGCGGGTGTAAGGAATGCCGTGCGTGACGGGCAGCATCGGGATGCCGGCGCGCGCGTACTCGTCGCGGCGCGCGATCGCCAGCGCCCAGAAGTGCGGCGGCGTCCAGACGAAGACGATCAGGAACAGCAGCAGCGCGTTCGGGTCGATGGAGTTCGTCACCGCGGCCCAGCCGAGCACCGGTGGCGCCGCGCCCGCGGCACCGCCGATCACGATGTTCTGTGAGGTCGCCCGCTTCAGCCAGACGGTGTAGACCACCGCATAGCCGATCAGCGACAGGAAGGTCAGTACCGCCGTCAGCGGATTGACCAGCCGCCACAGCACCAGCATGGACAGCACGCCGAGCGCGGCGGCGAAGGACAGCGCCTGCGTGTTCGTCACCGTACCCGTCGGCATGGGCCGGTTGCGGGTGCGCGCCATCTTCTCGTCGATCTTCTGGTCGAGCACGTGGTTGATCACGGCCGCGCAGCTCGCCGCCAGCGCGATGCCGAGGTTGCCCCAGACCAGCGCGCCGAGCGGTGGCAGGCCGGGCGACGCCAGCAGCGCGCCGACGATTGCGGTGAACACGATCAGCAGCACCACCTTGGGCTTGGTCAGCTCGTAGTAGTTGCGCCATGCGGCGCGTGGCACGACGATCGCGTCGGCGGGTGTGAGGGCCATGCGTTCAGGCCTCCCGCAAACGGCGGTTCAGCAGCAGCATCGACAGCAGCAGCGCCGCTGCGCCGGCGTTGTGGCCGGTGGCCAGCGGCAGCGGGAAGGCCTGCAGCACCATCAGGATGCCGATCGCGAGCTGCAGGCCGAGGGCGCCCGCGGCCCACCACCCCGCATTGCGCACCAGCGCGGTCGGCGCGGCGCGCAGCGCCAGCACCGCGGCCAGCAGCACCGCGAGCGTTGCGACGATCGCGCCGAGACGATGCGTGAAGTGGATCGCAACGCGCGCCGGATGCTCGAGCACGCCGCCCGTATAGTTGACATCGAGGCCGCGCCACAGCACGAACGCATCGCGGTAGTCCATGCCGTCCGGCCACCACTGCCGCTGGCAGGTCGGGAAGTCGGGGCACGAGACGGCGGCATAGTTGCTGCTCGTCCAGCCGCCGAGCATGATCTGGAGAGCGACGACGACGGTTGCCGACAGGGCGGCGCGGCGTACGCCGTCGAGCCGCGTCGTGGCTGTGACGCCCGGTGCGGGCGTCACGACGCCGGTACGTCGTCGCATGTCCAGCCAGAGCCAAAACAGCAGCGACACCGTTGTCAGGCCGCCGATCAGGTGCAGCACCACGACCAGCGGTTTCACCAGCCACCAGACCGTCAGCGCGCCGAGCGCGCCCTGGAACACCACCGTGCCGAGCAGCACGAGCGAAAACGGCAGCCCGAGCGGACGCTGGCGCCGATACACGATTGCGATCGCCGTGATCAGCACGATGACGAGGCCCAGCGTCGTCGCCGCGTAGCGATGGATCATCTCGCGCCAGGCCTTGCCCTGGTCGAACGCCCAGCCCGGCGAATAGGCGGCGACCTGATCGGGATTCTTTGCCGCGGCCGCCGGTGTGACGTGACCGTAGCAGCCCGGCCAGTCGGGACAGCCGAGCCCGGCATCGGTGAGGCGCACCCAGGCGCCGAGCACCACGACGGTGAGGCCCAGCAGCACGCCGAACAGCGCCAGGCGGCGGACCAGCACGGCGGCGGGCAACGCGAGTGGAGCACGGGTGTCGGTGGCGGCGTTCATGGTATCGACCGGGTGGGGGATCAACCGATATGCGACAGCTTCAGCAGCTTCTTCAGGTCAGACAGCAGGCCCTTCGGGTTCTCGCGGGCGTCGAATCGCATCATCAGGTTTCCGAGGGGGTCGACGACGTAGATGCTGTGCGTCGGCTCGACCCCGGGGAACAGCGCGAAGAACTCGCCGGTCGAGGGATCGTCGGCCTTCACCACTTCGAGGCCCGGATGTTCCTTCGCGAGGAAGCCCGTGTTGCAACAGTCGCGGCGCACGATGAACACGCGCTGCACGCGATCGATGTCCTCGGCCAGCAGCTGGCGCGTCTGGCGTATCGTCCACAGCGCCTGGCGACAGTCGTCGGTGCAGCCGCCACCGCCCAGGTAGAGCAGCGTCCATTTACCGCGCAACAAGCCGGCGCGCGCCGAGGTCGTGCCGTCGGGCAGCGTGAAGGCCACGTCCGGTAACGGACGCGCTGGCGTGATCAGCTCGCCGTGGTTGGTCGAGCCCGACGGACGCCAGCCGCCGGAGTAGTACAGCCAGAACGACGACGCGAGCGGCACGAAAAACAGCGCCGCAATGCCCAGCAGCGTGCGACGGCCACGGGTTACCGCGGCGCGCTCGGCCTTCGACATCGTTTCCGGGGTCGTCGTCGTCATCTCGATTCCCCTCACGACTTGCGAAAATTCAAACCCGCGTACAGTCCGAGCAGCACCACCGCGAAACTCCACCACTGGATCGCGTACGACCAGTTCTGTTCCGGTCCGCGACCACCCGGCTTCCAGTCCCGCACGTAGCCGCGCGGCTCCTGCGCATCGAGCAGCAGCAGCCGTGGCTCCAGGCGCGTCGCCACACCGAGCGCCGCCGCCAGTTCCGCCGGCCGCGGGAACGCCGTCACGCGCGGCCAGGGACCGTCGAGCGCCGGCGCTGCGCGCCCGCCCGCCAGCCCGGCACTCGGCAGCTCGTCGAGCCGGCCCAAAACGACCCTGCGCGGCATCGCGTCCTCCGGTGGCACCCCTGCGCCCGCCATTGCGGCGGGCGCCGCGCCCTGAGCGGCGTCGCGTAGGTCTGCGAACTCGGCCGTCACGTCCGGCAATCGATCCCGGTAACCGATGAACGGCACCCAGCCTCGATTCACGAGTAGCACGCGCCCGCTGTCGAGCACCAGCGGCGTCAGCACTTCGTAGCCCGCGCGCCCGTCGTGAGTTCTGTTGTCGAGCAGGAACTGGCGCAGCGGCTCCCAGCGGCCCTCGACACGCACCCGGGCATAGCGCGGCAAGTCCGTCGTGGCACGCGCACCGAGCGCCATGACCTCGCCGTTGCCACGTGCGAACTGCGCCCACAGTTCGCGCTTCTGCTCGGCGCGGCCCCATTGCCAGCGCCCGAGAACGACGAACAACACGCACAACAGCACCGTCAGGCCCGTCATCAGCCAGGAGGGCGCGAAGACTCGCTGACCTACGGCGATGCGGATCGGCACCCCCCTATAATACGGCTCTCGAGCCGCCTGCGCCCCGCGCGAAACGGAATACCGTCCCGATGGAACTGTTCCAGATCCTCGTCGTCTGCGTGCTGGTCGGCATCGTCGCCAGCCTCGGCAATGCCCTGTTCCATCTCTCCCGTGGCCAGGGCGATTCCAGAAAAATGGTGCGGGCGCTGACCCTTCGCGTCGGGTTGTCGGTGGGGCTGTTCTTGTTGCTGATCGCGGCCTGGGCGATGGGGATCATTTCGCCGCATGGGATCCGGCCCTAGGGGCGGTGCGTCGACCGCCGCCAGACCCGCTGGCGCGGCGCCGTCGCCGGTAATACACTAGAATTTCGCGTATTACACCCGGAGCCAGTCATGGCCACGACAATGACGGTCAAAGGCCAGGTCACCATACCGAAGAAGGTGCGTGATGCACTGCGCCTGGCGCCGGGCGATGGCGTGGACTTCGATGTGAATCGCGAAGGCCAGGTAGTCGTACAGAAGGCGGGCGCACGGCCGATCAGCCGGCGGGATCGATTCGAATCTGCACGTGGAAAGGCGCAAGTCAAGTGGCGCACCGATGATCTGCTGGCCCTGTTGCGTGGGGCGGACTGAGCCTCGGCTATGCTGCTGGTCGACACCAACGTCCTCCTGGACGTCTTCGAGGACGACCCTGCCTGGGCCGACTGGTCAGTACGACAGCTTCGCGCCCAATCCCAAGCCCACGAGCTGGTCATCAACCCGACGATCTACGCCGAGTTGTCACTCGCTTTCGACTCCGTCAAAGCCTTGGACGAGGCGATCGAGGGCATGGGCCTGAGCTTTCAGGAGCTACCACGTCCAGCACTGTTCCTCGCCGGCCGGGCCTTCGTGAAATACCGCAAGGATGGTGGCGCCAAGGGCAACGTGCTGGCTGACTTCTTCATCGGTGCGCACGCCGCGGTGCTGAGCTGCAGCATCCTGACGCGCGATGCGCGGCGCTACAGAAACTATTTTCCCACCGTCCAACTCCTGACGCCGGACCCCGCGTGAACGACCTGCCGAAAATGTGCGAAGGATCCTTCACGTAGCGCTTCGGCGCGCGCAAAAGGACTTCACACCCTCCCCGCTCCCGACGCCGCGGCGCGCGGATCGAATGCTCGAGCCGTGAAGCGAGATCATCCATCCGGTGTCGATGATCGAGTGGCGCTCGAGCGAAGCGAATCTTCGCGGACGGCTCGCTGAAACAATCGGAGGGCGGGGAGGGCTCGTGGGCTTTTCGCCGGGGCGTAGCGCGCCAGGACGGCGCGCTCCGAGGCC
>JAYTNX010000269.1:0-1501 GCA_043748075.1 Pseudomonadota bacterium
GGGACGATCTTCCACCGCGTGATCCCCTCGTTCGTGATCCAGGGTGGCGGGCTGACGCCGGATTTCGCCGCGAAGAAGACCCGCGAGCCGATTCCGAACGAGGCCGGCAACGGGCTGGTCAATCTGCGCGGCACGGTCGGGCTGGCGCGCACGGGCGCGGCACACTCGGGCGATGCGCAGTTCTACGTGAACCTCGCCGACAACGGCGACCTGAACCCGCTGCCGACCCGCTGGGGCTATGCGGTGTTCGGCCGCGTCGTCGACGGGATGGACGTCGTCGATCGCATCGGCGTGGTGCCGGCGGGGCCGATGGGGCCGCTGAAGGCGGATGTGCCGCAACGCACGGTGTTGATCGAGAAGACGGAGGTGGTTGGAGAGGCGACGGGCGGGGTGCCCGCGGCCGACGCCGGCGCCGACGCCGGAAGCAGGCCCTCCGCGACGGCCGCGACGCCCGTCCCTCCCGGCGCGGCCAGCACGCCTGCCGACGGCAAGCGCTGATCCCGGCGGATTGCGGGCCTTGGCCCATCTGTTCGTCTCGGACCTGCACCTCGACGCGGCCAGCCCGCAGGCCGTCGAGACCTTCCTGCGGCTGCTGGCCGGCGAGGCGCGCGGCGCCGAGTCGCTCTACCTCCTCGGCGACCTGTTCGAGAGCTGGATCGGTGACGACGACCCGGATCCGGTGCGCTCGCGGGTCTGCGCGGCGCTGCAGTCACTCACCCGCAGCGGGGTGCCCGTGTTCGCGATGCACGGCAATCGCGACTTCCTGCTCGGTGCCGGGTTCGAGGCGCGCAGCGGCTGTCGGTTGCTGCCGGACCCGGTGATCGCGGACCTCCACGGCACTCGGGTGTTGCTGACCCATGGCGACCTGCTCTGCACCGGCGACGCCGCCTACCAGGAATTGCGCACCACGGTGCGGGGCGAGTTTTTCCAGCGGCGCGTGGCGGCGCTGTCGCTGGCGCAGCGCGAGCTGCTGGCCGCCGCGGCGCGGGCGGGCAGTCGCGCGCACACCAGGGCCGTGCATGCCGACATCATGGACGTCGATCCCGACGCGGTCGCGGCGCTGGTGCGCGCAACTGGCGTCGGCTGCATCATCCATGGCCATACGCATCGACCGGCCATCCACGAGACGCAAGTCGACGGACGGCCACTGCGACGAATCGTGCTGGACGCCTGGTATGAACGCGGTGGACTTTTGCGCTGGAGCGCCGGCGGGTTCGAAGCCGTGCCACTGCCTTTCGACCGCTGAGCTGATACAGCGAAAACTCTCAGGCCTCCGGCGGCGGCCCCGAGTGGAAGCGGAACTGCGGGTCGGGCTGGCGGACGAGGTCGGCCTCGATCGCGGCGAGTTCGGCCAGACGCGCGCGCCAGTCGAGCGCCGGCGCGCTTTCGCCGTGCGCCTGCGCCGCTTTCAGGTACAGCTCGAAATGTCGCGCCTCGGAGGCCTGCAGCTGGGCGTACAGCGCCGCCATCGGCGCGGGCAGGCCGGCCGCCGCGAGCAGGC
>JAYTNX010000270.1:0-21034 GCA_043748075.1 Pseudomonadota bacterium
TTGCTGCATCGCGCACTCGAGCACGGCATCAACTTCCTCGATACCGCCAACGTCTATTCGACCGGCCGCAGCGAGGAACTGGTCGGAGGCTTCCTCCGCCAGCTCGGCGCCGCGGCCCGCGCGCGGCTCGTGGTCGCGACGAAGCTCTTCTATCCGGTGGGCGTCGGCGAGACCGGGCTGTCGGCGGGCAACGTCCGCCAGTCCTGTGACGATTCGCTGCGCCGGCTGGGCCTCGAGCGCATCGATCTGCTGCAGATCCATCGCTGGGACAGCGGCACCGCGGTGGAGGAAACGATGGCGGCGCTGGCCGGTCTGGTGCGCGCCGGGAAAGTGCGCGCGCTCGGCGCCTCGAACATCCGCGCCTGGCAGCTCGCCAAGATGAACTTCACCGCGCGCGCCCACGGCTGGCCCGAGTTCGTGTCGGTGCAGGCGCACTACAACCTGCTGCACCGCGAAGACGAGCGCGAACTGCTGCCGTTCTGTCTCGACCAGCAGATCGGCGTCCTGCCGTGGAGCCCGCTCGCGCGGGGTCGCCTCGCGCGCGCCGCGCTGCCGCTGACGCCCCTCGGCGAGGCCGCCACGGCACGCGCCGGCAGCGACGACGTGATCGATACCCTGTACGGACCGCCGACCGATCCGCTGCTGGGAGTCGTCGCGCGGCTTGCGGGGGAACTCGACAGCACGCCGGCCCGCGTCGCGATCGCCTGGCTGGCGGGCCGGCCCGGCGTGACGGCACCCGTCGTCGGCATCACGCGCGCCGCGCACATCGACGATGCCATCGCGGCACTGGATCTCGAGCTGCCGCCCGAGGCCCTGCGGGACCTCGATGCTGCCTACACGCCGCGCGCCTATGTCGACCTGCCCTGGACCTCGCGCAACCAGACGGTGCTGCCGGCGTCATCGTAGACGCCGGTCGGCCTGCCCTGCAGGCGGACGGGGGCGCGCGGGGCGCCACGCACCGCGTTCGCGGGGCCCGCGGGTGGCAGGACGCCCCGCGGGCCATGCAGTCCGCCTATGGCAGCGGCTTCAATTTCGATTGGCCGGAACCGGCCGGCCGGGGTGTAATCACGCCATCCCTGCACCCTCCCGGATTCCCCCATGAGCCTCAACCGCAGTCCGCTCCACGCGATCACCCAGGACGACATCGACACCTATCGCCGCGACGGCGTGGTGAAGTTGCGCGGCGTGCTGAATCGCGACTGGATCGAGCGCCTGCTGCCGATCGGCCGGCGCATTGCCGCCGGCCAGGAAGACTTTGGGTTGCTGCCGAGCTATCCCGGCCGCTACATGGCGCGGCGGATCGCGGAATATCGCGAACTCGCGTTCCAGTCACCGATCGCCGAGGCGGCCTGCCGAGTGATGGGCTCGAAGGAGGCGCGGTTCTTCTTCGACGAAATCTTCGCCAAGGCGCCGCAGTCTTCCGAAAAGACGATCTGGCACACGGACCGCATGGGCTGGCCGGTGAGCGGCCAGATGGTGCCCTCGCTGTGGGTGCCGCTGACGCCGATCACGCGCGCCAATTCGCTGGAGTGCATCGCCGGTTCGCACGTGCAGGACGTGCGTTACTGGCTGTTCTCACCCAACGCCCGCAAGATGGTCAAGCCGCCGGATCGCGTTCCGCATCCCGATGGCGAAGCGATGCGCAGCGACCCGAACCTGCGCTTCCTCACCTGGGACATGGAGCCGGGCGACATGCTGGTGGTGCATCCGTGGACGCTGCACTACTCGCACGGCAATCCGACCGACGACTGGCGCGTCGCGGTGTCGGTACGCATTTTCGGCGATGACATCCGCTGGGACCCGCGGCCCGATTGCGTCAATCTCGCCGGCGTCAGTTTCGACGAGATGATCCAGGGCGAGAAGCCGCAGGGCGCGCTGTTCCCGCTGGTCTGGTCCGAGGATGGGCGCCGCGACAGCGACGAGGCCTTCCCGCGCGGCTTCGCCACCACCTGGACCCGCGCGCGGCGTGCGGACGTCAACGAGTACGACGTGTTCACGAAGAACTTCGAGGACTCGAAGCGTGCGGACGCGTCCGGTTCGGGCGGCGCGTCACATCGCCGACAGTAGCGCCGTCGCACGACGCCAGGAATCCTCGTCGGCCTGGCGGTCGTAGCCGAGCGGCAACCCGTAGCGCCGAGCCCATTCGTCCGCCTGCGGGTCGGTGAAGGTGTGGCGGACGCCGGGATAGGACACGATCTCGAATCTCGCGCCTGCCTCCCGCATCTCGGCCTCGAACGCCGCGACGCTGGCCGGTGTCACCAGCGGATCGTCCGCGCCGTTGAAGATCGCGATCTGCGCCTGGATTTCCCCAGGCCGAGATGGGTGATGGCTGTCGAGCACGCCGTGAAAACTGACGACGGCGCGCAACGGAAATCCGCACCGCGCGGCGTGCAAGGCCAGCGCGCCGCCGAGACAGTAGCCGATCGCGCCGAGACGCAACGGATCGGCCTGCGACGAGAGTGCCTCGAGCGCCGCACGCACTCTTCGCGCCATCACGCGCGGGTCGGCGAGCATGCGGTCCTTCAGGGCACCCGCCTCGGCGGCATCGGCCGCGACCTTGCCGTCACCGTAGAGGTCGACCGCCAGGGCGGCGAAGCCCAGCCTCGCGAGACGGCGTGCACGTTCGACCGCGAACGCATTGAGACCCCACCATTCGGGCAGCACGAGGACCCCGGCCGGCTGCGCCGACTTCGCCGTCGCCGACGGCAAGAACAGTTGGTCGCGGCAGACCCTGCCCGCGTGCGGATAGTCGAGCCGGTGGGAGTCCGTCATGCCCACAGCATGATCGATGGATTCGGCGATGGGAATGCCGCGTGGACGCGCGCGCGGTGGCCATCGCCGTGGCGGTCGCAGACCCGGTCGCGGCACCGGTTGCCGCCCCGGTCGCGATACGATGCCAGAAATGGAACAGCAACGAATCGTCGGCTCGGGCAATCGGAGTCGTTCAGTCATATTTGATCTCGGCGGCGTCGTGCTGGACTGGCGACCGCGAGACCTGCTGGAGCGGTTCTACCGGGGCCAGGACGCTGCGCAGCTCGACACGGTTTGGCAGGCGGTGTTCGCGCATCCCGACTGGCTCGATCTCGACCGCGGCACGCTCTCGCATGCCGACGCCGCGCCACGGTTCGCGGCGCGCGCCGGGCGCACGGTGGACGAGATGTCGCGGCTGCTGCAGGCGGCGCGCGACTCGCTGCTCCCGATCCCCGGCACGGTCGAGCTGATGCGTGCACTCCACGCGCAAGGCGTGCCGCTCTACTGCCTGTCGAACATGCATGCCGAGATCGCCACGTGGCTGCTGCGCAGCTACGACTTCTGGCCGCTGTTCCGCGGGGTGGTGTTCTCGGCCGACGAAAAGCTGATCAAGCCGGATCCGGAGATTTTCCACCGGCTGCTACACCGACACGGGCTCGCTGCCGCGCAGACCGCGTTCGTCGACGACCATCCGGTCAACGTCGAGAGCGCGGCCCGCCTCGGGCTGCACGCGATCCGCTTCGAGAGTGCGGGACAGTGTGGCGCGGCACTCGCGCGCTGGCTCGCAGAACCGTAGGGCAACTCGGCCGTCCGACGGCGTCACCCACGCAGACGAGCGGCGGGCGCGCCGATCAGGCGGGCGCCGCACCCGTCAACATCGCCAACGCCCGCGCTTCGAGCTCTGCCGACGGCCAGTCCCGCACGGCTGCGCGACGCGCCGCATCCTGGCCTGCCCACCACGCACGCGTTGCCTCCACGGTGTCGGCGAGTGGAAGGTACTCGAGTCCGGTCCGTTGCGCGGCATCACTGTTCAGGCGGCGGCGGCGGCGGCGCGCCGCCGCCAGTGGCAGCGACAGCGATACGGCCTGCAACACTTCAGGTGTGGCCCAGCGCAGCGTCGCGTTCGAACCAAGTTGCGAACGGACGGCCTCGAGCACCCCGCGCCAGCTGATCGGTGCACGTGGACCCGCAGCGTTGAAGGTGCCGAAGGTGCGCGACTCGGCCAGCCTCACGATCCACGGACAAAGATCGCGGGCATCGACCCATTGCAGTTCGAGTTCAGGGAAACTGGGACCGAGTACTTCACCGCCACGCGCGAGACGCTCGATCCAGTAGGTGAAGCGGTCCGTGTCGTCGCCGGGACCGAAGACATAGGTGGGCCGGACGATGGTGCAGCGCGCCTCGCCGAACGCCTCGCGCAGCACCCGCTCGCATTCGACCTTCAGTGGCCCGTAGGTGGCGGCCGTTTCGAGCTCGGACGTCGGATCGGCGAGTCTCACCAACGGCCCGCTCTCGTCACAGACCTCACGGCCGGCGAAGTCATAGACTGCGCCGGTCGAGACGAACACGTACTGGGCGCAGCGCCCGCGCAGCATCGTCGCAGCGTCGCGGACATGGCGCGGCAGGTAGCCGGAGTTGTCGATCACGACATCCCAGCGCCGGCTTCCCTGCAGCGCGGACAGCCCAGGCTCGATTCGCGCGTCGCGATTGCCGCGCAACACCTCGACGCGAGCGCCGTAGCGGCCCGCCGCACTGACGCCGCGGTTGAACAGCGTCACCCGATGGCCGCGCGCGAGCGCGTAGTCGACCATGTGGGGTCCGAGAAAGCCGGTACCCCCCAGCACCAGCAGGTCGAGGGCGCGCGGCGCGGCGCGAACCGACCCGCTGAACGCCGCAGACGCCGCGGCCGACCAGGCGAATTCCAGACAGTCCCTGCGTGTGGTCATCGACGACACTCCCAATCAGAGGACGCACGACGGTGCACGATTGGAATGCTATCGCATCGTAGACCAGCCGACCCTCGGCGGCCCGGGTCGGGACGACGCGTCGATTCGGCCGCCGCGCGGGGTCACGCTGACCGCGTTCGGCCGCCGCGCGGTCGGCGTTCGCACCGGCGACGACTTCTTGGTAGGGTCGGCCATGGATCGCAGAAACCTGATCAAGGCGGCAGCGCTGGCCGGGCTCCCGGCCGGCACTGCAAACGCCGCACCGAGTGCCCCGATGAAATCCACTGTCGCCCTGGCTGCGAGCCTGCCCGCCGGCCCCTCGCCCGCGGAGATCCTCCGCAAGGCACCGCCGATCGATCTCGACCGGGCGCGTGCGGTCATGGAACGCGATGGGCTCGATGGCCTGGTGCTGTCCAGCCCGGTCAACGTCTATCACGCGACCGGGTTCTGGCCGGCAACCTCGCGGATGGGTTACCGCAACGGCGCCTACGCGCTGCTGAGCCGCGATCGGCAGCAGCCGATCGGCGTCGTGGCGGCGGAATTCACCTACTACTACCTGCTGGTCGACAACGCCTACGAGTATCCGTTCCAGGTATTCCTGTTCACCGGACCCGCCGACCGCGAGCATCTCGAGGCCGCGAAGGTCGGGCGATACCAGGTCGAACCGCGCGCCGCCGGCCCGACGATCTTTCAGGACGCAGGCCGCGAGCCGCTGAGCGCGGGAGAGCGGACCCGTACGGCGGCGGTGCAGGCCGCAGAGGCGCGCCAGCCGGCGAGCGCCGACGCCGATTTCGCGCTGCTGAAGGCGTTGCGCGCGATGGGTCTCGATCGCGGCAAGGTCGGCGTGGATTCGGCCGAGCTGACGGCGCTGTTCGGCGCCGCCAACCTGGCCGCGCAGCCCTTGCCGGCGGAAACCACGATGCAGCGCATCCGCCTGGTGAAGTCACCCCGCGAGCTGCAGCTGATGCGACTGGCCGCCACGGCCAACATGCAGGCTGCGCTGGCGGCCGCCGGCACGGCGCGAGCGGGGGCCAGCTATCGCGAGTTGCGCGCCACCTTCTTCGCCGAGGCGGCGCGCCGCGGCAATCGCGGCGTGTTCATGGTCGTCGGCGGCGTGTCGGCCGAGGGCGTCGACCGCCAGCTACGCGACGGCGATGCGTTCCTGTTCGACGCGGTCAGCGAGGGCGCCGGCTATCACGGCGACTTTGCGCGTACGGTGTTCGTCGGCGAGCCGTCCAGGACGATGCAGAAGGCCACCGAAGCGATCGCGCTCGGCTGGTCGACCGTGCGCGACGCCATGCGGCCCGGACAGCGCTACTCGGAGATCACGGCTCTCGGCCGTGAGACGCTGCGCAAGGCCGGGCACGATTTCAACGTGTCCTTCGGTCCGCACAGTGTCGGGCTCTATCACACCGACGCCGCCAGCCTCGGTGACGTCGTGCTCGAGCCCGGCATGGTGCTTTCGGTCGACTGCCCCGTACTGCAGGCCGGCATCGGCGGCAGCGCGCACCTCGAAGACCTGACGCTGATCACGGCGAACGGCTCGGAGCCGATCCATCCGGCGGCGGGCTCGATCGTCCAGGTCTGAGCCCGGGCGGCGCGCCGCCCGACACGGGCGGGCGGGCGCTGCCGAAACTGCCGATCAGAACGCGTAGACGAGGTTGACCGTCGTCAGGGTGTCCGTCTTCTTCAACCCGAGCGGCGGATCGGTGTTGTGTCGGACGCCGAGCCCGACCGAGAGCGCGAACTTGTCGCTCATCTTCACCTGCAGCGCGAGATCGTTCGAGGCGAAGGTGTTGTCCGAACCCGCCTCGACGACGAAAGTGTCGATGATGCGCGTCGTGTCGGTCAGCGCGTGCTCGAACTTAAGGTCGCCGCGGAAGATCGCGCCGCTGTCGGTCACGCCGAGCGGCAGCAGCTTGCTGCGGCGGTAGCCGACGCCGGCCTGACCGCTGAACTTGGTGCGCTCGGTGTCGATGAATTTGTAGCCATAGCCGCTCGACAGGCTGGCCTGATAGTCGAAGCCGCTGAACTCGTCCTGCTCGTAGCGCAGGCCGCCGAACCAGTAGGAACGATCGGTCAGCTTGTAGTCCGACTGCCAGGCGGCGCCGTAGCGTTCGGCGGTCGTCGCCCCGTTGTTCGCCGCGCGCAGTGCCGCGACACCGAACGAGTGCTTCCAGCGATCCACCTCGCGCGAGGTGTCGACCTTGACGTTGGCGGTGTCGGTGTCGGAATTGCCGCGCGCGAACACGATGCCGACCTCGCCCTTGCCTTTCCACTGCGCGTGGGCGGGTACGGAGGTTCCGAGGGCGAGCGCGGCGAGCACGAGGGCAAGGGGTCGGTGCATGTCAGTCTTCCTGTTTTGCGGGCAAGCGGCGGCCGATCGCGGTGACGCGACACGCACGGAGGATCCGGGCGCCATGACAGCGCGCCGCTCTCGGCCGGAAAGTGCGTTGGTGGCCAGGCAAGGAGGCTGGGCCGGCCGAGATGGTACTCGGCGAACTGCGGCAACGGAACCGCAGCAGCGATCTCAATGGTCAAAGATCATCAACGTTGCGCGGCTGCGACGGACGCAGCCGTCCGGCACGGCGGCGAATCATCGGGCCGACGGATGGGCGGCCCGCCGCTACACCTCGCCGCTACACTACGCGCCGTGAACCCGCTCGCCTGGCCGCGCGACATCCTGGTCTGGCACCTCGCCACCCGATGCGGGCCCGCCGGTCTCGATGTCGAACTTGACGCCCTGCGCCAGCGGCAGGGCGCCGGACCAGTTGACGACCTGGGTCTGCCGACGCATGTAGGCCTTCCAGCTGTCGGAGCCGGATTCGCGTCCGCCTCCTGTTTCCTTCTCGCCGCCGAACGCACCGCCGATCTCGGCGCCGCTGGTACCGAGGTTGATGTTGGCGAGGCCGCAGTCGCTGCCTTCGGTCGACAGGAACAGCTCGCTCTCGGACAGATCCTGCGTGATCAGGCTCGACGAAAGTCCCTGCGCTGCGGCGTTGCAGGCCGCGATCGCCTGGGGCAACGACTCGTAGGGCTGCACGTACAGGATCGGCGCAAACGTCTCTTCGAAGGACACGGGCAACGGCCGGGTCGAGGCGACGATCGCCGGACGCACATACCAGGCGGCGTCGGCTGAACCGCGCTCGACGCGTTCGCCGCCCCAGACCGTGCCGCCCTCCTCGCGCGCCCGCGCGAGCGCGCGCTGCATCGCGTCGAACGCCGCGCGGTCGATCAGAGGCCCGACCAGCGTTCCCGCCTCGCGGGGATCGCCGACCGGCAGGCCGGCGAAGACCCGGCGCAGGCGCTCTAGCAGCGCATCGTGGTGCGACCCGTGCACGAACAGTCGACGCAGGCTCGTGCAGCGCTGCCCGGCGGTGCCCGCGGCTGCGAACGTGATCGCGCGCAGCGCGAGATCGAGATTCGCCGACGGCGCCACCAGCGTGGCGTTGTTGCCGCCGAGTTCCAGCAAGCTGCGGCCGAAACGCTGCGCCACGCGCACGCCGACGTCGCGGCCCATGCGCGTGCTGCCGGTGGCGCTGACCAGCGGCAGGCGCGGGTCGTCGGCGAGCCACTCGCCCACCTCGCGGCCGCCCTGCAGCACCGTGCTGAGACCGGGCGGCGCCTCGGGGAACGCGGCCATCACCTGCTCGAGCAACGCGTGCAGCGCGCGCGCCGTCAGCGGCGTCTTCTCCGAGGGCTTCCAGACGATCGAGTCGCCGCAGACCAAGGCCAGCATCGCGTTCCAGGCCCAGACCGCCGTTGGGAAATTGAAGGCCGTGATGATCGCGACGGGGCCGAGCGGGTGCCAGCGCTCCAGCATGTGGTGCCGCGCGCGCTCCGAGACGATGGTCAGCCCGTGAAGCTGTCGCGACAGGCCGACCGCGAACTCGCAGATATCGACGACCTCCTGGACCTCGCCCGCCGCCTCGCTGCGGATCTTGCCAGCCTCCAGCGTGATCAGTTCGGCCAGGTCGTCGCGATGGCGGCGCACTGCGTCGCCAAACTCGCGCACCAGCGCGCCGCGGCGTGGTGCAGGCACGACCCGCCAGACGCGGAACGCCAGAGTGGCCGCATCGGCGGCGCGTTCGAACTCGGCGCGCGAGGTCTGGGGCACTCGGCCCAGTTCGCGGCCATCGATCGGCGACCAGCTCACCGCCTCGACCGTCGATGCTGCACCCTGGTTCATCACGCCGCCGTCGCGACGGGCGTCGTGCGCGGCACCGCGCGCGCGCCTTGCGCATACACGGCACCAAAGCGGTTCGTGAGAAAGCGCTCCAGCGGGATCTGCTCCTGTCGCAGGATGCCACCGCCGCCGATTTCACCATCCACCAGCAACTCGAGCGTGGCGCAGACGCTCGCCGCAGTGGTCAGTGCAATCGCCGTGCGCCAGCGGCCCGCGAAGGGCTGTGCCGGAACGCGGATCGCGCGACTCTCCTGCCAATGGCGGCCGTCCCGCTGGCCCGTCGCCGTCGCGAAGATCACGACCACGTCCTGATCCGTGCCCGGCAGCGCGAACTCGAGGATCTGCCGCAGCTGGTCCGGCCTTTCGGCGAGGCGCAAATCCTTCAGCAGCAGCTTCATGATGTCGCGGTGCCCGGGGTAGCGGATCGTGCGGTAGTTCAGCGTCTGCACGCGCCCCGCGAGGGTGTCGACCAGGCTGCCGAGGCCGCCTGAGGTATTGAACGCCTCGTAGGTGACGCCTTCGAGCGAGAAGTGCTCGATTTCCTCGAGCGCCGGAACCTCGATGCGCCGACCCTCGCAGATCGCCTCGCAGGCGCGCAGGTATTCGTTGATGACGCCCTCGACGCTCCAGGTGAGGTTGTAGCCTAGCGCGTTCGACGGGAATTGCGGCAGCGCGCCGACTCGCAGCCGCAGCGAGTCGAGCACGTCGAAGCGGCCTGCGAGATCCATGCCGAGAATCGAGATGAAGCCCGGCGCCAGGCCGCACTGCGGGATGAAGCTCGTCGCAGCACCGGCTGCCAGCACGCGCACGGCCTGGGTCGAGGCCACGTCCTCGGTCAGGTCGAGGTAGTGGACGCCGGCGCCGGCGGCCGCGGTCGCGATCTCGCGCGTCGCGTGGAACGGCGACGCGTTGACGACCGCGAACTGACCCTCGAGCTGGCGCGCGAGCGTACCCGGCAGCAGAAGACGTCGCTGTACCCGTGGATGTACGGCCAGCGCCTCGAGCGCAGGCTGCGCGGGATCGATGGCCGTCAGCTGATAGTCGCCAGTCGAGGCGAGCAGTTCCACGATGGTGCGGCCGACCTTGCCACAACCGACCACTGCAATAGGCTTCATGACCGTCTCCTGCGCCACCCATCGACTCGGGCCCATTGTCAGGGCGGGCCTCGCGCAGAGCGTTCGTCAGTCCAACGACAATTCGGCTCCGGCATGGTTAAAATGACGAAAGAACGGTCATTTCGCCATGGATGCCCTGGACCAGAAACTGCTCGACCTGCTGACGCGCGACGCGCGGATGTCGCTGGCGATGTTGGCGCGCCGGCTCGGCGTTGCGCGTTCGACCGTCCAGTACCGGCTCGAGCGGCTCGAACGCAGCGGCGTGATTGGCGGCTACACCGTCCGCGCCGGCGCAGCGGCACGTGGGCCCGCCATCGAAGCGCTGGTGCTGATCGCGGTGGAGCCGCGACTGCAGGCGGCAGTGGAAAAACGCCTCGGCGCCATCGCCGCCGTGCGCCGTCTGCTCTCGGTCAGCGGCAGCTACGACCTGGCCGCCACGCTGGCGGCGAAATCCGCAGAGCAACTCGACCTCGCGCTCGACGAAGTGCGCAACACGCCCGGCATCCGCAAGACCGTATCCGCCGTCGTGCTGTCGTCGCGACTCGACCGCAGTGCCTGACGTCACGACGTGCAGGAGAACCACCAGGTCGAGCGCCGCTCGATATGTTCCGGCGCAGGCCGCGCCTCATCGGCGCGGATGATCCGGGTCGTGCGGGTAATCGTCAGTCGGCTCGGCACCAGGCTCGACGGCTGGGTCAGCAGGTCGTAGTCGACGCCGTAGACGCTGGTCAGCTTGCTGTAAATGTCGTGCTGCGTGGTTCCCGACAGTTGCGAGGCAATGGCGCGCAGCAAGTCACGGGTCGACTCCGGGTGGGAGCGCTGTGACTGCAGCACTCGCGCACAACTCCCGGGCGAGCGGGGCGTGCCGTGCATGTCTGCCTGGGGCTCCGCGTGCTGCCGCCGGCCGGGATCACAGGCCTGTCGGTCGAGCACACGTACCGAGGTCGTGATCCGCTGCAGGAAGCCGGGCAATGCGTCGACGTGTTGCTCGGATTCGGCCTGAAGTGCCTGACCCGCGGGCAGGGCCATACCGGCCAGGCCCTCGACCAGGCCGGTCCAGAGATGGGCGGCGTCCGCCTCGAGCGCGGGTGGCGCAAGGAAGAACGCCAGCGCGCGGTCGCGCAGCGCGGGATCCTGCGCGACTCTCCCCGGACGCTCGAGCGCGTGCTCGAACTCGGCGCGGGTGCGTGCGCGATGACCGTCAGGATCGGCGAGCCCGAGAAACTCGCCCTTCGTGGTGACACGCAGGTCCGGCATCAGGGCGAGGCGTTGCGCGATGTCGGTCATCGAATCGGCGCGCGTCTCGATCAGAGGTGCGTTGCCCGAAGGAATTTCCGCCGGCAGGAAGTGGACGATCCGCAGTCCGGGCGCGTCCTCGATGGACATCTGATAGCGCGCGCGGATCGGCACAGCGCGGCCTGTCGAACCGGGCGCATCGACCTGATAGAGCACCTGGCATTGCAGGCCGGCGGGCCAGTCCCAGACGAACGGCACCTCGCGCGCGACGTCGGTTGCCGCGCTCGCGGGGGTGGCCAGGACCGCCAGCAGCGCGAGCCTGCCCGCGACGCGTCGGGTCGCGCGCGCCCGCGATGGAATCGGTCCCGAGTCCGTGTTCGTCACCGCGAATTCCCCGCCGCGCCGCTACGACGCCACCATCTTGGCGGAAAGCGTCGGCGGCCTCGGTGCGGTTACACATAACGCGGTTCAGCCTCGCGCCGTTGCCGGAGCAGCGCGCGGCAACGCCTTACTGCGGCGGGCGATCGGTCGCCTTGCTGGGGTCGATCGGACCCGCGCCGATCGGTAGGGCACTGGTCGTGACGAAGCCGGACTCCACGGCGACGTCCCAGTGGTGCATCAGTCCGGCCGCCTCGCGCAGGAAATCGCCGGCTTTCACCTGGAAGGTCTGGCCGTCTTCCATGAAGGTCATCGCGCCGGTGGTGACGTAGATCAGCGAGTCGGTCTTGGCGGTGGTCGGCGCGGTCTTGAAGCCCGCGTCCTGCGCGACCACGCGAACGGAATTGCCGGGGAACGTGTAGCGACGGATCGCCATCTGGCCCATCTTGTTGGGCGGCACCTCGGCGGCGCGCACCACGGCGGGCGTGGCGCCCGGCGTCAGGCTCGCCGCGGTCCAGGCGACGACGACGGCGTCGGCGGCCTTCTTGCCCGTGTTGGTCAGTGCGCCCTTGGGCAGGCTGGCGAGGTCGCCGATGGCCAGCGTGACCGGCTTGCCGTCGACGGTGGTGTCGACACTGCCGCGGAGCACGTAGACCGTGGTTTCGTCGGTAATCGGGTGCAGCACGCCGCCGCCCTGTCTCGTGAACGTCAGCACCTTCACGGTGGCGGTCGGCCAGGCGACCATCTTCGCTTCGTAGCGCACGGCCTTGCGCGGCGCCTGCTTCGCAGCATCGCCCCAGGCGGACTGCACCTCGCCGCCTTTGCTCCACGCCGCCATCTTGACGGACGCGCGCGTATCGCCCTGGACCACCAGCGTGGTCGCGTTCTCGGTCGTGACCTGGGCCAGCGACGGCATGGAGGCTGACGCAACGGTCAGCAAGGCAATGGCGGAAAAGACTCGCATCGTGACGCCCTCGGTAGTGGCCGGCAGGCCGGCGTGGTTCGCGAGCTTAACCCAGGGCCGACGCCGTGATCCGTTCAGCAAAACCGGCCCTCACGAAAATCCACACAGTGGCGGGATTCGCGCACTTCGACGTCGAGTGGACGACTACCGGGCCCGCCATGACGAGGCATCGCGTACCTCGCCTTTCCCGGAGTAGATCGCGGTCGCGGGCCAGGGGTATACGGGACGGGAGTTCAGCCGTTCGCGCGCCGGCAAGGGGAGACGGTACTCGGCGGGCAGCGGCACGATTTGCGCCGGCTTGTAGACGACGAGCTGCGCCGGTGGCTCGCGCTGTTCGACCCAGCGCGCGATGGCATCGAGGAAATCCACGGCATCGGCGCCGGGGCCACCGCGGCAGTGGTACATGCCGGGGATCATGAACAGTCGAAAGAAGGGATCGAGTCGCTCGCGACCGCCGAACGCGCGGGCGTGAGCGGTGTAGACGTCGATGGACGTTGCGGGCGTCAGCGAGTCGTCCGACCAGCCGTGGTACAGCAGCAGCTTGCCACCGGATTTCTCGAACGCCGCCAGGCGGCGACCGTCGGGACCGAACGACGGCAACTCGTCGACCGCCGTGAGGCGCACGGGCAGGCGCGTGAAGTCGAAGGCAGCGAGCGACTTCGGGGCATCGGGCAGGTCGACGTAACGCCGCAGGAAGTTGGCGGCGACGCCCTGCATGCCGGGCGGGCGGTCGGTGCGCACCAGCGTGCGCAGCCAGCCCTGCTCGCCACCGCGTGCATACCCCAGGCTGGCATACGGCGTGCCGTCAGGATGCGGGACGCCCGCGTAGATGCGGCGCGCGGCCTCGACCTGCTCGCCGCTCAGACAGGCGTCGGTCGCAGCGTTCCCGCAGGTGAGGTCGACGGGATCGAACCGGCAGGACGAGGGATCGCCGACGATGCCGTCGCGCACACCGTCATCGAGATCGCAGGCGCGCAGCACGGCGTCGTGCAGGACACGGATGGCCGGCACGTCGAGAATGCTCGAGCCGTCGCGCCGCGTATTGGACTGCAGCGCCCAGGCGATATTGGGCACTGCCGCACCGGACGCGGGTGCGCCGGCGACGATGCCGTCGTAGTCCCCGGGATAGCGCAGTGCGGCGGTCAGACCCTGTCGGCCGCCGGTGGAGCAGCCGCGGAAATAGGCGTACTGGTGGGCTCGTCCGTAGTAGGCCTTCGCCACGCCCTTCAACAGCCGAGTTGCCACGTGGGTCGAGCGATGCGCGAAGTCCTCGAGTGCCTGCGGATCGTCCGCGAAGGCCAGGTCCGCCTCGGCGTGGCCCATATCGGTATGTGCCACGGCATAGCCGCGCGCCAGCGCGTCGTCGGTGCGCGCCATCTGGACCGCGCCGCAAAGGCCGCCACATCCGGCCATCAGCAGACGGCCCTCCCAGCCCGACACGGGCAGGCGGATCTCGACTGTGTTCTTCGGTGCGATGGTAGCGACGACGCGGCAGTACGCCGGCAAACCCGCACTGACCTCGACCACGGTCGCGCTGCGCACCGCAACGGCAGCGCCGACCGCGGCGCCGAACCTCGCGTGCGCGAGCTGCGTGCAGGCTCCAGGCTGGCGCGGTGCCAACGCGCGGCTTGCGGCGACCGACGGCGGCGCAGACCCGGAACAGGCGATGACCACGAGGCCCGAAAGCAGGACGACGAAACGCATGGGAGTGCTCGAGATGGGGAAGTGAAGTCGCGATCCTAACCCGGCCCTGCCATGGCGCCGCACTCCGTGCGTGGGCGCTGCCCGCACCCTGTGCAATACTCAATGGGCCATGCCTTCTCCTCCCGAACGAAGCAGTGCTTCGGCCACGTCGCTCATGGATGCCCTGAGCCGGCGCTCGTTCATCGTCGCCGCCGGCGCCAGCGGCTTCGTGGTCGCGCCATTCGCTGCCGCGCGCCGCGCCGGCGCGACAACTGCAACGGCATCGGGGACTGCGGCAGCCGACCCGCGCCTGAGCAACGCGGGGCTGCTGAAGCTGCTCGGCTCGCTGGACGAGCGACCGGCACCGTGGTGGTTCACCGGCACGATCTACGGCGTGCAGCTCGGGCGTGCACCGGTACCGATGGTCGTCTGCGAAGGCTGCGAGGTGTATTTTCCGCGTCGCCTGCCGAACGGCGACTACCTGCTGCGCGGCAATACGCTGACGTTCTTCCGCGACGCGACGACACGGCAGTGGCTCGACGAATTCGCAAACCCGTTGACGGGGCGGCGCAGCGAGATCCGCCCCAACGTGCTCGAGAGCGGACCGGGATCCGGATTCCTGTATCCGAAGGACGGCTCGGGCAGCTATTTCGTCGGCACCCTGGGCAATACGGGTCAGCTCAGTTTCAAGCCGCCCGCCGCCGATGCGAGCCAGCCGCGTGGCGATTTCCGCTGGGAGAACGCCGGCGACCATGTGTTCGCGACTACGAGTCGCAGCATCGCGACGCCGGCGCAGCCGTGGCTCGAGATCTCGACCAACTTCGTGCCCGCGAAGCCGTTCTTCGATCCGTCCGTGCCCTCGGTTCCCGCCCACGGCACGGTGTCCTACCTTTCGCCGTGGCTGAAATGGATGCAGATGGATGCGGTGCCGGGACACCTGCTGTGGCATTGCGGCGCGACCAAGCTGGCGTCGCTCGACGAGCTGCCGGCCGCCTATCGCGCGCGCGCGACGACGCTGGACCTGATGCGTGTGCTGACCGGTCCCACGGCAGCCTGAGCGGCAGCGAAGAGGCAACGATGGCAACCGGGTGGGCGGGCGACGGCGCGGTACAGGACCAGATCGACGCGACCGTGAAAGACGGGGTCCGGCGCGCACGTAGTAGGCTCGGGCAGGGCACATCGCTGTCGCACTGCGAGCACTGCGGGACGGCGATTCCCGAAGCGCGCGGCCAGGCGATGCCTGGCGTGCGACGGTGCGTCGCCTGCCAGGACGCACGTGATCGCGACGACGAGGCGTTCAGCGGCTACAACCGCCGCGGCAGCAAGGACAGCCAGCTGCGCTGATCTCAAGTTCGCCGGCGCGCCCCTGAAGGATAGCGAACCCGGTAGCCTGAGACGAGCTTCGAACGAGGAGTCGCACCATGACGTCCATGCGGAAAGTCCTCTTTGGCGCCCTCCTCAGCGCAAACCTCGTTGTCCTTTTGGTATGCGTGTTCGCTTGCACGGCGGAGGCTGCACCATTTTCGATCCCCGAGGCCGCGGGCCTCTCTAAAACCGACTGTCCCTTTCAAGTCACTCCTGAACTGGCCACCCGTCTCGCCTGCGGCCGCTTGCAAGTTCCGGAGAACCGGGCCCTTCAGCGAGTCGGACACACTGGCCGTGCCGAACCATGCCGACGTGGCGATTACCAACGGCTCCGCGCACCAGCCGGCATTCGTCTTCGTCGTCGACGATGCGCCGTTGCATCGCAAGCTGGGTATCCTCGAAACTTTCGGCCGCTCCAGAGGCGCGTGACCATGACCGACTACGTGTTTCCCCTCCCTCCTCCGACGAGCGTTCCGATCGCGGGATCGACGCGAGGCTTTCCGGTGCGGCGCATTCACTGCGTCGGTCGCAACTATGCCGACCACGCGCGCGAGATGGGCGCCGATCCGACGCGGGATGCGCCGTTCTTCTTCCAGAAGCCGGCGGATGCCATCGTCGTCAGCGGCGATTCCGTCCCGTATCCGAACCTGACAGGGAACCTGCATCACGAGATCGAGTATGTCGTCGCGATCGGCCGCGCGGGCGCGGACATTCCGCTGGCGAGTGCGCTCGAGCACGTCTTTGGCTACGCGGTGGGCAACGATCTCACCCGACGCGACTTGCAACTGCAAGCCCGGGACAAAGGGCGGCCCTGGGAGCCGGGCAAGGCGTTCGATCACAGTGCCGGCATTTCGGCGATCCATGAAGTGACGCAGGTGGGGCACCTTGCCGCGGCCCGGATATGGCTCTCCGTTAACGGGACGCCGCGGCAGGAGGCCGACATTGCGGAGCTGATCTGGAAGGTTCCGGAGATCGTCTCGATTCTCTCCACCTACGTGCGACTCGCCCCCGGCGACTTGATCTACACGGGTACGCCCGCAGGTGTCGGGCCGCTGCAGCGCGGCGATCTGGTCGAGGGGGGCATCGACGGACTCGACACGCTGAGCCACCGGATCGTCTGACATGCGCCTCTACACCTTCTGGCGAAGTTCGGCGGCGTACCGCGTCCGCATCGCACTGGGTCTCAAGGGCTTGTCCTTCGAATCCCGGCCCAAACGCTTCAAGGGGGCGGAGCATCGCAAGCCCGAGTTCCTCGCGCTCAATCCTCAGGGACTGCTCCCCGCGCTGGACGACGCGGGCGAGATGGTGTCGCAGTCGATGGCGATCATCGAGTATCTGGATGAGACCCACCCGACGCCACCGCTGCTGCCCTTGAACCCGCTCGCACGCGCCAGGGTGCGCAGCCTCGCGCAGGCCATCGCCTGCGACATCCATCCGCTGAACAACCTGAGGGTGTTGAACTACCTGCAGGGCACGCTGCAACGGGACGAAGCGACGGTCAACGCGTGGTATCGCCACTGGATTGCCGAGGGATTCCGGGGCCTCGAAGCCGAGGCGCAGCGCTGGTCGAAGGACGGCCGACATCTGTTCGGCGCCGACGTCACGCTCGCGGATGTCTGTCTGGTCCCCCAGATGTACAACGCCCGCCGCTACCAATGCGAACTTTCGCCCTACCCGACGTTGACGGCGATATCCGCGGCGCTCGAGGCGATGCCGGCATTCCAGACTGCGCGCCCGGAGGTACAGCCGGACGCGGAGTAGTGAGACGCCCCTGGCACGGCCACCGGGCAAATGTGCGACGACCGACCGAGAGATCAACGACGCAGCAACCGCCTCAGGATCTTTCCGGATGCGGATTTCGGTATGGCGTCGATGAAGGACAACCGGCGCAACCGCTTGTAGTGGGCGACCTGCGTCGCGACGAACGCCATGATCTCCGCGGCATCGATCTGCGCGCCCGGCTTGAGCACGACGAATCCGGCCGGCAGCTCGCCGGCCTCGACGTCGGGTACGCCGACGACGGCGGCATCGGCGATCGCCGGATGCGTCAACAGCAGCGCCTCGAGTTCCGCGGGCGGCACCTGGAAGCCCTTGTACTTGATCAGTTCCTTGAGACGGTCGACGATGAAGAGATAGCCGTCGGCATCGAAATGCGCGATATCCCCGGTGTGCAGCCAGCCCTCGGCATCGAGCGTCGCGGCGGTTGCCTGCGGCTGATTGAGATAGCCCGCCATCACCTGCGGGCCGCGGATCCACAGCTCGCCGTCGTGACCAGCGCCCAGCGACTCGCCGCTCTCCGGGTCGACGATGCGGCATTCGGTATTCGGCACGGTGAGTCCCGAAGCGCCCGGGCGGTTGTGGCCCGGCGGCGTGAAATGCGAGACCGGGCTCAATTCGGTCATGCCGTAGCCCTGCACGATCTCACAGCCGATGCGCCGACCCGCTTCCGCCGCGAGCTCGGCCGACAGTGGTGCCGCGCCTGAGAGCATGAAGCGCAGCGAGCTGAGGTCGAACTGATCGACCATCGGGTGCTTGGCGAGGGCGACCACGATCGGCGGCGCGACGTAGGTGAAGGTGATCCGGTACTGCTGGTGCGCGCGCAGGAAAGTCTCGAGATCAAAGCGCGGCATCGTCACCAGCGTGGCGCCCACCGATAGCCCGCAGTTCATCATGACTTGCATGCCGTAGATGTGGAAGAACGGCAGCACGGCCATCATCACGTCGTGTTCGCGCAGGTCCACGATCGCATTGGTCTGCCGGACGTTCGCGACCAGGTTGCGGTGCGAGAGCATCACGCCCTTCGAGACGCCCGTGGTGCCGGAGGAGTACGGCAGGACCGCGAGAGCTTCTGGCGAGAACGCGGCGTGCGACGGCAGCATGGCGCCGGCCGGCGGCGGCTGCAGCATGGCCGCGAGCGGGGTGACGCTGGGGCCGCGCGGCCCTGCCGCTCGGGCCTCCGTGGCGGCTATTGCAATCGCGGCGGGTTCGCCCCCGACCACGAAGATCTCGTCGACGCCGGTGCCCTGCGCTGCGGCACGCGCGACGTCGAGACAGGCGGGCACCGTGACCAGCCGGGTCGCGCCGGCGTCGAGGCACTGCGCGTGGATCTCGTGCGCGGTATAGCCCGGGTTCACGGTGGTGCACACGCCGCCGGCGAGCACGATGCCGTGGAACACCACGGCGTACTCCGGCAGGTTCGGCATCAGGATGGCGACCACGTCGCCCTGGCTAAAACCGCAGCTCGCCAGATTGGCTGCAAAGCGGCGCACCTGGTCGCACAGCGCGCCGTAAGTGAGGGTGCGTCCGGTCGCCGCGTCGATCAGGGCCGGCTTGTCGGCCAGCCGATCGGCGTGTGCGAGCACCAGGTCGCCGATCGGCACGTCCGGAATCGGCACCGGCGGAAACGGACTGGTGAAGCGGTGCAGGGGCTGCATCATTGCGGACGGGCTGTGGGATTGCGCCTCGAGACCACGGTGCAACGAGGACGGGCCTCAGCGCACTGGACCATCGCCGAGCGGCCACATGCGCCGCAACACGCCATCGCGCACGAGGAGGTGGTGCCAGATCGCCGAGGCCACGTGCAGGCTGACCAGCGCGAGTCCGGCCCACAGTCCCCAGACGTGCAGCTGGCCGAACAGCCGATAGCCTGCAGGATCGTTGAACGGCAGCGGCGCCCAGATTCGCGGCAACAGGCGATCGAATCCGAAGAACCACAGGTGCGTATTGCCGAAGGCCGGCGAGTCGGCGAGCGCGGAGATCGCCGTCCAGCCGGACCAGGGGATCGCCACCAGCAACAACAGCAGCAGGCCGTGCACGCTGCTCGCGAGGATCCGCTGGCCGCGCGGCACCGCCGAATCCCAGGCCGGTCGGCCGCGTCGCAGTCGGCGCACCAACCAGACCAGCACGGCCGCGAGCACCAGGAACCCGAGAGTGTGATGGAACTGACTGGCGAGCACATGGAGCTTCAGCACGTTCGCGTCCTTGAAACTCGGACCATAGGTGCGCGTCATCACGAAGCCGGCCGGCACTTCGATCAGGATCATCAGCGCGATCGTCCAGTGCAGGGCCTTGACCCCGCTGTCCCAGCGCGAGGCGGTGGTCGCGTCGGCGGCCGATATCGGCGGCACGGAGATGGAATTCGGAGTCGTGGATGCCATGAAGGGCCATGCTATACAGGCCCGCTGTGACCTGTATAGCCATGTCCCCGGAGTCTTGCGTCACCGCGCCCGCCGCGGGTTCGTGCCCTGCCCCATCGAGGCCGGCGTGGCCCGCCTGATCGCGCTGCTCGCGCGCTGGCTCGTACGCCAGTTCGGGCTGCTGCTGCTGATCGTCGTGGTGCTGCTCGCGGGTGCCTGGCTCAAGGGTGAATGGGATGCGCTGCGCGCCATCCGCCAGGAAATCGAAACCCAGGACCGGTTGCTGGCGGGCCTGCGCCAGGACCTGGTGGCGCTCGATGCCGCGCTGGACGCCGATACCCGCGCGTGGCGCGCGCAGATGGCCACGGCCGCCCAGCCGCTGGGAGCCGAGCTGGCCGGGATGGAGCCGCGCATCGCGGCGGCGATGCCGACGTGGCAGGCCGCGTTGCAGCAGTACGGGGACCTCGAGCGTCAGGCCGCCGCGTCGCGTGCGGCAGCAGCCCGCGCCCGCGCAGACGTCGAGACGCTCGAACGATCGCTGTACTGGTGGGATCGCTACCTCGACCCCGCGAAGCTGCTGGCGCTCGAGGGCGCGCGCGCCAAGGCGCTGCTGCTCGAGCGCGCGGCACAATCCTGGGAAGCGGCGCGCGACCGCGTGGCGCCGGCGATCGAACGCTCACCGGTGCGCGCCCTGCTCGAGCGGCAAACCACGTTGAACCGCGGACTGCAGAACCTGCGTGATTCGGTATCGCCCCGACAGGGGGCGCTGCGTGCGGCGCGCCAACGCAAAGCCGGCGAACTGGGGCAGGTCGAGACGCTGCTGGGCGCGCAGCGCGAGCGGGTTGCGCGCGACCCGCGCGAACGGCTGCTGGCCGCGATCCGCGCCCGGTTCCCGGTCGCCCTCGGCATCCTGGCCGGCGTGGTGCTCGTGCCGGTGGGGATCAAGGCGATATTCTATTTCGTGCTGGCGCCGCTCGCGGGTCGCCAACCTCCGGTCCGCATCCTGCCGGACGCGTCGGCGCCCGACGTCGGGGGGCCCACCGCCGCGGGCGTATCGGTGACGGTGGAGCTCGCGCCCGGCGAGGAACTACTGGTGCAATCCCACTTCCTGCAAAGCAGCAGCCAGCCCGCGTGCAAGCAGACCCAATGGCTGCTCAATTCGGGCCTGCCGTTCTCGAGCCTGGCATCGGGCCTGTTCGCACTGACGAGGATCGCGCCCGAGCCCGGCGCTGCGGGCACGCGGATCGTGCTCGCCGCGCAGCACGACCCGTTCG
>JAYTNX010000271.1:0-17458 GCA_043748075.1 Pseudomonadota bacterium
TGCGCGCCTACCTTGGCGCATTGCTGTCACTCGCGATCGAGGCCCCCGAGGGTGCCGGACGCGCGCCGCAGTTCGACGCGGCGCTTTCCCACTGCCGGCATTTGCGCAAGGCCCGCGCCTACTACGACAGTGCGGAGCAGATGCCCGTCTACCGCGAATGGATGCGCACTCACAGCTTGCCGCTGTTCAATCGATGGGGACTCTGGCACGACGAGGTGACGCTGAAGCGCAACTCGCTGCGACGGCTGGACTCGCTTCTGGAGGTACCGGAGCTGCGCGTCCGCGCGCTGTGCGGGCCCTCGATCGAAGCGGCCTGCCTCACGCAGACGCTGCACCGCGTGACCAACGCGCGGCTGCTGTCCCGAGAGATCGATGCGACCTATGCCGCCACCCACGCGGCGGTGCAGCGCCTGATTGGTCGCGGGCTGCTGCAACGTCGACGAAATGGGGTTCGGCAGGAATTGCGTCTCTCCCCGATGTCGCTCTTGGCGCTGGGCACTAGGTAACCGCAGGTCGCAATGCGTCCGCGGAACGCACTTGCGCATCAAGTCGCCCGGCGCTACCGTGCATCGCAATTGCGATGCATTTGGAGCTCCCTGTGTCCACCACCAAATCCCGGACCATTCCTCCGCTTCGCGTGTCCGAACAGCTGCGCGCCGACGCCGAAGGCGTTCTGGAACCGGGAGAGACACTGTCCGCATTCGTCATGGATGCCCTGTCGCGCAGCATTGATTTCCGGAAGGCCCAGCAGGATTTCCTGGCGCGTGGCATGGCCAGCGCCGACCGTACGCGCAAGAAGGGTGGCTATGTACCCGCTGGCAAGGCAGTCGCCGACCTTCGGAAGCGCCTTGTCCGCGCCCAGCGCGCGCGAAAGTGACCTACGAGGTCCGCCTCACTCCCGAGGCGATGGACGATCTCGACCGGCTCTACGCATCCCCGCTGGATCGCAACCTGCCTGCTGCGGAACGCGCCCTCGTCGCCATTGACCATGCTCTGGGACTGCTCGCGTACTCGCCTTTCTCATGCCGAAAGGCCTTGCGTCAGAAGAATCCGCGCTGGCGCGAGATCCTGATCCCGTTCGGGTCTTCGGGATACGTCGCCCTCTTCGAGATTGACAACGACCGTACCGTGACGGTGGCTGCGATACGTCACCAACGCGAGGAGGACTACCACTGACTCCGGTAGGAATTCTCGACCGCATCCCGCGTCCGTCGTCATAGGGCCGGCACACCCCCTGCCGCGAGCATCAGGTTCAGCAGGACGCGGCACATGCATCGAGCGGCGGATATGGACCGGCCCGTTGCGATAGCCGGCGAGGTCTGCGGGCTTCAACAGGCCCGAGGTCACGGCAGGACCGAAGAGCTCGCGGGACCCGCTGGCCAGCTCGCGATCGGCAATGAGTCCGGGGTGCTGCCCGTCGAGTGCGTGGATGAGGCTCCGCTTCACTGCCTGGAACGCCTGCCAGTAGCCGCGCGCGGCGAGCGCATTCCGGTTCTGGCGATCCTATTTTCAGGTTATGGCGCTTCCCCAATTCCAGGTTATTGCGCCAGGCGCTGGGCGGCCCTGCTAGCGATGTTGCGGCGAATGGCAGAACCTATCTCCGCGGTTCATGCGGCGAATAAATGGCGGATGCGGAAAGTAGGGCCGATAATCTCCGCATGAATAGCGGTGAATACAGGTACCTCTGGCAGGCCAATGACTGGCCAACTTGGCGCTTCGATCTGGCTGGGCTGGCTGGAACCCTCGCTGAGGTCAGTCGCGCCCAAGGGCTGTTGATGGGGCGCTTGGCGGATGTCGGCCTGGCGCTGCGCGATCAGGCGAGCCTGGCCGCGCTGACCGAGGACGTAGTCAGGACCAGTGAAATCGAGGGCGAGCAACTCGATGTCGAATCCGTTCGATCTTCGATTGCCCGGCGTCTGGGTGTGGACATCGGCGCTCTGGCCCCCGTGGATCGTCACGTCGAAGGGGTGGTCGAGATGGTGCTCGACGCCACCTTGCACTGCCATGCGCCGGTGTCTCGGGAGCGATTGCTCGGTTGGCATGCCGCGCTGTTTCCCACCGGCTACTCCGGTCTATCCAGGATCAAAGTCGCCGTCTGGCGCGACGATGCAGACGGCCCGATGCAAGTGGTCTCGGGGGCGATCGGCCGCCAGCGCGTGCATTTCGAGGCTCCGCCCGCGGATCGTTTGGAGGCGGAAATGAGCCAGTTCCTGGCCTGGGTCAATGGCATCGCGAGTCCACCGCCGCTGATCAAGGCAGGGCTTGGCCACCTGTGGTTCGTCACCTTGCACCCCTTCGACGATGGCAACGGCCGTATTGCCCGTGCCCTCGGCGATCTGTTGCTGGCGCGCGCCGATGGCAGCCCGCAGCGCTTCTACAGTCTGTCCGCGCAGATCCAGCGGACGCGCCAGGCCTACTACGACATCCTGGAACGGACCCAGAAGGGATCCATGGATGTCACGGAGTGGCTGGCGTGGTTCCTGGACAGCCTGCGACTTGCTGTCGATCAGGCGCAGGGCACGCTCGATGCCGTGCTGGTCAAATCGCGGTTCTGGCGGCATTGGGCGGCCACGCCCATGAACGAGCGGCAGGTGAAGCTACTCGACCGATTGCTGAATGGCTTCGAGGGCAAGCTCACCAGCAGCAAGTGGGCAGCCATCGCCAAATGTTCACCGGACACGGCGTTGCGAGACATCAACGATCTGCTGGGACGGGGTGTGCTGCGGAGATCGGTTGGGGGTGGGCGCAGTACCAGCTATGTATTGAACGATCTGCCGCGATAGCCGCAACCGCGAACCCGATCGGATTGCCGACGGAATTCGTACCCATCACCCCAGTGCCGTTGGTGTTCAGGATGATCACGACTCGAATTTCGCCGTCCTCGCCGCGCGGCGCTTGCGAGCGCGCGGCAGGTCGACGCCACCCACGCGTTTGCCCAGCGCCGCGAGCGCGGTGCCGAGGCCCACGGGCGGACGCACCGCTGCGTTCAGGATCTCACGCACTTCGGCTTCGATACTGCGCCCGGCTTGCACAGCGCGCGCTAAATTCGGGCCCCGTGCGTCGCGTTCCTGGGCGTTTCGGTTGGTTTCACGACTAACTTCGCGTGGGGCGACGGGCCACCATGGCGTACTTGGCCATGCCGCCTTGGGCGCCCCTTCAAAGTGGTATCGCCTCGGCGGCAAGCCGCAGCAATCGGAATTTCATCCCGCGGGCAGTTATATATATACTTGTATAGTTATTCAACTTCTGGGATAGTGACCGCGCTGTGAGGTTGGGCCACCCGTGAAAGCAGTGGCATTTCTGGGGTCGAGTCGGGACGACCTGCGGGACCTGCCCGAAGCCGTTCGGCGCGCGATCGGCGTAGAACTGTTGACCGTGCAGCTGGGTGGTACGCCCGCTGACTTCAAGCCCATGCCTTCAATAGGCGCCGGCGCCTACGAGATTCGCGTCCGCGATGTGTCGGGCGCGTTCCGCGCGGTGTATGTCACAAAGTTTGCCGATTCGATCTACGTGTTGCATTCCTTCCAGAAGAAGTCACAGAAAACCGCCAAGGCGGATCTGCAACTGGCGAGGCGACGGTACAAACTGATCCCAGGGGCGAAGCCATGACGAGCACCACCCGCAAGCTCGGTCGCAAGGCCGATGCGCGTTTCGCCGATACTCGAGTGATCCGGGGAAGCGGCAACATTTTCGTTGATCTGGGCTTTGATGCGGCTGAGGCAAGCGTGATGGCGCTGCGTGTGCAGTTGATGATGCGGCTACGGGAGCGCCTGCAGGAGAAAGGCTACACGCAGGTTGAGGCCGCGAAACGCCTGGGCGTGACCCAGCCGCGTGTGTCGGCGCTGCTGAAGGGCACGTGGAAGGATTTCAGCATGGACATGCTGCTGACGCTCGCGGCCCGAGCGGGCCTCGAGCCCGAGCTGCGCCTCACGACGAAATCTTTGTCCCCTGGGTACGAGCAGACCTATGGCCCGCTCGCCGCAAAGAGCGTCTCGGCAATTGAGCGGGCTCGCAACCCGCTCAGGCACCGTGGCGAAAGCCGGGATAGGCGAAAGCTCACGCAGTCTTCTCGCAATCTGATTCGGTGACGCCGCAGGCGCGGCAGACCGGCCGCCAGCGGACACGAATTGCTGTCTCGATCGTTGCGGCGACTTGCGCTGACCGTTGATCGAAGCGCCCTGCCTCGCTCGGACCCTGCATCCCGGTACGAGCGCCCCTGCTGCCGCGTGAAACGAAGACCATGTATGCCGCCACCCATGCGGCGGTACAGCGCCTGATCGGTCGCGGGCTGCTACAACGCCGACGTAACGGCGTGCGACAGGAGTTGAGTCTTTCACCGCCATCGCTGCTGGCGCTCGGCATCACCTACAAGCAGGACGATGGACCGCTTGCCGCGACAGACAACGCTGCATTTCAGCGCCGCGCCTGCACCTCGCGCGGAAAGTCGGTAGATCGATCATCGATCCTCTGGGCAGCAACCCTTGGCGTGTCGGATTGCGCGGAGCTTGCCCATGCCCTTAGGATCTACTTCCTCGCCGTATATCCCGGAGCCGTTCATGCGTGTCGCCAAGTGGGGCAACAGTCTTGCTGTGCGTCTCCCCGACGCGGTCGTCAAGGCGCTGAGGCTGAAGTCGGGGGACGAGATCGAGATCGTCGTGTGCGGCGAGCGTCGCTTCGAAGTGGGGCGCGATGGCAGCCGCGAACGTGCGATCGCGCGTCTGCGAGCGCTCAAGAAGCCCTTGCCCAAGGGGTTCCGCTTCGATCGGAACGAGGCTAATGCGCGATAGGCGGTTCCTGGATACGAACATCCTGGTGTATGCGTTCGGCGCCGGAGATCGACGCAGCGCCATCGCCGAAGCGCTGGTTTCCGCGGGAGGTATCGTCGGCGTCCAGGTGTTGAACGAATTCACAAACGTCGCGCGCAAAAAGCTGGCGTGGTCGTGGGGGCAACTGGATAGCGCATTGGCCGTCGTGGAGGAGTTGCTCGGGCCAGCACGCCCGCTGACTCGGGACATTCACTCGCGCGCCCTGCGGCATGCGCGCAGCCACGCCCTGCCCTTCTACGACGCCTTGATCCTGGCAGCGGCGGAAGACGCCGAATGCCGGTGGCTCATCAGCGAGGATTTCCAGCACGGCCGGCGCTTCGGGTCGGTCATGGTGGAGAATCCGTTTCGCAGCGTTCGCGGTGATTGACGCAGTGATTGACGAGAGCGCCTCGGTTGTAGTCATGAGATCAACTCCACGAAGTGCGCGGCGGTGACGATGCGGGTTTGTCCGTGGGAAATGAGTGCCAGCACTCCCCTACGGTCACCACTGACAAGAAAGTCCGCTGCGCCGGCTTCGGCCATTGAAAGCAGGAAGTTGTCGCCAGGATCTGGCGACCGGTCAACGCTCGCCACGGTCGGGACGATGGTCGCAAAGTCCCGCAGGCCGTTGAACATCTCGCCGGCCGCTGACGCGCCAACGCGCACCCGGATCTTGGGATAGCGGGTGACACGCCTGAATTCTTCGAGTTGATCTGGACAGCTAACGAGCTCGAAGCGCCGTTCGCGCCAGGCTGCGTAGATTTGGTCGGGCGCGCCCCGTGGCGAGATCAGGGCACTGACGAGCACGTTGGTGTCGAGGACCACTTTCACGCGCGCTTCGGCGGATCCTTGAAGCGTTCGGCACGGACCTCGCGGAGCGCGGTCTCGATGTCGTCTTCGAGGCTGTCGGGATCGGCGTTGGCGTTTCGAGCCTTCACATCGGCAACGGTCTGTTCGAAGACGCGGCGGCGCACGGCGTCTTCGATAAAACGGGAGAGATCGCCCTTTTTCAGGCCTCGCTGGGCGAGGTGAGTGCGAACGGCCGTATCGGTTTCACGGGAGACGATGACGGTCCATCGGATGGCTTCGTTGTCCACTGCAGCACCTAAACGGATAAGATGATAGGTGTTTAGGTGTACATGGAGACCGGCAAAATGTCTAGAATCCCGACTCGTGCAAGGTGCTGTCCGATGGCACGGTTGGCTGCCTACCCACCGCTTGCTGTTGCTTGGCTGGTGGGGGCTCTTGCACGACGACAGGCATTTCACGACTTTCTCGCGGGCCGCAGCCAGTCATCGATGCGCAGGCCGGCCACGCGTTCGAATTCGCGCGTGTTGGGCGTCACGAGGATTACGTCCATGGCCAGGGCATGGCCTGCGATGAGCGTGTCCAGCGGGCCGATCGGCTTGCCCGAACGTGCCAGGGTCGCACGCACGCGGCCATAGTGAAGCGCAGCGCCGTCGTCGAACGGCGCAACCTCGAGGGCCAGGAGGAACTCGGACAGCGCGGCGGCGGCGTCTCGGGCGCGCTGACTGCGCGCGACGCCGAACTGCAGTTCCGCCAGTGTGATCGATGACAGCCCGACCTGGCCGATCGATCTGCCGCGCAGTTTCTTCAGGGCGCGGTCCGGCGCGCCCTTGATCAGCGCGATGCAGGTGTTGGTGTCGAGCATCCAGCGCATCAGTCGAACGAGTCTCTTTCGTCGGAGCCGGTGGGCTGATCGCGATCGGTCATGAAGTCGGGCGGAAACTTCGCGAGACTCCCGATCAACGTGTCCCAGGACTTGGCCTTCGGCAGCAGTACGACGGCCTCGCCGACACGCTGAATGAGGACCTCGGTCCCGGCGAACCGGAACTCCTTCGGCAGGCGCACTGCCTGGCTTTCGCCATTCTTGAACAGTTTCGCGGTCTTCATGGGTGCACCTTTGAACATATATATTACGAATATATATTCTTCCGGCCATTGCCGATCGTCAATCGCAGAGGCTGCGGGCGAAGACGAGAAGCCATTGAAGGTGTCGAGAATTCTGACGCCCCGAAAGGCCTGATCTGTCGCGCAAATGTGACGGGAATCTCGAGATTCTCGTGCTCCGGCGCAGTGAGTCACATCGGGCAACCGGCTCCACCGTCGTGGCGCGCGTTAAGTGATGGTCGCAGCGCGAATCGTCGGGTCTCCTTACAGCACTTTCGCAGGACGGCGGACGATGGCGCCGTTATGGCAATCCCTATTTTCGGAGGCTTTGATTTCAAACAGGAAAGCCGCCTCTGGCACGACTCCTGCTTTGCACTGGGCACAGCGCGGCAACGGCCGCAGTGTTGAGTCAAATGGAGCCTCGCATGACCCAGTCGAATTCTTCGCCTCGCCTCTCCTGGAAGACACGCCTGCTCGGCGCCACGGTGCTTTCACTGGCCGGCATCGGGCAGTCGATGGCGGTGCCGCTGACGGTGGGCACGAACGTCGAGGTCGGCGACGTGGCCGGCAACGTGTTCACGCCGAGCCCGGTGATGGGCGATGCGGACGGGCTGCATAGTGGCGTCACCTTCCTGCTCAATGGCTGGACCAGCGTGTCGGCCTCGGCGGGCGTATTCGTGCTGGACCAGCGGCCGGCGGCGGGTGGTCCTTGGGACCAGTTCCTGAGTTTCTGTCTCGAGCCGGACGTGTACCTCACGCCGTTCTCGAATCCCTACTCCGTCAACACCGTCGCGGGCGCGGGCTATTCGCAGCCGCTGATCGGCGAGCTCTGGGGCCGGTATCGCGGGTTGGTGACGAACGACACCAATGCAGCCGCGTTCCAGGTGGCGCTGTGGGAGCTGGCGTACGGCGCGACGGACCGAAACCTCGCGACGGGCGCTTTCCAGCTGAGCAGCGGCGGCTCGGTGTACTCGACCGCGCAGAGCTGGTTGACCAGCCTCGACGGCACGGGTCCGCAGGCGAGCGGCCTGGTGGTGCTGGTGAACAATCAGCGGCTCGCGGACCGGCAGGATCTGATCACGCAGACGACCTCGGTGCCGGAACCCGGCACGCTCGCGCTGCTGGCGCTGGGCCTGGTCGGGCTGGGGTGGTCGCAGCAGCAGAAGCGCCGCACGGGAGCGACACTCCGCGGTTGAGCTGATCGCGGTGACGAGCGCGGATCCGAATTCGCCCTCGAGATCGACCGCACGATTTTTCGACGGAAGGAAAAGGCTGGGGATTTGAGTTGGGGTTACGCCGTCGGCGGGCAAACGGGCATCAAGACCCGGGACGCTCGCCGGCGGCGACTTCGTTTCGACCGAACGGTCGCGATTCGAGTGCTGCGGTCTTGGACGCGACCCGCCGGCCGAGGTAACGTACCAACGTGCGAGAATCCATCGTCACAGCTTCGAGCGACGTCATGGGCGGAACTCCCGTGTTCTCGGGCACCCGCGTGCCCGTCCAGACTTTGCTGGACTATCTGGAAGCCGGCGATGGGATAGATGAGTTCCTCTCCGGATTCCCTTCTGTAACTCGGACGCAGGTAGTCGCGTTTCTGGAGCGCGCGGCCGAATTGGTAGTGACAGACGCCGCATGAGGGTGCTGCTCGACGAGTGTGTCGACACTCGCCTTGCACCCCACATCGCGGGATTCGAAACGCGCACGGTCCACGATCAAGGGTGGGCGGGAATCACAAACGGCAAGCTTCTTGCGCTGGCAGAAGCCGAGTTCGACGTGTTCGTCAACGTCGATCGCAATCGGTCCTTCCAGCAGAACCTCCCGAGTTTCGCTATTGCCGTGGTGCTGATATAGGCCCGGAGCAACCGCGTTTCCGATCTCGTGCTCGTCGTGCCAGAGTTACTCGAGATGATCCCCCGCGCAGTCCGTGGCGCAGTTTCGCGAGTTGTCGCTGGTTGATTGGCGGTAGTTCATGGCTGACTGGGTCGACGAGGAGCTGAGCCGATCATTGCGGCGGGTGACGCAGCGCAGCGAACGTGCGGGGGCCGCAAGCGCTCGCGCGGTCAGTGCCCGCTACGACACACGCAATGCCCGGCTCGTCGTCGAGCTGGCGAACGGCGTGGTGCTGATGTTGCCGCCGCAGCTGTTGCAGGGGTTGTGGGGGGCGTCGCCATCGGCGCTGGCGAAGGTCGAATTGACACCTCGAGGCAGTGGACTCCACTGGGAGGCCCTCGATGTGGACCTGAGCGTCGCGGGTCTTGCGTTGGGTGTCTTCGGCTCGAGAACCTGGATGAGTGAACTGGCGCGTCATGCCGGATCGCGAACTTCGAGCCGCAAGGCGGCGAGCTCACGCGAGAACGGCAAGCGCGGAGAGCGGCCGCGGAGTTCAAACAACGGGTAAACGTATCCGCAACAATTGGGTGTAAATGGGTGCATCAATGGTTTTCGGCGCCGATTGGATCGTCCACCCGTATCGAGGGCAGCGCGCTGTCGGATCGCGATGTCGAACGCCTGCTCTCAAACTTGCGTGTCCAGAAATTCAGCAGCCGCGACGAACAGGAGGTCGCAGGCTACGCCAAGGTGATGGAGCTGGTGTTCTCGTCGTGGCAGGACCTGGCTTTGACGGAGAACCCTATCCGACAAACGCACCGCGACCTTTTCGGCCACAGCGACAAGGACGCGCGGCACCGTGGTCACTACAAGACTGCCCCCAACCGCGTGGAGGCATTCGATGAGAACGGCCGACAGGTCGGCGTGGTGTTCGAGACGGCGGCGCCGTTCGATACGCCCCGGCTGATGTCCGAGCTGGTGGCATGGTTCAACGACGTGAGTGAGGCAGAGCGTCTGCATCCCTTGCTGCTGCTCCAGGCGGGATACGCGTATGCGCCGTACGGTTCTCTCGAAAGCGTTGTCGAACAAAGCAAGGAGGATTGCTACCTGAGCCTGCGACGAACGCAGGGAACGATCCGCACACCGACGCCGGACTGGCAACCGTGGCTCACCTATTTTCTACGCGCGCTGGCAGAACAGATGCGGCGGCTGAACCGCAAGCTCGAACGCGAACAACAGGTCCTCGCAACTCTTCCCGCGCTGTCGCTGCGGATCGTGGAGTTCGCGCGCGAGCATGGTCGGGTGCCGATGGCCGAGGCGATGCGACTCACAGGCAGCAGTCGGAACACCTTGAAATCCCACTTCAGGGAACTGGTCGCTCGCGGCCATCTCCGTGCGCACAGTTCGGGGCGCGGCGCGTGGTACGCGCTGCGGTAGCACTGCATGACACGCCGAAATGCGAAATCCCTGACGTCGTCCGGCGTGAGATCCGGCGTGAGGGGCAGCCCTTTCCTGACGCAGATCGCCTTGCGGGAAGACCGCATTCAACCCGGCATCCACCCGTTCACGCTGCCGCTGTTCGAGTTCGGGCTGGGGGAGCTGAAGCTGACCTCGCCGATCACCTTCCTGGTGGGCGAGAACGGCTCGGGCAAATCGTCGTTGCTGGAGGCGATCGCCTGGGCCTGCGGGTTCGGCGCGCAGGGCGGGTCGCGCGACAGTTCGTTTGCAGAAGGCGCGGAGGGGCATGTGCTCGGGCGCGCGCTGCGGCTCGGCTGGCGGCAGCGGGTGACGGACGGCTTCTACCTGCGCAGCGAGACGTTCTTCAACTTCGCGGCGTATCTGGAGCAGGTGGGCAGCAGCTTCCACGCCTATGGCGGGCAGCCGTTGAATTCGCTGTCGCATGGCGAGGCGTTCCTCGCGCTGTTCCAGCACCGCTTCGAGGACGGGGTGTACCTGCTGGACGAACCGGAAGCGGCGTTGTCGCCGGCGCGGCAGCTGGCGTTCCTGCGGGTGCTGCACGACCTGACGCGCACGAAGATCGCGCAGTTCATCATCGCGACTCACTCGCCAATCCTGTTGACGTTTCCGGGTGCGACGGTGCTGCAGATCGGGGATGGACGGATCGCGGCGATCCCGTATGCGCAGACGGAACACTATTCGCTGACGCGGGCGCGCCGCCGCCACGGCCGGCATCGCGAACTCTGCGATTGCGAGTACGACAGACGCCAATCGACCGACCAGAATCTCGTCACCGATGCGCCTTACGAACGCATCCCACTGCCGGGCGTGAGCATCGTCTCCATGAAATGCGCTGGTCAGAGCGGCTAGAGATTCCATGGGAAATGGCGTCGCGCGGCGTTCGAAGGTCGAGTTCGACCATCGCCTGCAATTTCTCGGCTATCGCTGCCTCTACCGGGTACGCCTTGAGTCTGATGGCAGGCCCGCCCAGGAGGAGTGGATACTGGATCCATTGCGGTCGTGGATGTACGGCGTCTCCCACACCGACGTCAATTTGAACCGTCTGTCGTACATTGTTCATCCTCGCCTGCAGGCGAATGCGGGTGCCGCGGTAGTCGGCACTTTCGGTGATGGGTTCCAGCTGCATGCTGTTCGCATCAAAGGTTCCGCAGTCGGGCCAGTACCGAGGCCACTTCGTTCTTTTGCGCCCTCACACCACAGCCTCGAGATACGGACCCATCACTTGCTCTTGTCGCAGCATTCGAGCAATCGGCAGGATGTCCCGGTTCCGGATCCGATTCCGTTTCCTCGCAAGCCGCAGCGCTTCCACCGCGATATCCAGTCCGATCTTGTTGCGGTACTTGAAGCAATCCACGAGAGTGCGCGACACGCTGTAAACGCGTAGCGGCGTTCCGTCGACCGCATGCGTCTCAACGCCGCGATCGAACGTCGCGGCATCGTAGCGATAGACCTTCACGGGCGGCGTACGCAGGCGAAGCCCCGCATACTTTCCTCGTGGCACGGCGATGTGGACCACATGTGGCACCTGCGTCGTGACACCGTGGAAAGCGAGTGCTGATATCAGGCAAACGACCGCGCTGGGCGCTTTGGCCGCCACGACGGCCAGATCGGGGTCGCTGAACTCGCTCGCAGATGCAAGACGGTACAGACCGCGGGCCAGACGAATCAAGGTGCCGTCTTCGACGAGTCGATACAGCGATTCAGAGTGGATGCCCTGAGCGAGTGCCACGCCTGTTCGAAGCACGCCGCCATTCTTTCGAAACACTGCCAGGGCACGTTCAGTGTCGCGGGAAATCGTCATCCCGGATATTAATAGCACCATATCTTCGGAAATGGTACTTTTATTATCCGCCTCCGCTGCAGGACGGGCGAGACAGCCTCACGTCGACAGCCCGGCGCGACGGGGGAATCGCACCGGGCTGTCGACGCAGCGCCCGAACGGGCGCCCGGTCAAGGTCGCGTCATTTACCCGCTTCGCGGACCGCGTCGGCCTTGTCTTCGATCGCGTCGGCCTTGGCTTCGCCTTCCTTGCGGACGGCCTCGGCCTTGTTCTCCAGGGCCTGTTCGGCAGGCGCATCCATGCCGTCGACCTTGGTGTCCAGCTTGTCGGCCTGGTCTTCCATGGCGTCGGCCTTCTCCTCGGTCTGCTCGCGAACGGCGTCGGCGGTGTTCTCGACCGCATCGGCCTGGCTCTCGGTCTTCGAGCAGCCGACCGCACTCAATGCCAGTACGCAGCCGGTGGCAATGATCGTCAGTGTCTTCTTCATGGTGCCCTCCTCGTGGCGCTTTGACGGACTGCAACGGCTGCAGTCTCGCGTCGGATTCGCGTCATGCTGGATGGCAGACGCTGCAGGGCGAGAGCATCGGCTTCGCGCGGGCTGCGCGGGATCGGAGTGGGGCGATATCGGATGTGGGCGCAGGACTACAGCGCGCTCGTGCGCGTGTTCGATCGATGCGGTTGCAAGGCAGGTATCGCAGGCCGCGCCTACTCGGCGATGTACCACCGTCCGTCGATCTTCTCGAGTACGTACTGGTCGAATGGCAGGCCCTGGCCGGAGACGTCGTAGCTGGCGCGGGTGGTGTCGTATTCGTAGCGCGGCGGCAGGCGGCGCACGATGCGCAGCGCGGCGATCAAGAGCTCGCGGTTCGCGAGGCCATTGCGGCAGCCGCTGATCAATGCGCCGAGCATCTTGCTCGACAGGGTCTTGCGAAACGTCGGGCTGAGGTGGTCCTTGTAGTAGTCGTCGCAGCGGCCGTCGATCAGCGCTTTCTCGGCCGCGGCGATCAACGCCAGGATCTCGGGTGAATTGCGTTCACCGGCGACAGGCGCGGCATTGCCCGCGGCGGCACCGGCACCGGCGCCGGCGACCGTGACGCCACCGCCCTGCCCTGCACCATTGGCAGCGCTAGGGAGTGACCCGGCGTTGACGCCCGTGGCCGCGCCGCGCCCTTCCATCAGGTCTTCGATCTGCGCCTCGATGTCGCTCGGGATCGCGGCTTTCCAGTCCTTGCCGTACGGCAGCAGGGAGACGACCTCGACGACCTGGGTCTTGCCGCGGTCCTTGGGCTGCACGCCCTTCACGACGACGTGGATGAGGTTGCCGTCGCGGACGGCGGTCAGGCCCTTGAGCTCCTCGTAGGGTCGGCGGCGGGCGAGGATGCCGCGGCGGGCGATGCCCTGGAAGAAGTTCAGGCTGGTGAGGCGCTCGACCTCCGGGAGGGTGGCGAGAGACCCGAACAGGCGCGTGCGGCGGCTGGCGTCGCCGCGGGCGGCCTCGTCACGCAGCACGGCGAGCAGGCCGCGGCGCAGGCGGTCGAGCTCGTCGGGGTGGATGGCATAGGCGATCGACTGGGCGCTGCCACTGGCGACGGCGGCGAGGTACTCGGCGGCCGCGCGGCGCTGGGCGCCGGTGACGTCTTCGGCCGCGGCGGTCGGAACCAGGGCGCGCGGGGCCAAAAGGATCAGGCACAGCAGGGCCAGGAAATGGGTATATTGTTTCATTGGAGATCTAGTTCTGGGATTCTTGACCGGATTATGACATCAACGACGATCGGTCGATGGTCCGAACCATTGCTCGAGCCACGCTCGAAGGCCTGGACGCGCACCTCCGGTGACACGAGAGCATGGTCGATCTGGATGCCCAGCGGCGGGAACATCGCCGGCCAGGTCGGCTGCCAGCCCCGACCGGCCGAGGCACTGCGCAGTCCGCCGTCGTGCAGCAGGGCGTGGAAATGCGGCGAGAACGGGCTGATGTTCAGGTCGCCGAGGCCGACGAACGGTAGCGGCCCGCGGTGGGCGGCCGCCGCAGCCAGCGCCGCGAGGTCGCGAGCGCGCTGGCGCGACTCGCGCGGCCGCAGGGGCCAGGTGGCATGCATGGCGGCCAGGCGCAGCGGCACGCCCTGTCGGGTCACGGTGGCGAACACGACGGGGCGCAGGGTGGGCTGGTCCGTGGGGTGCGTGACGACGTCGCTGAGCGGCCAGCGAGACAGAAGCAGCAAGCCGTGGTGGCCGCGGTCGGTGGCGTAGCGGTGCCAGGGGTATTGGGCCTCGAGCGGCGCGAGCGCGCGGCGCCATTCGGCGGTGACCTCGAGCAACAACAGTACGTCGGGCTGCGCGGCCCTGGCCCAGGCGATCACGGCCGCGTACGAGCGATTCAGGAAGAACACGTTGGCGGACGCGATGCGCAGCGGAACGCCATCCCGCGGCGCGGTCACCGCGGTGGAGGACAGGCGCAACACCGCGACGACCGGCCCCGCGTTCAGCGCGATCGCAACGAGGGCCGCGGCGGCGAGTGGCCACCGCCGACGCCACGCGAACCAGGGCGCGGCGACCAGGCCTATGACCAAGTATTGAACGCGAAAATGCACGAGGAGGTCGGCCAACCAGGCATCGGCGGCCCACAGCGCCAGCACGCTGGCCGCGCAGGCGCCGACGACGAGGGCAGCCACGAACTGCGCAGGGAACCGGCGGAAAAATGCGCGCATGGACTCGAGTGAGACCTCGTTCTCGTTTTGGAAGCTTGCGCCATCTGGCCGCACACAGGCGCACCCAGTGGTATCGCATCACAGAATCCGTCCCGCCAAGCCGGTACAACGCCTAGACTAAGCGCGCTCCCGGCAACTGCTTGCGTGCCGCTCGAGCGTGCTGGAGTCCGGCCTTGGAGAATCGTGCTCTGACATTCTCACCCGACGACGTTTCGGCGACCTCGAACATGCCGGGCGCGGGAGTCGGCGCCGGCATCGGCCTCGCCGTGCTGTCGCAGGACGACTCGCTGCTCGACACGCTCGAGGACGTGGTCACGTCGGACCATGCCATCACCCTCTGCACGGGGGAGTCGGAGCTTGCGGAAGGCGTGATGTCCGGCCGGTGCGGCGTCGCACTCATCGATGCATCCACGGTCCCCGGCTCCATCGTGGAATTGACGTCGCGGCTGCGCCAGCAGTTCCCGGACCTCGTGCTCGTGGTCGCGGGTGGCGCGGCGCACCAGGGTCAGCTCGCGGCGCAGATCACCAGCGGCGACGTCTATCGCTTCCTGCACAAGCCGCTGTCGGCGCAGCGGGTGCGCCTGTTCGTCGAGGCGGCGCTGCGGCGCCACGACGAGGAACACGCGACGATCCGCAAGTCGGCGGCGCTGGGCGGCGGCGCGGCGGGTAGCGCGGCTTCGGCGCCCCAGGCTCGTACCCGCACGCCGGGAGGGTCGCGGCCGCCGATCCCGGTGGCGGCCTACGCCGCCATGGGCGCGCTCGCCGTCGCGGCACTGTTGTGGTTCGCACTGCGAGAGACGGGGCCCGATGCGGCGGCGACGCCCGGCGCAGCGGGCACGACGGTGACGGGCGCGACCGGTGCCGGGGCCACCCCGGCGGCCGCTGCGAAACCGCTCGATGCGGCCACACAGACGCTGCTCGACCAGGCCGAAAAAGCGTACGCACGCGGCGAGCTGGTGCTGCCGAAGGGGCGCGGCGCCGCTGATCTGTTCAAGCAGGTGCTCGCGAAGGTTCCCGGCCAGGCGCAGGCCACGACCGGTCTCGACAAAGTGGTCAACGCGCTGCTCGGTCTCGCCGAGAAGGCGATCCTCGAGGGCAAGCTCGACGATGCGGGGCGCGACATCGACTTGGCCAAGGCGCTGCAGCCGGACAACGTGCGTATCGCCTTCCTGTCCACCCAGCTCGGCAAGGAGCGCGAGCGCCTGCTGTTGACGAAGGCGCGGGCCGCGGCCGCGTCGGGCGACCTCGGCAAGGCACTGGCCGTGCTCGGCAGCTCCGGCGAGGGCAACTCGCCGTCCGGCGCCGGGCTCGTCGCCGAGGCGCGGCGCTCGCTGGAGGCGCAGCAGGTGAACGAGCGGGTGCGAGACCTGCTGCGGCTCTCGGGTGAGCGGCTGCGCAGCGGCAGCCTCACCGAACCGGCGAGCGACAACGCGCGCTTCTATCTGGAAAGCGCGCGGGCACTCGCGCCGCGCGACCCGGGCGTGCTGCGACTCGCGGAGCAGCTGGCGAACCGCGCACTGGTGGAGGCCCGTGCGGCGACGGGGCGTGGCGACGCGGCCGCCGCGAATCGCGCGATCCGCAGCGCCAGCGATCTCGGCGTGGCGGCGAGCGACCTCGAGCCGCTGCGCGCGCAGCTCGCAACGGCGCAGACGAACACGCGCACGGCCGAGGCGGGCCGCCTGTCTGCGCTGGTGGCGCAGCGCATCGGCCAGGGCCGCCTGCTGGAGCCGGCGAACGACAGCGCGAAGAGCTATTTCACGACCCTGCTGCAGTCGGACCCGAACAGCCCGACCGTGGCCTCGCTGCGCCCGCCGCTCGGCCGCGCGATGCTGGGCGAAGCGCGTGATGCGATCGGCCGCAGCGACTTCGCCGCGGCGCAGCGCTGGATTGGCGAAGCGGAAAGCGTCGGCACCGCGGCGAGCGAGGTGGCGGCGGTGAACGCCGACATGATCGCCGCGCGCGACAAGCTGCAGCAGCGTGCGCAGATCGTCGGCGCGGGCGCGCTCAAGCGCATCCGCACGGTGGAGCCGAACTATCCGCGTGACGCCAAGGCGAACAACGTCGCGGGCTGGGTGGACCTCGAGTTCACGGTCACCGCGCAGGGCGGCGTCAGCGACATTCGCGTGACAGGCTCGCAGCCAGCGTCTGTGTTCGACATCGCCGCGGTCGAGGCGTTGAACAAGTGGCGCTTCGAACCGGTGCAGCGCGATGGCATCGCGGTCGACCAGCGCGCGCGCCTGCGCATGCGGTTCCAGATCGAATAGCACCGCGATGGGCGAGCGCATCACGATCGCGAGCGACGACGCGGAGTTCGCCACCTGGCTCGAGCGCTACGTGGGCACGGTGCGCCCTTACAGCGAGCTTCACACCGCGGACTTCGCCGCACTCCAGGATGCCACGGGCGCCCTCGTGCCCGAGCACGGTTGCGACGTGCTGCTGTTGCATGCCTCGTTCGGCGGCAGCCCCGAAGATCCGGATTGCGCGGGGCTGGCGCAGCTGCGCCAGTTGCGGCCGGCATCGGACCGTCCGGTGATCGTCGCGATCGCCGAACAGGGCAACGAGCTGACGGCGGTCAGCGCGCTGCGCAATGGCGCGGAGGACTATCTGCCGCGCGCGCTGCTGACGCCGGAACGTCTCGGCGGCGCTCTGCGTCATGCGATGCAGGTGGCCGAGCGGCGCGCGGCGTTCGCGCGACGCGCGCGGGGCGTCGAGCCGCCCGGGGCAACCGAGCCGCGGCACGCGGACGCTGCGCTGCAGGCCGGTGGATTGAACGGAAAGGGAGGGGGTGGCGACAGCGGCGGGGCCCTGGGCCGTGACGGCTGCAACGGCGGCGGCGGGAGTGCCTTTGACCGCGGCAGTAGCGACGGCGGCAGTGGCGGCGGTGGCGGTGGCGGTGGCGGTGGCGGTGGCGGTGGCGGTGGCGGTGGCGGTGGCGGTGGCGGTGGCGGTGG
>JAYTNX010000272.1:0-2714 GCA_043748075.1 Pseudomonadota bacterium
GACGCCGGCCGTTCGCGCAGGAAGCCACGTTCTGAACCGCGCCGCCGCGTCTCAGCGCCGCAACGGGCACTCCACCAAGCGCGGCAGCAGCGGAAAGTCCAAGGCCACGCGCACGGGCTCGGGTCCGAGTGCCGACGCGAGCGCCGCGTAGCGCCGCAGTCGCGGCTCGCGGTCGCGCAGTTCTGCCGCGAGGAACGCCTCGACGTCACCGCCCTCGTGCGGGCTCACCCGATAGTCGACCAGCCATCGCTGCCCCTGCTCGTCGATGAAGCTGCGGTCGATCCGCACGCTGGTGAAGCGCCCGTCGTACAGGCCACTGAGCGCGATGGCCTCCGTGCCGCCGCGATGCCGCGGATCGAGCAGCCAGCGACCCTGCGGATCCGCACGCACGCGTCCGAGTACCTCGCCGACCCGCGCCACCAGGGCGTCGAGGTCCGCCGTGCCGACCCCCTGCGCCGCGAGCAGCCGCCGCCAGCGCGCGAGGTCGACGGCCGCGTCGGCAACCGTCGACGAAGGCTCGCGCCCCGGCAGCCGACACAGTTCCTCATGCACGACCACGCCGACGTGCCGGGTCAACGGCGGGGCGAGTAGCGACCTCTCGCTCGCGTCCGGCAACTCGGCACTCGACACCGCCAGCGTGCCCGCGCCGCGCACGCGTGCGGCCAGCGCGGGGCGACGCCAGGGTGCGATGACCCGCATCGACAGGGCGGGTGCCGCGTCGGCCGGGTCAGAGGCCAATGGCGCATCCCCGTGCTCCGCGATCGAAGGGAAAGCGAATCCGACCGCGGGCCACAGACTAGCCAGCAACGAACCGGTGCGCGGCATCGGCACGCCGCTGCGCGCGCTCGCGTCCAGCGACCCCAGCAGGTAGAGCGCCGTGCGAGCCCGGGTGGCCGCGACGTACAACAAGCGCACACGCTCGCGCTCGCGCCGGCTCGCCTGCAGCGCGCGGATCCATGCGCCCAGCGGCGACGGCTCGTCGGATTCGGGCGCACGGATCGGTGCCAGCAGCAGCTGCGCCTCGCCCCGCTCGTCCGGCCATTCGACGTAGTTCAGCAAACGCTCGTCGTCGCGGCGCGGACCGCGGCCCAGGGATGGCAGGATCACGGCGTCGAACTCCAGACCCTTGGCGCGATGGATCGTCATCACCTGCACCGCCTCGGCGGCGTCGGTATCGCTGGCAGCGAACAAGCGCGCGACCAGCAGCGCGAGGTCGCCCACGCCGTCCCACTCACCGGACTGCTCGCGTTCCGCGAAGGCGTCGAGGAATCGCCGCGCGTCGAGGGCCGCGGCCGGCTCCGGGTAGACGACGGCGCCGCCCAGTTCGAGCCAGGCCGTCTCGACGACGGCGGCGAGCGGCGCGCGGCCGAGTTGCGCCCGCGCCGAGTCGATCGCCGCCCCGACGTGTCCCAGGCGGGCCAGCACGTCGGCGGACAACCCTCGCGTGCGATCCTCGTCACCGAGCAGCTCCGACAGCGTTGCCTGCGGGGCGCCTTCGAAAAGCGCCGAAAGTTCGGACAGTCGCAGCCCGCACCACGGCGCGCGCAGCACGGCGAGCCAGGCGGTCCGATCCACCGGATCGAGCAGTGCGCGCGTCAACGACATCAGGTCCTGCACGGCCGGCACGTCACCGAGCGGAATCAGATCCACGCCCTGCACCGCGATCCCGCCATTGCGCAGTGCGCGTGCGATCGGAGTCGCGTGGGAGCGCGCCGCAACCAGCACCGCAATCGAGACCCCCGCAGCTTCGGCACGCAGGCCACGCACGATCTCCACCACGGCCGTGGCCTCGGCCTGCGCGTCGATCGACGCGAGGTGGCGCAGGCGCACGCGCGGCCGGACGTCGGCCACGCGCCCGGTAGCGGCCTCGCAGGCGAGATAGCGGACGGCCGCCTCGCGCGGGTCGTCCTGCGCCGGGAAGACGGCGGCGAAACTGCGGTTGACGAAATCGACGATCGTCGCATCCGAGCGAAAGTTGCGCGTGAGCGCCAGCGGCTCTAGCGCGAGACGCCCGATCCCCGAATCCCGGGCCCGCAGGAACAGGCCGACCTCGGCCTCGCGGAACTGGTAGATCGACTGCATGGGGTCGCCGACCAGGAACAGGCTGCGCCCATCGCCCCGCACCCAGTCGCGCGTCAACGCTTCGAGGAGCTCGAACTGCTCGAGAGACGTATCCTGGAACTCGTCGACCAGCAGGTGCCACAACTGCTCGCCCTGATGGATCGTCAACTCGGTGCCGGCCGCGTCGTCACGGAGCGCGGTACGCGCCGCCGCCGCAATCGCGACGTAGTCGACCCGCCGAACCTCACGGAACAGCAGCTCCAGCTGCCCCGCTGCATAGCGCAGCAGGGTGATCAGCGACTCGAGCACCATCGCATCGGCTGGCTCGAACTCGATCGGTGGCAGCCGGCGCAGCGCGTCCAGCCGTTCGACCGCGCGCGGCAGCGCCCCGAGATTCGACAGCCAGGCCAGCGCCCGGTCCCGCAGCGGCTTGGCGCTGGCGGGCACGCCGTTGCGCGAATTCAAGGTCTTGCGCAACTGGCCTTCCTCGGTGAGCGCGAGCCGCCCGACTGCGCACCAGGCCGGCAGATCGCCGGCATCGAGGCCGAGATCCTCGCGCGCGCCGAGCCAGGTCGCGAGCGTCGGTTCGCGAATCCGTGCGGCCTGGGCGGCGAGCCACAGCCCCTCGCGTCGGAGCGACGCCGGAATCGCAC
>JAYTNX010000273.1:0-3939 GCA_043748075.1 Pseudomonadota bacterium
GGCCACGTTCATCGACCGTCCTGCCTCCCGGCGTCACCGCCGCGACTCACTCCAGCCGCGTCGAGAACCGGTAGCCGGCTCCGCGTACGGTCTGGATCAGGCGATCGTACCCGAATTCCTCCAGCGCCTTGCGCAGGCGGCGGATGTGCACGTCGATGGTGCGCTCCTCGACATAGACATTGCCGCCCCAGACGCGATCGAGCAGCTGCTCGCGCGAATAGACCCGCTCCGGGTGCGTCATGAAGAACTCGAGCATCCGGTACTCGGTTGGGCCCAGCGCGACGGGACGCTCCCCGGCCAGTACGCGGTGGCTGGCCTGGTCGAGACGCAGCCCCTCGAAGTCGATCGCCTCGCCCGAGCCCTGCGGCGCGGCACGGCGCAGCACCGCATTGATCCGTGCGACCAGCTCGCGCGGCGAGAACGGCTTGGTGACGTAGTCATCGGCCCCGCCCTCGAGGCCGGAGACCTTGTCGGGTTCCTCGGCGCGCGCCGTCAACAGGATGATCGGCAGCTCGCGCGTGTCGCGATCGCGCTTGAGCTGGCGCGTGAGCTCGAGGCCGCTCATGTCGGGCAGCATCCAGTCGACCAGCAAAAGGTCCGGGCGTCGGTCGGCGAGCTCGGCGCGCGCACTGCGACAGTCCTCGGCTTCGCGCACCTCGAAGCCCGCACGGCGCAGCCCGAACGCGATCATTTCGCGTATCGGACGCTCGTCTTCGATGACCAGGATCTGTTTGCCCGCCATGTACACCGGTTCCTTGTTGACGCGCGTATTACAGGCCGAGTGTATTGCAGAATGATGACCGCACACGCCGCCGCGGCGAGGCCGTGAAATTCAGCGCGCGCCCGCAGGGCGCGCGACGTCGTCGCGGACATAAATCGGCAATGCGGCCTCGGGCGCGACCGTGCGCCCGGCACGCAGCTCAGGCACGGCGAGCCGGACGACGGCCATCGCCGACGGCAGCAGGGAGTCGTGAACCGTTCGGAGCGCGCCCATCCGGGCGGCGATTTCGGGGTACACCGCGAATCCGCGACCGGCGCCGACCACGACGCAACCCGACAGCGCCTCCGGCATCCGCACCTGCGCCGGCGGCCCAACCCGCTCCGGCGAGGCCGCGACGGCCAACCCGGCCTCGTCGCGCATGAACCCGGCCCAGTAGACCTCGTGCATGCGTGCGTCGTTGCAGACCAGCACACCCGCAGCATCGGGGTCGAGCTCGAGTGCGGCCTGCGCCACGGCAGCCAGCGTCGAGATGGGCACGACTCTCAGGCCAGCGCCAAACGCGAGACCCTGCACCAGACTGGCGGCGAGCCGCAGCCCGGTGAAGCCACCGGGACCACGGCCGAAGGCGATCGCATCGAGCGCCGCGAGCGCGAGGCCCGCATCGCCCAGCAATTCGTCGACCATTGGCAGGATGCGCTCAGCGTGACCACGCGCCCGCTCCTCGTGGCGCCACGCGAGCGCGTCGCCCACGCACAGCGCTGCGGAGCAGGCCTCGGTCGAGGTCTCGATCGCCAGCAGCTTCATTGCGCGGCGCCGCCGGTGATCATCTGCGCGGCGCCGCCGCGACCGGCGCGACGCGCGGCGCCAGCGCACCAAGGAACCGCGTCGCGTCGCCGGCGTCGCGAGTCCAGGGCATGGTCGGCAGACTGGCGCGGAAGATCCGCCCGTAGCTCTTGTCGACCAGGCGCGGGTCGCAGATCGCGACCAGGCCGCGATCGTCCTCGCTGCGGATCAGGCGGCCAAAGCCTTGCTTCAGCGCCAGCACCGCCTCGGGCAGCTGGTATTCCTTGAACGGATTGCCGCCGTGGCGACGCAGGAACTCGATGCGCGACTTGACCAGTGGATCTTCGGGCGAGGCGAACGGCAGCTTCTCGATGATGACGAGGCGCAGCGCCCCGCCCTTGACATCGACGCCCTCCCAGAAACTGGACGTGCCGAGCAGCACCGCGTTGCCGTGCTGTCGAAACTGCTGCAGCAGCCGCTCGCGTGGGCTCTCACCCTGCACCAGCACCGGCAGGTCCCCGGCCCACTCCCAGCGCTCGCGCAACAGCGCCGCAGCACGCGCGAGCGCACGGTGGCTGGTGAACAGCAGGAAAGCGCCGCCGCCCGCGGCATCGAGCAGCGGGATGCTGGCGTCGATCACCGCCTCGACGAAGGCGGGGCTCGAGGGGTCGGGCATGCCGGGGGGCAGGTAAAGCAGTGCCTGCGCTTCGTAATCGAACGGGCTCGGAATACGCAACGTCGGCGCGCCCTGCAGCCCGAGTCGCGTGGCGAAGTGCGAGAAGTCGTCGCCGACGGACAGAGTGGCCGAGGTGAACACCCAGGCGGCGCGGCGTGCAGTGATCAGTGCGGCGAAGCGCGGCGCGATGTCGAACGGCAGCAGGCCCAGCGAGAAACTGCGGCCAGTGGATTCGACAGTGCGCGCGCCCTCCTCCTCGCCGCAGAGTGCGATGCGTTCGAGCGCCGCACCGAGCTCGGCGGAGCGCTCCGCGGCCTGTACCACCTCGGCCTCCTGCGCGACGGCCTCGAGCGCCGAGCCGAGGCTGCGTAGCGCGGCGGCGAGCCCGAGCGAAAAGGATTCGAGATCGGCGCCGCTGTCTTCCCAGCGCACCGGCGGCAGGCCGCGCGGCAACACGCCGAGCAGCGCGCTGACCGCGGCCTCGACACCCTTCAGCAGCGGCGCGAAGCCGGCCGGCGCAAGCCCGGCCCGCGGCAGCGCGGCACGGCAGTCGGCCAGCAGGTTCTCGACCTGGCGGCTGCCGAGGCGCTCGCCGAAGAACTCGGTCGCGAGATCGGGCAGCTGGTGCGCCTCGTCGAGGATGATCGCGTCGCTGGTGCCGAGCAGGTCGCCGAAGCCGTCTTCCTTCAGTGCCAGGTCGGCGAGCAGCAGGTGGTGGTTGACCACCACCACGTCGGCTTCCTGCGCGTCACGGCGTGCGGCCACGACGTGACAGCGCGCGTACTCGTCGCAGCGCTGGCCGAGACAGTTCTCGCGAGTCGAAGTCACCTGCGGCCAGAGCGGATGCCCTTCGGCGAGGCCCGGCACCTCGGCCAGGTCGCCGGTCTTCGTGACCTGCGCCCAGGACTCGAGCCGCGTGCCTAGTGCGTCGCGCGGCGCGAACCCCTCGAGGCCGCGCTGCGCAGTGAGGCGCGCGAGACGATGGCGACAGAGGTAGTTCGAGCGGCCCTTGAGCAGCGCGATCCGCGCCGGCGCGCCGAGCGCGGCAGCGACCAGCGGCACGTCCTTGGCGTAGAGCTGGTCCTGCAGGGTGCGCGTGCCGGTGGAGATCAGCACGCGGGAGTTGGAGAGCAGCGCGGGCACGAGGTAGGCGAAGGTCTTGCCGGTGCCGGTGCCGGCCTCGACCAACAGGTTGCTGCGCTCCTGCAGCGCCTGCGCGACACGCCCGGCCATCTCCATCTGCGAGGGCCGCGAGGTGAAGCCGGGAAGCGAACGTGCCAGCGGCCCTTCGGCGCCGAAGATCTCGTCGTAGTCCTGCATGAGGAGCGCGACGCTAGCGTGGCGCGCGCAGGCTGTCGAGCCGCAAATCCTTGAAAGTGTCCTGATCCGCCTTGATCCGCACCGCAATGTAGGGGCCGCGGGAGGTGTGGCGGGTGGCGCCGAAATCCGCGTCGTCGAATCCGGCGACGTTGTAGCCCACGGACAGCCAGACGTTGGTGGCGGGCGTGATGCCGAAATCGAGGCCCAGCGTGCGCCGCACCACGCCGGCCTCCCGCGACGCGAGGCGCGCACCATGCAGGCCGAGGTCGAGCGCGCGGCCAAAGGCGCGCCACGGCAGGTCGAGACGGTAGTCACCGCCGACCAGCAGCGACGTGCCACGCAACCGCTGGTCATCGAACGTACCCACGACGCGCCGCAGGCCGAGCTGCAGGCCGAGCTGCTGGTCGTCGCGCCACTGCCAGTTGGCGTGCGTGTTGTT
>JAYTNX010000274.1:0-11180 GCA_043748075.1 Pseudomonadota bacterium
CTTCTCTGACTTGCTCATATCCACTCCGACCAAGATTACACATCATCTTGGACCGAGGGAACGCGGGAAAGTTGCGAGTCATTTATGCAAGTCTCAATAGGAGAGTAAACAGGTAAATGGCGACGGAAGGAGGGACAAGGCGCGAGCGCAAGGGCCGACCTTGGGGCGCAGACAATAGTTGGGGACAGCAAAATGGCCTTATATTCCCTTGGTGTTTGCACGCGGAATGGTGATGCTTATCATGCAGAGAAAGCGCTGGATTCTTGCGATTGCATTCGTCCTCATGGGCGCTTGCGGCTTTATCCTGGGAGACGTATTGGAAAGTCGAGACGCGCGATTTCGGCGGCTTGAGGGCGTATTGGTAGAGCTAACGAACTATGCGCTACTACATGACGCGCTAGAGAAGGGGAAGCCAGAGGCGACTGAAGCCATGATACTGAATCTCATCGAATCGCAATTCGCGACCATGGTAAGCGTCCGCGACGCACCCCAAAGCAGTCGGCTTGATAAATTGCGTTGTCCGGTGACTCGAAAGATACGTCAGCTCCGACGGCAGGGTCTGATTCTGGTCGAATCGCGAAAGGCGAATTTGGGTGATGAGAGGATGTTCGCTTCCGTAAATGCGTACCTCGATTCCGAGTGCCCAGGCGGATGGACGAACCTGTTTGATGCAGCTGCGGTGCCGAGCAGCAAAACGCTGAACTAGTCCTGCGAGCCATGCTACGCATCACCGGGGCTAATCGGCGCCTGGTAATTCTGTTGGCCGCTTGAGCCGAGCGGATCCTCGTAGTCAATGATGTGGCCATCTTCGCAACGGACATCGTGGACGCCGCCCGCGAGGACTTACTGATCGGTGCGCGGTAGTCAGATATGCCATTTAGATCGTAAGGGGCCGCGACTAATAGTGTGCGCCGTCACACAAGTCGCCACCAATGTCGTGAATTATGAAGGACGTTATCAGTCGCAACCGGAGCGAAGTCGACGGGTGCTGCATCAATCCTTCACCTCAAACGTCGGCGAGTCTTCGGGCCGCGACTTGCGGTGGTCGTAGACCCGCGTTGTGCTGATGTTTGCGTGGCCCAGCCACTCTTGGACCTTCGCTATATCGGCGCCGGCATCCAAAGCGTTCGTGGCGGCGGTTGCCCGGGCTGAATGCGGCCCGAACCGGTCCACGGAAACGCCGATCTGCTTTCCGTAAATCTTGATCAGCTGATAGACGCCGTCCGTCGTCAGGGCCGTCTCCGTCGTGCCCCGCCGGTTGTTCCGGATCGGCTTGAAGAGGGGCGCGGAAGGGATACCGCCGTGTCCAGCGGCCTGCAGGTACTCGTCAATCCGCTCCTGGCTACCGGGATGCAACGGGAGATGACGGACCTGGGCGCCTTTGCCGTGCACGCGCAGGTGCTTCACGCCCCGGCGCTCGTGCACATCCTTGACCATCAGCTTGCAGAGTTAGTCGCGTCTCAGTGCGTGATAGAACAGAATTGAAATTATCGCCCGGTCCCGCTTGGCCCTTAGGGTCTGTCCCTTCGGCGCCTCGAGCAGGTGCCGGACCTGGGCATCGGACAGGGCGGGGGTCTTGCCCTCATAGGTGTCCACCTTCGGCCGCGTTACGCCCTTGACCGGGTTCATCGGCACGGCGTTCCGGTCGCAGAGGTACTCATAGAGCGACGAGACGGCCGCGAGCTTGCGGCGGATCGTCGCGCCCTGTAGGCCCCGGCGGGCGAGTTCGTCGCGGTAGGCGATCACGTGCGCCCGGGTGATGATCCGGAACCCGAGTGGCTCGCGGATCCCGGTGTAGAGCATGAAATCCCGGATGTCGGTCTTGTGGATCCGGCGGGTTCTGGGGCTCTCGATGTTCGCGAACTACTCGGTCTCGGCCGGGACGTCCTTGAGCTTTGAGAACTCGGCGCTGGTGAGCAGCCGGCGGGGCAGGGCGCGAGGGGCGGGGAGGGTGCTCCGGTTGGTCATATACGCGCTCGATAGTCGACGCGGAGCAGCCAGTCGGCGGGATAGTCGCGAACCGCCAGTGCTGCTCTGGGGAGGGCTGCCAACTCGCCGAGTACCTTCGCCTGATGTGCCAATCTTCCCGGGAGGTTCGTGTCACCGGCGCTCGAGAAGTCGTTCACCAGCAACCGCGTGTTCAGAGACAACTTGGCCACGTGTGTCAGGCCTACAGGCCTTCGGAATAGACTGCTCGGAATGCGTCGCGGCCGGGAAACCTATGTCGATTTTCTACCGATTGTCTAGAACCGATGGTGCTCCGGAGATTAGGCCGCCGTTTCTTCGCGGCCTGACGCGGGAGCTTCGCATGCCTCTCGTGGTCTGTCCGACCTGTGGCCCGTGGGGCGCGGATGGAGTTGAATTTCCGTCCATTGGCAAGAGCGCTTTGCCTCTGCCTCTTCAGAACCTAGGTTCGCAGCCTATCCCTATCGATGAATGGCTCGCGATTGAAGATCGAATTGCTATTGCGGGCAAAGTCGGTATCGAAGTGTTGCCAGGAGCCGCCTTCGGTCCTTTGCGGGGCAGTCCGTTAGTTCTAGAGCCAGGGTTTGTGTGGCGCAGCGACTGGTCAGTCCTAATGGACGAAGGCTGCATCAGTCGATTCAGGAATGCCAGATGTGAGTTGTTGGCCGTGCCGACACCTGCAAAAACAGAATCAGGTTTTCAAGTGTTGGAAGTAGAGGCGCGCCCTGGAGTATCGATCGCGAAAGAAACGCTTTTGGCGAGCGGCGTTCAGGTTTGTTCGAGATGTGGCAGATATCGCGGCTCATTGCGGGAACCGATTTTCATTGAGTACGATGATGAGCACCAGAGCGTGCCTATTCAGCGAGTTCGCGGGTTTTCGACCATAGTGGTCGTGAACGAAGCATTTGCGGCAGCGATCGAGAGGTCTCGATTGACGGGCGCGAGACTAGTGCCAGTGCAAGCAAAGGAAAGTAAGCGATAGCGGTGGCTTCACTATGGCCGTCGTCGCTTCGGAGAAGTACGCCGCGTCCGGCGTCCGATAGTCGTGCGATTGATGGGTTCGCCGGGCATTGTAGAGCTCGAAGTGCTTCGTGAGCCCAGCTCGCGCCTCCGTCCCGTTCTCGTAGGCGTGCAGGTAGACCTCTTCGTACTGTGCGCGGCAATCCTCAAACTGGCCACGTCCCAACGGTGTTCAACGCTTGCGCAGCACCGCATTGACCAATGCCGCATTGTCCCAGTCCGGCACCTGCTGCCCATGCCGCAGGATCACCAGCTGTTTCGACGGCACGATGAACATCGTGCGAAACCCCCCGCCCTCCATGATTCGCACGTCGTCGGCGAGAAAGGGTTCGGACTGCGGGATCACGCCCGGCTGGCCTTCGAAGTACGCGCGCTTCGCGACGTAGGGGCTGCCGAGCCAGAGGCCGAGGCCGAAGTTCGGGTTGCGCGCCGAGGGCGTCGCCATCGTCTTCACCCAGCCTGCGGGGAGAATCTGCTGCCCTTCCCAGCGTCCGTCCTGCACGAGCAACTGTCCGACGCGCGCCCAGTCGCGCGGGGTCGCGCGCATGCAGCACATCACGCGTGCGTGGCCGCCGGGCCGGTCGAACTGGAAGGCCGCGTCGCTTGCGCCGATCGGCTTCCAGACGCGCTCCGACAGCAGGGTCTGCACGGGCTTGCCGGTGGCGCGTTCGATCACCAGTGCGAGCAGCTGCGTGTTCTCCTGAGCCACCTCGAAGCGCGAGCCGGGCGGCGATACCTGCGGGTAGTTCATCGCCGCGCGCACCACGTCGCCGCCGTAGGCGAGATAGAGGTCCTTGTTGCCGTACACCACGCTGACGGGCAGGCTCGGAGCCACCTCGAGGCCCGAGACGTTCTGCGCCAGCTGGCGCACGGTGATGCGGCCACGCGGATCGTCGCGCCACTCGGTGATGAACTTGCCGAGCGGATCGTCGAGCGCGAGCTTGCCACTCTCGAGCGCGAAGCCGAGCAGCATCGGCGTGATGCTCCGAGTGAGTGCCCGGCCGTTGGCGAGCTGGTCCGGCTGCATCCCGTTCCAATAGCGCTCGAGTTGCACCTTGCCCCGGTGGATGATGATCAGCGCATTGGTCTTGCGCGCGCCGGCCCAGGCGGCCGCGGCGTCGAGGCCGGCGGCAGGCAGTGTGGTGCGTCCGGCTGCGGCGACCGGCAGCCAGGCCGCGGGGCGACCGGCGATAGTGGCCGGTGGCCAGTAGAAATAGGCGTCGGGTTCGTAGACGTCCTTGGGCAGGGAGCTCATGCGCCACCAGAACACGGGGTCGCGGTAGATCGGGTCGGCGATGGCCAGGTCGGGATCGGCGATGCCGGCGGGCATGTCCGCCGCCGGTGCCGGTGCCGGTGCGGACGCGACCGCCACCATCATCGTCGCGATATTCGGCGCCGCGATCGCGGCAATGATACGGACTGACCACGCCGAGAAAGCAGCCGCGAACGACACGGCGCGCCGTGCGCGCGCACGATCCACACTCCCGGGCGGAGGGGCGGTCCGGCCGTTCAGGAGCTGTGCAACTTTTCTTGCAGCCACACTTTGATCAACGACTGATACGGCACATCTCTCAAGTTTGCGGCCGTCTTGATCGAGTCGAGCAGGTGCTGCGGCAACCGCAGCGAGATCGTCTGCGTCGAGGGCTTGAGATTCGCAATCGTCGCCGGCACGGCCTTTTTCCAACTCACAAAGGCGGTCGAATCATTCCTTTCCCAGAAAGCCCGCTCGGCGGCTTCGCTGGCAAATTCAGGAATTTTCTTGAGACGCTTGTTCATAAATCGCTTGCTCCTTCCGGCTCATGTCACGAGCCGATATCACGCGAATCAGCTGGCCATCGTCTCTGAGTGTAAAGCTGATGTGCAATCGTCGGCCTTCTGCTGCCTTGCCCAATGCGTGAAAGCGCGGCTCTGACTGGCTGTGCGCTATATCGTCCAACAACAGAAGCGGTGCATTGAAAAACACCTGCTCCGCCAACGCCATCGACACACCATGCCGTTCGCTTTTTCGAGCGTTTCCCTCGTCCCAATCAAACCCTTTGATTGTCGACAGGTCGTTCACGAATGTATATTACAGTAATATACCTGACGCTGGAAGCCCAGCCCTAAAAACAGCGCTTGCCGCATGTGGCTGCAAAATGCGCTTTGGTTTTCACGCCTGTCCAAGCGACGTCCTGCGGCAACAAGCTCGTACGCCGCCAGATCGCCGGCTAGCTCCAAGTCTTGTCGACAATCGCGGGGTCGGCGGTCACGGCACCACGTCGCCGAGCAGGACGCGCCGCAGGTACTCGGGCGCCACCAGGTGGCAGTAGCGGGTGCCTTTGAAGCGCGGCTCGGCCTTGGCGAGTCTCGGGTCGAGCCAGTCGTTCTTCATGCCCTTGGATTTCACGTGCAGCGCGCCATCCGCTGCGATGTAGGTCATCGCGAAAGGCTCGAGCCACAACGGGCCGCTGGTCGTGACGGTGTCGGGATCGAACACCACGCGACGGCCGCCGTCGAATTTCGTTCGCTGGCGCTCGGTGCGCGTCAGCGAGGCGCGTACGGACTCGAGCGTTAGCGCGTTGACGGCCGCGCAACTGGTGTCCTCGCCGACCTGGTCACTACCGTACTCGATGCGAATGTGGTCTGCCGTCTTCATCTTGCAAGAGATCATCTTCGGTCGAGTCCGGGTGTCGTCCTCGAACCAGACGAGTTGGCGCGTCGTCAACGGCCGGGGCGCGGGCTTCGATTCGACGAACGCCTGGTAGTCATCGTAAATCGCATTGAGCGTCGGCACTTTCGAGCCGGTGATGGCGGCCTGGGCCGCCACACAGAACTGGGCGTCCGTTGCGGGCGACGCCCCTGACTGCGTCGCGACGACCCGCGAGTTGGCGCAGCCGGCAAGTGCCAGCAGTCCCGATAAGGCGACGAATGCAGCCACGAATGCGTTAGCGGCCGGGGCGGCGGCAAGCGCGGGCCGGAGGAGGAGGGTGCTCATCCAAGGGTTCTAGCCGTTTTGCACGCGGCTGTCATCCGCGAGGCATACGCGAAGCCATATCGCGGTTGCTTTTTGGCGTGTCGGATGGGGCAATGGCGTCATGTCGGGCATCTCGCGCAGGACGATGTTGGTTTCCGGGCTGGCCGCCGGCGGCGCACTGCTGGTCGGCTGGGGCTGGCGCAGACACGACGATGGCGATGCGACCGAGGCCTTCGGCGCGGCGGCGCCCGGCGCGGCCGCGCTGAATCCGTGGATCCGGATCGCACCCGATGGGCTCGTCACCGTCGGCATCCATCGCGCCGAGATGGGCCAGGCGATCGTCACGACGATCGCGATGATCCTCGCCGAGGAGCTCGATGCGGACTGGGCCCGGGTGCGCTACGAGTTCACGCCCGTGGACCGCGACTACTTCAACTTCGGCTTCGTCGGTCGCGGCCAGCCGCTGGGCGACACCGAAGGTCGGCCGTTCGCCCAGGCCGGCACGGCGGCGATCCGCGGCGTGATGCATGCGTTTGGCCTCGGCATCACGGTCAGCAGTGCGAGCACGGTCGACGCCTGGGACGTGCTGCGACCGGTAGCGGCGGCCACCCGCATGATGCTGGTCGAGGCGGCGGCGGCGCGGCTCGGCGTGCCGGCGGAGCGCCTGCGGACGCGTGACGGTCGCGTCATCGACCCCGCCAGCGGCCGCTCGCTCGGCTACGGGGAGCTCGCCGCCGCGGCGGCGCAGCGGCGACCGCCAGCGGATCCGCCGCTCAAGGATCCTGAGGCATTCCGCCTGATCGGCCGCAATCCGCCACGGCTCGAAGTGCCGGCGAAGGTGGATGGCAGCGCGCGCTTCGGTCTCGACGTGCGCCTGCCCGGCTTGCGGTTTGCGGCGATCAAGCGCTGCCCGCAGTTCGGCGGTGCCTTGCGCCGCTTCGACGACGCGGCGGCGCGTGCCGTGCCGGGGTACGAGCGCACCTTGCAGCTCGCGCCCGACATGCTGGCGGCCATCGGCACCGATACCTGGGCCGCGCAACAGGCCGTGGCGAAGCTGGTGATCGAGTGGGCGCCGCCCCCCGCTGAGGCCGCCGGGCTCTCCAGCACGGCGCTGCTCGAGCAGTACCGCGGCCTGTTCGATTCACCCGACGCGGTATTCGTGGTCGAGCGCGAGACTGCGCCCGAGGTGGCCAATGCGCCCGATGCGCCCAAAGCGTCAGGCGCCAGCGCCGCCGCCGCCGCCGCGGCCGCCGCAGGGATCGCGCCCACTCGCGCACCCTTCGAGCGCGAGTATGCCGTGCCATTCCTCGCACACGCCTGCATGGAGCCGATGAACGCCACGGCGCTGCGGCACGCCGACGGCCGGCTCGAGGTCTGGGCGCCGACGCAGGCGCCGTCGATCGCGCGCAGCGAGGCGGCCCGCGTCGCCAGTCTCGAAGAAGACCGCGTCACGTTTCATTCGACGCTGCTCGGCGGCGGCTTCGGTCGACGCGCGGAGCTCGACTATGTGGTCGCCGCCGCGACGCTGGCCGTGCAGATGCCGGGCGTGCCTGTGCAGGCCTTCTGGTCGCGGTTTCAGGATCTTCGCCACGACATGTATCGGCCGGCCGCGGCCTGCCGCATGCGCGCCCGTCTCGGCGCGGACGGCGCGGTGGCCTCGATCGACGCCGTGGTCGTCGCACAATCCGTGCTCGCCAGCAACGGCGCGCGGACGCCGTCCCCGCGCGCGACGACGGCGCTCGAGGACAAATCGATCGTCAGCGGCATCGCCGACACGCTTTACGACTGGCCAGATCCCGCGGTTGCATTTGTCGGTCGCGAACTCGCGGTGCCGGTCGGATTCTGGCGCAGCGTCTCGCACTCCTACAGCGTCTTCTTCGTCGAGAGTTTCGTCGACGAGCTGGCGCAGCAGCTCGGACTCGCGCCGCTCGAGCTGCGGCGCCGCTGGCTGGCGAAGCGGCCTCGGGCACTTGCCGTCCTGGAATCCGCGGCGGCGCAGGGGCGGCTCGGCGAGCCGCTGCCGGCGGGCGAGGGCCGCGGCATCGCGATCAGTGAATCCCACGGCAGCGTCGCGGCGCAGGTCGTGCACGTGCGCACCGCGCCCACGCTGCGCGTGCTGCGGGTCACGAGCGTGCTCGACTGCGGTCGCCTCGTGCGGCCCGACAGCGTGCGGGCGCAGGTGGAGGGTTCGGTCGTCGATGGCCTCTGGGCCGCGTTGCGCTGCAATCTGCGGATCGAGGCGGGGCAGGTGGTGCAGGGCAATTTCCACGACTATCCCGTGCTGCGCATCAACGAAGTGCCGCCCATCGAGGTGCACCTGCTAGGCTCGACGCGGCGTCCCGGCGGCGTGGGCGAGCCAGCGCTGCCGGCCGTCGCACCGGCGCTCTGCAATGCCATTTTTGCCGCGACCGGACAACGTATCCGGCGGCTGCCCATCGAGGAGGCCATCGATGTCCGGAATGCGTGAGAGACGCTTGCCGTCGTCAGACCGTTCGCCGCGGTCGCCGTCGCCGTCGTCGCCGCGGCGGTTGCTGCGGGCCACAGCGCCTCGCGGACGCAGCCTGCTCGTCGGCACCGCGCTCGCGGCGGCGCTGTGCCTGTCCGCCTGCAACGCCGGCCGCCCGCTCGTGCCGCCGAACGACGGCTTCGCGATCCCGCTGAACCTGCTCTGCACCACCTGCGACGATTTCCTGCGCTGTCGCCGCGAGCCGGACGACGCAGTCGGCGTGCCGGGCGGGCGCGAGCCGCGGCTCGTCTACCGGCTCAAGGAAAAGAGTTTCTGGGCGCAGATTGCCACCATCGGCGACTACCTGTTCCAGGTGTTCCGTCAGAAGACCACCGATGAGCGACCGCTCGCGATCTACCGCGACGACGGCCGCCAGCGCACCGTCGAGCAAGTGCCGACGCGGGCCTTCGTCGATGCGGCCGCCGGCATGCTGACCTTGCCTGACAGCCGGGTCGACCTGCGCAAGGGCGACTGGCTGAACGAGCGTGGCGAACGCATCGGTCGCTGCGAGGCGATGGTGCGCCGCGACGGCTATGCGATGGTGCGCGAGTTCCTCGGTCGCGCGCCGAGTGGGGCCGCAACGCCTGCGAATCCGACTTCCGGCACTGGCATCAGCACCGATAGTGCGGAGGCGCCGAAGTGAGCGGCCGCGAGATCGGCCGCGGCCTGTTGCTGGCCCTGCGCTACCTGCTCACTGCGTTCTTCGCGTTCGCCGCGATCAACAAGTGGCGTCAGGAGTATCTGACGACCGACCGGTTGCGGCGCATCTTCGTCCAACGTCTCGAGGAGATAGATCCGGAGTCGTTCGGCGCCTGGTTCATCGAGCACATCGGCATCCCGTACTACAAGCCGCTCGCCTGGATGGTCTGCTGGGGCGAGACGTTCATCGCGCTGGGTCTGTTGTTCGGCTTCATGACGCGCAGCGCGGCGCTCGGCGCGATGCTGTTCATGATCATGCTCACCCTCGGCGGCTACTACGACGCCTCGCTGATCGTGCTGACGCTGATGTTCCTGCCGTTCGTGCTGTTGCCGACCGGTCAGTGGCATGGGCTCGACCGGCGGATGCTGCAGCGCTACCCCGGCTCGATCTGGTTCCGATGAACGAGGCTCACTCAATGTCGAACTCTCCTGCCGGCCAGAAGCTCGGGCCGGTCCGCCTGATGCCCGGGGTCACCCGTGGCCACACGCTCAGCTACCTGTGGGCTGCCTTCGTCAGCATCGGCATTTTCACCTATGCGACCTCGCTGCAGCCCTACCTGCTCGAGGTCAATATCGGCGTGCCGCCTGCAGAGCGCGGCGCGGTGTCGGGCAACCTGCAGTTCTGGCAGGAAGTGGTCGCGCTGTTGCTGGTCGGGTTCTTCGGCGCTTGGTCCGATCGCGTCGGGCGGCGGCTCGTCTACGTCGTCGGTTTCCTGTTCGCGGCGCTGGCCTACGCGGCCTATCCGTTCGCCAACGACCTCGGCCAGTTGATGATCTACCGGCTGATCTTCGCCGTCGGCATCGCCGCGCTCGGCGGCATGCTGGCGACGGTGCTCGCCGACTACCCGGTCGATGCCGATCGCGGCAAGCTGACCGGGATGTCGTTCTTCCTGAACGCCGTCGGCGCGCTGATCTTCTTCACCGGCCTGTCGCGCCTGCCGCAGATCTACCAGGACGCCGGCTTCACCGAAGTCGGCGCCGGGCGCGCGTCCTACCTGACCGTCGCCGCAATCTGCCTCGTCAGCGCCGTCGTCATGCTGGGCCTGAAGCCCGGGCGGCCCGACCAGGTCACGAAGCGCGAGCCACTGATGACGCTGTTGCGGCAGGGTCTCGCGGCCGGTCGGCGCCCGCGCATCGCGCTCGCCTACGCGGCCTCGTTCGCCGCGCGCGCTGACCTGGTCATCGTGGCGCTGTTCCTGTCGCTGTGGGTGCAGAGCGCCGCGTTGGCCGACGGCAATACCGCCGCCGAGGCGACGACGAAGCAGGGCGCGCTGTTCGGTATCGTGCAGGGCAGCGCGATGCTCTGGGCGCCGTTCTTCGGCTGGCTCGCCGACAAGATCAACCGCGTGACGCTGGTGATCCTCGCGACCCTGCTGTCGATCATCGGCTACGGGTGGATGGGTTTCACGCCCGACCCGGCGGCCAGCGCCGCGGCGTTCGGTGCCGCGGCCCTGCTCGGCATCGGCCAGGCGAGCGGCATCCTCGCCTCGCAGGTGCTGATCGGTCAGGAGGCGCCGGGCCCGATCCGCGGCGCCGTGATCGGCATGGTCGGCTTCTTCGGCGCCGTGGGCATCCTGCTGATCTCGAAGCTCGGCGGGTATGCCTTCGATGCGTGGCGACCCGGAGCTCCGTTCATCATCATGGCGATCGCCAACGCGGTGCTGCTGCTGTTCGCGTTCTATGTGCGCTTCGGGACGGTGCAGCGGGAGGACGAGGCCGTGGCGGTCGCCTGAGAAACTGTGCGGGTGAGTTGAGGGAATCGGGACCGGCAAGCCGACGCCCGTGCACCGATCACGACTCGAATGGCCTTGCTTGCCCGCTTCGCGCGGCTGCGTTAGGTTAGCGACGTGTCGAAAGCGTGCCTCATCGCGGTGCTCATCAGTCTCCTGTTCACCCTCCAGGCGCGGGCGGCACATGAATGCGTGTTGCATGGGCATGGAGCAGGAGCGCCGGTCTCCGCTGACACGACCCATGAGATCAGTTCGACGCCGGGGTCGCTATTGCTCGACGCCGGCGCCGGTCACATCGAGGGCGCCG
>JAYTNX010000275.1:0-7293 GCA_043748075.1 Pseudomonadota bacterium
GTGACCCCGGTGGACGCGCTGCGCGCGGTGTTTCCGGGCGGCACGATCACCGGCTGCCCGAAGGTGCGTTGCATGCAGATCATTGGTGAGCTCGAGCAGCGCGGTCGTGGTGCCTACACCGGCTCGCTCGGCATGCTGGGGCTCGACGGCTCGGCCGATTTCAACATCCTGATCCGCACGCTGACGGTTGTCGGTGATGCGGTCGCGTTGCGCGCCGGTGCCGGCATCGTTGCCGACTCGGTGCCCGCGCGGGAACTCGAGGAGACGCGGGCGAAGGCCCGCGGCGTGCTCGCGGCGCTCGGAGTCGAGGCGTGAGTCGAGGCATGAGTCGAGGCATGAGTCGAGACAGGGGTCACGCCGTCACGCAGACCTGGGTCGACGGCATCGCCGCCGATGCCGTTCCGGCCGACGATCGTGGCCTTTTGTACGGCGACGGCCTGTTCGAAACGGTGTCCTGCGTCGATGGGTCGCCGCGCTTCCTCGAGCTGCATCTGCAGCGCCTGCAGTCGGGCTGCCTGACGCTCGACCTGCCGCCTCCGGACCTCGACCTGGTGCGACGGGAGATCCGGAATGCCGCCGCCGCCGGCGAGGGAGCCTGCCTCGTCCGGCTCACGCTGACGCGCGGCTCGTCGCCGACCCGTGGATACTCGCCGCCGGTCCCTTGCCTGCCGCGACGCATCGTCGCGCGTTACCCGTGGACGGGGCCCGGGCCGGAATCCCGTGAGCCCGCCATCCGAGCGGGTTTTTCCGCCGTGGTGGCGGGCACCTCGCCGGACTTGGCGGGCTTGAAGCACCTGAACCGGCTCGAGAACGTGCTGGCGCGCGCGCGGCTTGCCGGCAGCGGCCTGGAGGAGGCGATCCTGTCAACTGCGGCCGGCGAGTTGGTGGGCGGTACGATGTCGAACCTGTTCGCGGTGCTCGAAGGCCGGCTGGTGACGCCGCCGATCATCAGCGCCGGCGTGCGCGGCGTGATGCGACAGGTGGTGCTGCGCGAGGCCGCGACCTGCGGCATGGCGGCCGCCGAGCGAGTCCTGCGGCGCGCGGACCTCGCCGCGGCGTCAGAAATTTTCTTCACCAACGTGCGGCTCGGCCCCCGGCCGGTCGAGTCGCTCGAGGGCTGGCGGTGCGAGACGCCTGGTCCCGTCGTCCACAGGCTCGGGCAGCGCATCGCCGCGCTGCGGGATTAGACTTTACCTGCATGCCACGTCCGTTGCGCCTCGCCCTGGTCGTCATCGTCCTGCTCGCCGTGGTCGGTGCCGGCCTGCTGTGGCGTGCGCTCGAACGCGCTGGCCAGGCCCCCGGCTCGCACACGGACGCGGTACGTGTACACGTGCGTCCGGGGGAGGGCCTGCGCAGCGTGCTGGCGACGCTGGCGCGGCGCGGCGCACTCGGCGATGCGCGGCGGGTGGAGCTGTGGTTGCGGTTGCATGGGCGCAATCCCCGGGTGCGTGCCGGCACCTACGACATTCCGCCGCATGCCTCCGCCCGCGAGGTCCTCGCGCAGCTGGAGAAGGGCGATGTGGTGCTCGAATCCCTGACGATCGTCGAAGGTTCGACCTTCCGTGAGTTCCGCCGCGCGCTCGAAGCCCACGCGCGCGTCAAGGCAACGCTGCGCGGGATCGGCGATGCCGAGGTGATGGCGGCGCTCGGGCACACGGGCGAACATCCGGAGGGTCGCTTCTTTCCGGACACTTTCCGTTTCGCCGACGGCACGACTGACCGCGAGATCCTGCAACTCGCCTATCGGCAGATGGCGGACGAGCTCGATGCCGCCTGGCGCGCGCGCCGCAACGACCTGCCGATTGCGACGCCCTACGAGGCGTTGATCCTCGCCTCGATCGTCGAGAAGGAAACCGCGCTGGCGTCGGAGCGTCCGACCGTCGCCGGCGTCTACACCACGCGCCTGCGCAAGCGCATGCGCCTGCAGTCCGACCCGACGGTCATCTATGGCCTCGGCGAGTCCTACGACGGCGACATCCGCAGCCGCGATCTGCAGGCCGACACGCCCTACAACACCTACGTCCGCGCAGGTTTGCCGCCAACGCCCATCGCCCTTCCGGGACGCGACTCGCTGCGCGCCGTGACTGCGCCGCGCGAGACGGGCGCGATCTTCTTCGTCGCCACCGGCGAGCCTGACGGATCGCATTTCTTCTCGTCGACTTACGACGAGCATCAGAAGGGTGTCGCGCGGATGTTGCAGCGTCAGCGCGCGCCTACGGGTGCGGGCGGCGCCGCGCCGTGAATCGCGGGCGCTTCATCACGCTCGAGGGCATCGAGGGCGCCGGCAAGTCGACGCTGGCCGCGGCGCTTTGCGCACGGGTTCGCGAGCGCGGGTTCGCCGTTCGCAGCACGCGCGAGCCCGGCGGCACGCCGCTGGCGGAACGGATCCGCAGCCTCGTGCTGGAGCGCGACGAGGAAACCGTGTCGCCGGAGGCCGAGACACTGCTGATGTTCGCTGCGCGTCGCATCCATCTCGACAACCTGGTGCGACCGGCGCTGGCGCGGGGCGAGTGGGTGGTGTGCGACCGCTTCACCGACGCCACGCGCGCCTACCAGGGGGCGGGCCGCGGCCTGGACGCGGCCTGGATCGAGGCGTTGGCCGCGCCGGTGCACGCGGGCCTCGAACCGGACCTGACGCTGCTGCTGGACCTGCCCGTGGAAACCGGCCTCGCGCGGGCGCGAGATCGGCGCGGATTCATGCCGCAGGAGGTCGACCGATTCGAAAGCGAGTCGGTCGCGTTCTTCTCGCGGGTGCGTGCCCGCTATCTCGAAATCGCCGCCGCCGCACCGCAGCGGGTCCGGGTGCTCGATGCCGCCGCGCCTTCGTCGCAGGTCCGGGCGGCGGCGCTCGCGGCGCTGGAGTCGCTGTGAGCCCGCCGCTGAGCGCCGCCGCCGTGCTGCCCTGGATGCGCCCCGCGCAGCAGTCGATCTCGCGCGCGATCGACAGCGACCGTCTCGGTCACGCCGTGTTGCTGCAGGTGCCCGAGGGCCTCGGCGGAGCGTGGCTGGCGCGCTGGCTCGCGGCGCGGATTTTCTGCCGTGCCGCCGTGCCCCGGCCTTGCGGCGAGTGCCTCGACTGCCGGCGGGTCGCCGCGGACGAACATCCGGACTGTGCGTTCGTCCAGCCGATCGGCGAATCCCGGGAGATCCGTATCGACCAGGTGCGCGAGACCGCGGCCGCGCTCGCCCTGTCCAGTCATGGCGGTGTGCGCAAGCTCGCCATCCTCTGGCCCGCGGATCGCCTCAACCGCTTTGCGGCGAACGCCTTGCTGAAGACTCTCGAGGAGCCGACTCGCGGCACACTGCTGGTGCTGGTCGCGGCGGAACTCGGGCGGCTGCCGGCGACCGTGCGCAGCCGCTGCACGCGCATCACGGTGCCGGCCCCGGACCGCGCGACGACGCTCGACTGGCTGCAGAGCCACGGGGCGGCGGGGCTCGACTGGGCGGCCGTGCTCGGAGCGGTGGGCAATCGGCCGATGGCCGCGCTCGAGGTCGAGCCCACGGCGGTTGCGGCGCTCGCCGCCGAGGTGCGCGGCGCGCTGGAAGCGGCGCTCGCCGGAACGTTGGATCCGGTCGCCACGGCCGAGCGCTGGAGCCGCGACGAGGTCGCCCTGCGGCTCGACTGCATCGAGAACTGGATCACAGATCGGGTGCGCGCCGCCTGTGGCGCAGCGCCCGGCGTGCCTGAAATGCGGGCGGCGGCGCACTGGACAGCCCTCGGCATGCCGTTGAATATACGGGCGCTGTTCGAAGCGCTGGACCTGGTGCGCGAGGCGCGAAGTTTCCTCGAGAGTCCGGTCAACAAGGCGCTCCTGCTGGAGCGACTGTTGTGGCGGCTCGCGGCCGTCTCCGGTACGCGGGCACGCGGGTCCAATCGGGAATCAGCCACTCGGGAATCAAGGTAGCGCCAGCCCAATGAGAGACATCGGCCCCCGCAGTGGCAGCAAGCCCGGCCTGCTCACCCTCACCATCAAGGACAAGAGCGCGCTGTACCTCGCCTACATGCCGTTCGTGAAGAACGGCGGCCTGTTCATCCCGACGAACAGCAATTACCGGCTGGGCGACGAGGTATTCATGCTGCTGAACCTGATGGGCGAGGACGAGAAGCTGCCGGTCGCCGGCAAGGTGATCTGGGTGACGCCGAAGGGCGCGCAGGGCAAACGCACGGCCGGGATCGGCGTGCAGTTCAGCGAGCAGGATCGCGGCCAGACGCAGAAGAAGATCGAAACCTACCTCGCCGGTGCCCTCGCGGGCGACAAGACGACACACACGATGTAGGGCGGTCCGGCGACGTGGCCGGCTGCCGCGATGGCGCCGGGCGGATCCGCCCAGCCGGTTCCGCTCGGGCAGATCAGGCCGAGCGGCGCAGCGGAACCTGGGCGTTGGCGATGCCACCCTTCAGCACGTACGCATCGAAGCCCTTCTCCACGAGGATATAGGCTGCGGCAGCGCTGCGCCGGCCGGTGTCGCAACAGACGACATAGGGCGTCGTCGACTGCAGTGTGCCGAGCTTCAGGCGGATGAAATACAACGGCACGTTCAGCGACTCTTCGATGCGCAGGTTCTGGTATTCGCTCGGCAGGCGCACGTCGAGCCACTTGCCGCCCCGCGCAATGATCTCGAGTGCACCGGCTTCGTCGACGTAGTGCAGCAGCGGGTCGTTCATCAGTTCACGGAAGTCCTGCTTGGCGAGCCGCACCAGCACGCCGTCCGTGAGCATGCGCACCGTGGCATTGCGCTTCGCTTCGGCGATCAGCGCTTCCTCGCCGAAACTGTCGCCGGCGCCGAGTTCCGCGAGGCGGATGCCATCCTTGTTCAGCGGCGTCTCGCGCGTGACCGCGGCTTTGCCGCTGACGATCGCGTAGAAATAGTCGCCTTCGTCGCCCTGCTTGATGATGACCTCGCCCGACCGATAGGACTGGCGCTGCATGCGCATGAAGATGGCCTGGATGTTCGACGGCGGAATGCGCTGGAAGGAGCTGCTCGACAGCAGCGTCGTCATCCAGTCATCGTCGGAGGCCTCGGCGCCCGGTTTGCGCAGGTCGCCGACTTCGTAGCTGCCGGTCTGGTCCCAGGTGATCATCACGTCCAGCAGCTCGCTGTCGATCGAGAGGTACTCGATCTCCTCGACGGCGCGGGCGCTGAAGTGTCGCGGCTGCTGGTGGCAGAGGGGGTTGCGAGCCTCGGGGCTGCCGCCGTGGATCATCGCGACGGTGCGATCGCCCTCGCGGATCTCCACCAGACCGGAGACGACCCAGACGGTGCGTTTGTCGCGTTCCCCCTCCTTGAACAGCAGGCGCCCGGAGGGGAGGGTCCGCAGAAACACCTTCTTCGCGAGCGCGGCGATGTTGTCCTTCTTCATCCCTTCGAGGGGAGTCAGGGACTTCAGCAATTCGATGGTGACTGGTTTCTCGTCGCTCATCTCGCGCCCGCATGCCGCCGCCACCGCGGCGGCGCCGTGCGGCAGGGGATCGTTGAACGGCCGGATGCTAGCACAGCGATTTACCGCGCCCCGATACGCAGTTCACGCCAGCCGGTCCCAACCCGGATCGGGCGCGAACCGTGATCCATGCCGCACTGCGAGCTCGTCCAGGCGAGCCACCACCGCCGGAATTCCGCGCTGCCGCGCGTGGTTCAGCGGCCCGCCGCGGAACGGCGCGAAGCCGGTCCCGAATACGACTCCGGCGTCCAGCAGGTCTGCGTCCTCCACGACGCCCTCGCGCAGGCAGGCCGCACATTCATTCAGCAGTGCGAGGACCAGACGGTCGGTGAGGTCCGCGGGCGCGGTGATGCGCGGGGCGGGAGGCTTGACGGCCTTGCCGTCCACCCAGGTGTAGAAGCCTTCGCCGCTCTTGCGTCCGAGCTTGCCCGCCGCGATCCGCTCCTGCAGGCGTGACAGGTCCGGCGGCGCGCGGCCGAGTTCGGCCGCCACGATATGGCCGACGTGGCTGCAGACGTCCAGCCCGATGACATCCGCCAGTTCTACCGGTCCCACCGGCATGCCGAAATCCAGCGCGACCTGGTCGATGACCGGCAGCGGCACGCCTTCGCTGGCGGCGAACATCGCTTCGAAGAGATAGGGCACGAGCACACGATTGACGAGGAAGCCGGCGGAACTGCGGCAGGGCAGCGGCAGCTTGTCGATGCGCCGGACGAAAGCCAGTGCAGCCTGCAACGCGGCAGGTTCCGTACTCGCGTCCTGGACCACCTCGACCAGCGGCATCTGCGCCACCGGATTGAAGAAATGCAGCCCGACCAGCCGCCCGGGTCGCGCCAGTGCAGCCGCCAGCGGGCTGAGGACGATGGAGGAGGTATTGGTCGCGAGCAGCGCGTCCGGCTTCATGCGCGGTTCGAGGTTCGCATACAGCGCGCGCTTCGCCTCGAGGTTTTCGTAGATCGCCTCGATGACGACGTCGGCGACCGGTACGCCGTCGCCGGAGACATCGGGCCGCAGGCGGAGCGCCGCTTCGGCGGCGCGCGCGGGATCGCGCAGCTTGCGGGCAAAGAACTCCCGGGCACGCGCCAGCGCCGGTTCGAGGTACCTCGCCTCGCGATCCTGCAGCGTGACCTCGAAGCCACGCGCCGCGCACCAGGCCGCGATGTCGCCGCCCATCACGCCGGCGCCGACGACGTGCACGTGACGCACCGCGGGCGCCGTGCCGCCAAGCGCCTTGAGCCGATCCTGCAGCAGGAAGACGCGCACGAGATTGCGCGACGTGTCGGAGAGGAAGAGCTGCGCGATCGAGCGGGCCTCGGCATCGAAGGCATCCTGACCCTGCGCACCGAACCGCGCCCAGAGTTCGACCATCGCGTAGGGCGACGGGTAGTGTTCCCGACGCGCGCGCCGCCGCAGCGGTGCGAGGATGGAGGGCGTGACAAAGGGTCGAACCGCGCTCCAGGATAGTGCGCGCTCCCGTAGCGGCGGACGGTGTGGCGCGGGGCGCAAGGCGATCAGCTCCCTGGCCACCCGCTCCAGCGCGGAAGAGTCCGTGACCAGGCGATCCACCAGACCCAGCGCAGCGGCCTTGTCGGCGCGGACAGTGCGACCCGTCAGCATCAAGTCCATGGCGGCCCGCACGCCGATCAGCCGCACGGCGCGCACCGTTCCGCCGAAGCCGGGATGGATGCCAAGCTGCACTTCTGGCAATCCGAGCGCCAGGCGCTCGTCGCCGAGGGCCACGCGATAGCGGCAGGCCAAGGCCAGCTCCAGGCCGCCGCCGAGTGCGAAACCGTGCAGCGCGGCGACGGTCGGGCAGGCCAGGGCCTCCAGCCGGTCGAGCACACGTTGCCCAC
>JAYTNX010000276.1:0-3109 GCA_043748075.1 Pseudomonadota bacterium
GTGCTGACGCAGCTCGAACGCCTGGCGCGCCCCGCTGCGGAGCGACGGCCGCGACTGCTGGTCGAATCAGGCGGCGCGCTGCACATGCTGGACGTCGCCGAGGTCGAGGTGGTGGAGTCGGACCGCAACTACGTGAAGATCCGCGTCGGCCGCGACAGTTTCCACGCGCGCAGCACGCTGGCGCAGGCGGAACACGCGCTCGGCGAGCAGCCGATGCTGCGCATTTCGCGTTCCTGTCTCGTCAACATGAAGCACGTGCGCGAGGTCAACCGCACGCTGCGCGGCGACTTCATCCTGGTGCTCGCCGGCGGCGCGACCGTCACCAGCAGCGAGGGTTTCCGCGAGCGCGTGCGCGAGTACCTCGAGACGCTGAAGCTCTGACGGCGCCCCGACTCAGCGCAGCTCCCAGGTCACGCCGACCAAGGCGTAGCGTGGCAGCCACGCGGACTCGCGGCGTTGCAGGGAGACGGCCCCGCCGGCTGCGCGCTGCACCGACACCGCTTCACAGCAGCCGTTGGCCTGGTCCGTCGCGTTGTTGACCTCGCCGTAGAAGCGCAGTGCGCCGAGGCGAATCGGCGTCGACCAGGTGGCGCGCAGGTCCAGCGATCGGAACGGCTCCCAGGCCGCGGCATTGCGTGCCGCGAGGCGCAGCCGCGTGCCGCCCGGCACGGACGGGTCGGCGACGGTCTCGATTTCGCTGCGCCGCCAGCCGGTGTGCCAGGTCAGGTTGGCCGACAGCTGCCAGGGATTCAGCGTCCACGACAGGCCGCCATTGACCGAGTTCCGCTGGTTCCAGCTGCGCGGCGCGCGCACCGCGCCGAACGCGTCGCTCGCCTCGCTCCAGGCGTAGCTGAGCCAGCCTGCCCAGCGTTCGCGGGCCTGCCAGCGCAGCGTCAGCTCCGCACCATAGAGCCGCGAACGGTCGGGCGCGACGCGGCTGCGATCGACCTCCAGCTCCGGCAGGATCACCACCGGGTCGAGCAGGTTCTCGTAGCGCGGCGCCGGGTTTGCAATGTCCTTGTGATAGGCCTCCACCCGCAGGCTGGCGCGGGGCGACAACTGGCGTTCGAGACCGAGCACGGTTTGAGTCGCGCGCTGCGCGGGATGGAACCGCGGTTCGCCGTCGAGCACCTGCAACTCGTCGGGCCGCTCCGCCTGCGTCACGCGTCCGGCGCTGGCGCGCAGCACCGTGGCTTCGTCCCACTGATATTCGAGCGCAAACCGGGGCGACCACTGCGCGTCGTCCAGACGGCCCCCGGGTGCGGCACCGGCTGCGCCGTGGATCGCATAGCGCTGTGCATCGAGCCGCAGCCCGAGGTCGAGCCGCCAGCGCGGCGCCGGTTGCCACAGCACCGACCCGTAGAGCGCGTGGGTGCGGCCGCCCGCATCGAACTCCGAGACCCGCGTGATCGCGGCGGCACGACTGAAGGCCGCCGCCAGCAGCGGATCGAATCGCGCCTCCGAGGCGTACTCGTACCTCGCCTCGAGATCGTGCGCCTCGAGACCGACCGTCCAGCCACGCGCGCCGCGCGCCTCGAGGCGCAGGGTGGTCGCGCTGAACTCGCGGTAATCGTCGACGCTGCCGACGACACTGCCTGGACGCGCCAGCGTGCCGAGCCGGTCGGTGTGCCGCTCGGTCGTCGCGAGGCGCGCCGACAGCGCCGTGCCGCCGCCGGTGACGGCCTGCCAGCCGAGCCAGCCGGTGCCGTCACGATAGCGGGTCTCGGTCTTTTCACGCGCGCTCGACACCTCCGCCTGCAACGTATCATCGAGCTTGAGGAAGCCGGCGCTGAGTCGCGCGGTTTCGCCGATACGCATCTCGACGCGACCGAGGCCGTCGAGAAAGTCCGGGTCGATGCTGTCGCGACCCGCGGCCTCGATCGCGAGCTCGGCCGTGCTCTGGCGCAGCGACAGCAGCCATTCCACCGGCCGGTCGCGCCACTCGCGCTGGCCGACCGACAACGCGTGGGCGTAGAGCAGCGACAGCCCGAGCTCGTGGTGGTCATCCCCGGTCTCGGGCCGGCGCGGCGCGAGATCGAGAACGCCGGATAGACGGTCCCCGTAGCGCACGGGGAACACGCCACTGAAGAAATCGAGGCGCGCGATCGCGCCCGGGTCGAGCACGCCGAGCAATCCCTGGTAGTCCTTGAAGTGAAACGGCTCGAACAGCGGCACGTCGTCGAAATACACCGCCAGCTCGTTGTCGCGACCGCCGCGGACGTTGGCGCGGGCCGAGACGCCGTTGGTGGCGGTACCCGGCAGGTAGCGCATCACCCGCAGCGCGTCCTCGTCGATGCCGGGCAGGGCCTCGATTTCGGCGCGGGTCAGGTCGATCAATGCGAGGCCCTCCTCCGGATCGATTCGATAGCGGCTCGCATACACGGAGACCTGCTGGATCGTGGCCGGCGCAGTGTCCGTGGGCAGGGCCGCCGCGCCCGGCACCGTGGCTTCGAGCGGCGGCGCGGCGGGCGGCGCGCGCACCACGACGAACGTGCCCGGGCGCACCGTCTGGAGCGCGAGGCCCTGCGGCGCGAGGATCCGCCGGGCGCGCTGCTCGGGGCTGCCCGCACCGGCGTCGACCGAAACGCGCAGTTCGGGCGGCACCAGCACGCTGCTGTAGACGATGGCGAGGCCCGCGTCACGCAAGGCGTCGAGCGCCGCGGCGATCGGCTGGCCAACGACAACTGGACGGTCAGCCGCCGGCGCCTGGGCGGCGAAGCCACCGACCGGGGAGACCGCGACGATGCCGGTCCAAGCTGCGGTCAGCCACAGTGAGCGAACGAGGGGCAAGGCCATGCCCCAAGTCTAGGGGATGACCTCGAGCGGTTGGGCCCTCCGGTGCGGGGCCGGCGAGGGAGACGGGCGTCAACGAAACTCGAGCACCCGCGCGCTGCCATCGCGCGTCGTGGCGAGCCCGGAGGAGGCGACCACCACCTGCAGCGCCTCGTCGGGCGACAGCCCGAGAATCGAGCCGCGGAGCGTGACCGTGCGTGCCCGCGCAGCGCCCGCGGCATCGGCAAACGACACCGAGTGCCCGGTTTCGCGCGAATACCAGTCGAGGAATGTCGGCAGCGTGGCCCCGTCGAAATCGAAAGGCACTGGCACGCCC
>JAYTNX010000277.1:0-4764 GCA_043748075.1 Pseudomonadota bacterium
GCGAGCGACAGCGCCACGCCCGGATCCTCGACGAAGCCGTTCAGGCGCGAGATCGTCGGGCGCAGATTCAGGATGACTTCGTCGTTGGCGGCAATCTGCGGGGTCACGGTCATCAGGAAACCCACCGGTACAGTGCTCGGCGTCGACGACACCGTGAACGTCGTCGGGCTGCCAGCGGTCCCTGGCGTGAAGTCGGTCTTGAGCTGGAAATAGACCAGGTTCTCGACGACCTTGATCAGCGCCGTCTGATTGTTCAGCGCACTGATCTTGGGGCTGGAGAGCACGCGCGTGCGTCCGAAGGATTCGAGCAGCCGGATCGCCGCGGCGATGTCGGTGTAGCGACCGGTGTCGGTGAACTCGATCAGCCCGAGCGTCGGCACGACGCTACCGACCGGGGTGCCCCCCGGCAACTGCGACGTGCTGCCGCCGGGGCGCAACGTGAGCCCGAGCTGATTCGTCGCGCCGCGCTGCACGAGATTCCAGTCGATTCCCTGCTCATAGCCGTCCGCCAGCTCCACCTCAGCGACTGTCGCCTCGATCAGCACCTGCCGGCGCGCGCTGCGGACGCTCGAGTCGAGAAATTCCTGCACGCGCGCGTGCTGGCGCGATGTGGCACGAACTGCCACCAGCCCGGTCTCCGGCTGGGCGATCACCGAGGCCGCCTCGCGGAAGCGCTGGTTCGGCGGCGTCTTCGCGTCCTTGTCACCGGTGGTCGGGGCCGACTCGGCGGGCAGCAGCTTGTCGGTCTCCTGCAGCAGCGCGCGCAGCGCCTCGGTCAGGCTGTCCCAGAACCGGTTCTGCGTGATGTTGACGATCTCGGTGTTCGAATTGTTGCCGGCGGAGGTCGCCGCACTGCCACCCGGTTCCAGGCCGGCGCCGCCCGTCGTCGCAACCTGCGTCGCGATCGAGGTGCGGCTCGAGGCGTCGCGCGACATGTTCAGATAGTCGACGCGATAGAGACGCAGGAACGGCGTGTCCGGAACCGCCGAGAGCAGGTTGTCCTCCAGCGTGTAGCGCATGTCGACCTGGCCGGCGATCCGGTCGAGGATCTGCGGCAGGGTCTGGTCGAGCGCGTTGAGGGTGACGACGCCCCGGATGTCGGGATGCACGTCGAGGTTCACCTTGGCGTCCCGTGCCAGTGAGAACAGAAGTTCACCGGCCGGCACGCCGCTGACGACCACGGTGTATCGATCCTGTGCCTTGCGCGCCTCCGGCGCGGACATCTCCAGACTGCGGGTGACGGGAGCCGGTATACCGGCGCGCGACGCCACGGCCGCGGCGCCGGCTGCGGCCACTGGACGCTGCAGGTGCCCCTCGGAAGGCGCCGGCGGCGTCGCCGCACAGCCCGCCGCCACGATGGCGCAGGCCGACAGGACCAGCGTTCGTGCATTCAGGTTCATGCCATCGCCCCGACTCATGCCACCGCTCCGAGCGGCTGCGCGATCGCCGCGACGAGAGGCGTGCGCCGCGGCGTCGCCGGCGCGCCATCGAGATCGGTGCGCGCGCGCGCGACGTCCCGCCGATCGACGCGCGTGTGGCCGCGTACAAACGCCGACAGCAGCGCCTTGTCCGCGAGCAGGTTGACACGGCGCACCAAGCCGGCGGCGCTGTTCCAGATCTCGCGCACCGCGCCTGGACCGAAAGGGCTGTCGCCGGCGCAACCGGCCACGCGCATCCGATGCGCGAGGTAGTCGCCGACGCGAGCGCGATCGAGTGCGCACAGCGCGAAACGCTCGACGACCCGGTCCCGCAGCGCGCGCATCCGCTCATCGAGCAACACGCCGTCGAGCTCCGGCTGGCCGAAGAGCACGATCTGCAGCAGCTTGTGCCGCCCCGTCTCCAGGTTCGAGAGCAGCCGGATCTGCTCGAGCGACTCGTGCGGCATGACATGGGCTTCGTCGACGACCAGCATCACGCGCCGCCCCGCCATATAGCGCGCGATCAGCACCTGCTGCAGCGCATCGAGCAGGTCGGGGCGCTGCCTTCCGTCGAGATCGCGCAACAGCGCTGCAGTGATCTCGCGGCGACGCAGCGACGGGTTCGCGAGATAGATCGACTCCAGGCCGTCCGGCAGCGTGTCGAGCAATTTGCGGCACAGCATGGTCTTGCCGCTCCCCACCTCACCCGTGACGACGACGATCCCTTCCTGGTGGCGCACCGAATATTCGATCGCGCGCAGCAGGTCGGCCCGACCGGCGCCGGGAAAGAAGAAGCGCGGATCGGGCGTGATCGAGAACGGCGAGCGCTCCAGACCGAAGTGCGCGAGATAGAGGCGGTCCACGTTGAGGTCCAGGCGGCGCGCGGCGGTCAGAGCTTCGTGCAGACGGTGTAGCGCTCGTCCTCGCTGTAGTTCGCGGCGACCGCACCCGGTGCGGTGTTGCCCGCTCCGGCCTGCAGGGTCGCGCGCACCGTGCCCGAGCCCGGCCGGCCGTCGTCGAGCTGGTTGTCGAGCGCAATCGCGCCCTTGCCCGGCACCTGGCTCATGCAGACGGCCCGGGCGTTGAAAGTGCCGAGCTGCGTGGTGAGCGAAGCGATGCCGGAGACGCCGCCGAACGCGTTGTTCGGCAATGCCGCCGCGCCGGTGTCGGCGGCGCTGCCGGTGAGGAAACCCGCCGCGCGCAGCTGCTGCCAGAAACCGAGGTGCTCACCGGTCGGCGCGGCGAACGGGTTGGCAGCCGCACCGATTGCGCCGTCGCGGTTGCCGGCAGCCGAGACCGGTGTCCAGCTGCTGCCGCGAGCCACCAGCGTACCGATCGGGCCATCGTCGCCCGGCAGCGAACGATAGCGGTCGAGGTAGCCGTAGGTGGCGGCCTTGACGCTGCTGAAGTCGTTGGCCGCGTTCTTGACGCGACTGTTCTCGACGAGTTCCTGGCCCTTGAGGATGGCGCCGAGAAGCAGGCCGATGATGACGAGGACGACGGCAATCTCGACGAGTGTGAAGCCGCGCTGGCGGCGAAGGGGGGGTCGGTGACGCATGCTGTGCTCCGGTCCGGGGGGAAATGACGTCGGACGATCCAGGGATGCGAACCCCGGATCACCCGTCTTCTGTCGCATCGCTTTATCGGCTCTCCCGCGGGAAAGTTTCGTGACGTGCTTCTCGGCTGTTCGAGCCGGCTGCGACGCGGTGTTGCCAGTTGCCGCTTCCGTGACCCATCGCCGCGCGCGGCAAGAAATTGCCGGCCTGCGGCGACCGGCCAGCCATTGCCGCCCCCCGGTTCCCGTTCGATCCGAAACTTCGCGGCGCCTTGACCCGCGACACGCTGCGCCTGCGTTACCTCGGACAAGGGCGCCGCCGGTGCCTTCGACAAGGAGAACTACGATGAGCGTTCACACCGCCCCGCGGTTCGGTTCGCGACCGCGCCCCTTCGGACTGTTGCTGGTGATGGCCTTTCACGTCGCACTGGTGTGGCTGGTGGCCAGTGGACTCGGGCTGCGCGTCAGCCTCGACCCGCCGCCGCCGCCCTTCCAGGCCGTGATGATCGAAGAGGTTCGACCCCGCGTTGCGCCGCCGCGCCTGCCGCTGCCGCCCACCGGCCTGACGATCAACCGATTCGACCCGCAGCCTCCGGTGATCCCGCTGCCGATCGAGGAACCCCCGCCCGTCGAAACACTAACCACCACCGCGATCGAGCCACCGTCCGGCACCATCTCGGCCGAGCCACGCCGCGAACCCGTCAGCACTGACCCGCGGCGCCCGCTGACGCAACCGCCCTACCCCGCCGCGTCGATCCGCTTCGGCGAAGAAGGCACGGTCACGATCGAGCTGCGCGTCGGCGTCGATGGCCGCGTGCGCGAATCGCGAGTGCTGCGCTCCAGCGGCTTCCCGCGACTCGACGCCGCCGCGCTCGAGGAAGCGCTGCGCCTGTGGCGATTGAAGCCGGCCACCGTGGACGACATGCCGGTGGAGGCGTGGCATTCGGTGCGCGTGAGCTTCAGGCTCGATCGGCGCTGAGGAGGTAATACGCCCGGGGGGTGTTCGAGGGCGCCCTGTGCCGCGCCGATCGCGAGCCTCCGCGTCAGTGGTCGCTTACAGCAGCAGGCGTGTTTGGCCCGATGTCGCCTTGCACGGATGGCCATAGGATCTCCGGATACAACGCCGGATGTGCCCGGCACGTTCACGCGCGCGCGCCACGAGGCGACGCGCCTCTGGACGGGCGGCACAGCGGCACAACGAGGGAGATTCGAAATGACCATGCCAACTACGAGTAATTCCGATAGACGTACTGCGAGGCGCATCACGCTTGCGGGAATTGCCGCATCGCTGGTGTTCACGGCCTTCGCGATGCCGTCTCGAACGATGGCCCAGGCCGTCTCGCGCGACGCCTCCATCATCGCCGCCGACGTCGGCAGCCGCGTCGAGGCCTTTCTCTACGAAGCGAACTCGACTTCACGTCTGACGTTCAAGGGCAGCTCGCTCGCGCCGCGTGCCAGCGGCACGGCAACCGTTCGCGCCGCGGCCACGGGTACGGAGATCGACGCGGAGTTCAAGGGCTTGCCCGAGCCGCAGACGCTTGGCCCCTATACCGTTTATGCGCTGTGGGCGATCACGCCCGAAGGCCGCGCCAATCTTGTCGGTGCCCTCGAGCGCCGCTCTTCGGGCAACGGCAAGCTCGAAGCGACCTCTCCGCTCACGGGCTATGCGCTGATCGTCACGGCCGAACCGCACTTCCTGGTCTCGATTCCCTCCACACGCGTGGTGCTGGAAAACGTCGCCAAGGAGTTCAAGGGCCGCACCCAGGCGGTGACGACGCTCGCCGATCGCGC
>JAYTNX010000278.1:0-3455 GCA_043748075.1 Pseudomonadota bacterium
GTCCACCACGTGGTGAAATCCGGCGAGACCCTGGCGATGGTGGCGCGTCGCTACGACTCGCAGCCCTTGACGATCCGCATGCTCAATGACCTGGGCAACGGTGCGCTGGTGGTGGGTACCGACCTGCGCGTGCCCTCGGGCTCGACCGCGCTGCCGGACAAGGTGCTGCGCGCCGCGGCGCGTTTCGACGGCGGCGCGCGCCGCACGCAACGCCGCCCGAGCGTGCACGTGGTGCGTCGCGGCGAGTCCATCTGGACGATTGCCCGCCGCAACAACCTAGATCCGCGCGCCCTGATGCGGATGAACAACATGCGTCCGGGCGATACGCTGCGCGCGGGCAAACGCCTCGTCGTCTCGAGCAAGCAGGGCAGCAGCAGCAGCGTCGCGAGCAGCGGCAGCAAGTCCTCCAAGAAGCCGGCATCCAGCTCGCGCACCGTGCAACATACGGTGCGCAGCGGCGACACGCTCTACCGCATCGCGAAGCTCTACCAGGTGACGGTGGCGCAGATCACCTCCTGGAACGGCATCGGCGCGAGCATGACGCTGCGACCGGGGCAGAAACTCAACATCAACCTCGGCCGGAGACGCTGATGGGCTTCCTGACTGGCAAGCGCGCGCTGATCGTCGGCGTGGCGACCGACCGTTCCATCGCCTGGGGTATCGCCCAGGCGATGCACCGCGAGGGCGCCGAGCTGGCCTTCACCTATGCGAACGAGCGCTTCCTGGAGCGGGTCGAGCCGCTGGCGAAATCGCTCGGCTCAAAGTTCCTGATGCCGCTCGACGTCACCGTCGACGCCCAGATCGATGGCGTGTTTGCCGAGCTCGGCCAGCGCTGGGGATCGCTCGACATCCTGGTGCATGCCGTGGCCTTCGCCCCCCGTGAAGCGCTCGCCGGCAGTTTCGCCGAGCACACCACCCGCGAAGCGTTCGCGATTGCGCATGACGTCTCCAGCTACAGCCTCACCGCGCTGGCCCGGGGCGCTGCGCCGCTCATGAAGGGGCGCGCCGGATCCATCGTCACACTGTCCTACCTTGGCGCGGTCCGCTCGATCCCGAGCTACAACGTGATGGGCCTCGCGAAGGCCAGCCTGGAGGCCAACGTGCGCTTCCTTGCGGCCGACCTTGGACCGCAAGGCATCCGCGTAAACGGCATCTCGGCCGGGCCGGTCAAGACGCTGGCTGCCGCAGGCATCGGGGGTCTGCGCAAGATGCTCACCCGGGTCGCAGAAGTGGCCCCGCTGCGGCGCAACGTCTCGCTCGAGGACATCGGCAATGCCGCAGCCTTCCTGGCCTCGGACCTTGCCCGAGGCATCACCGCCGAGATCGTCTACGTGGACAACGGTTTCAGCACCGTCGGCATGAGCTTCCCTCAGGAAGCCGAAGGCTGAAGAGTCGCGGTCGCGCGTTGCGCGGCCCGGCGTCCGCCCCTACTCGAACGCCTTGACGTTCTTCTTCACGTCGGCACGCCGACGCAGCTCGCCCACGTAGGACACCACGTCGCCGCTGCCCGAGCGGGCCGCGGCCTGGACGATGCGCTGCCCACGCTGCTGCGCGTCACCCGAGGCCTCCGGCGGCACGGAGCGCGCCTGGGACAGCTGCAGGACCGCGGCGCCCCCGGTCTCCAGGGGCACTGCGCGCACCAGCGGACGGCCCTGTGGACGCGGCAGCGTGAATGCCAATCGGCTGAGCTGCGCGGGAATCGAGGGATCGGCGCGCCCTATGAACCGCGCCGGCTCGGCGGTGAGGCCCGACTCGCGCGCCACCACGTCGAATGCCTCGCCCGCTTCGATGCGCTTCACGGCTGCAGCGGCGGCCGAACGCGCTGCCCCGGCGCCCTGCTTGGCCCGCAGCGCCGCGACGACGTCGTTGCGCACCTCGGCCAGCGGCTTCGGCAGAGGCTTGCGATGGTCGAGCACCTTGACCAGCACGAAGCGGTCCTCGCCGAGTGCCAGCGGCCCGCCGATGCGGCGCTGGTTCAGCACGGCGTCGCCGAACACCAGCTCCTCCAGCCCCTTGTCAGAACCGAGCGGCGCGCCGCCCGCGCCGCGCGCGAACTCCGCCACCTCGCCAGTGCCGAGGCTCAGATCCTTGGCGATCTTGGCCAGGTCGGCACCCGGCTCCTCGAGCTTGCGCTGCGCCTGTTCCTCGCGCTCGCCGAACAGGTCGGCCGCGCGGTCGCGCCGCAGCTCCGCTTCGAGCTCGCCGCGGGCCTCGTCGTAGCTCTTGCTGCGGCTCGGCTGGATGCCATCGAGTCGGATGACGTGGAAGCCAAACTCGGTCTTGACCGGCCCGCGCAACTCGCCTTCCTTCATCGCGAACACCGCGTCGGAAAACGGCCCGACGAAGGCGCTGCGCTCGGACCAGCCGAGATCGCCGCCCTGCGCCGCCGACCCCGCGTCCTTCGAATACTTGCGCGCGAGGATCGCGAAGTCCGCGCCCGGCTGGCGCGCTTCCGCGGCGATCGCCTCAGCCTGCTTCAACGCTTCGGCCTCCTTGCCTGGCTCGATGTTGACGAGGATATGGCTCGGGCGGCGCTTTTCCGGGTCGACGTAGCGATCGCGATTCTTGGCGTAGAGGTCCTGCAGGTCGGCCTCGGCGACCGTGACCTGGGCCGCGATCTGCTCGAGCCGCAGCTCGGCATACTGCAGGCGCACGGTCTCGGTGGTCTGGTAGCGGGCCTGGTTCTTGTCGTAGTACGCCTGGACCGCGGCGTCGTCGACGACCACGGCCGCCGCGAACTTCTCCGGCGGCAGCAGCGCGTAGCGCACTTCGCGTTGCTCGTCCTCGATGCGGAACGCGCGCTCGACCTCGAGCGGAGTGCGGAAATCCGACACCTGCAGGGCGCGCTGCAATTCGGCGTTCTGCAAATTGCCGCGAATCTCGGCGCGGAACGCGTCCGCCGAGACACCGATCTGCGCCAGGCGCGCCAGCGCGAGCTGTTCGTTGTACTTGCCGTCGAGCTGGAATGCCGGCTCATTGCGGATGTATTCCTCGACACGGGCGCTGCCGACCCGGTAGCCGAGGGACTTCGTTCGCTCCTGGATCAGCGTCTCGCGCACGAACTGCTCGAGCAGGGCGTCCTGCAGCGTGGTGCGTTCCTTCTCGGGGATCTCGACGCCGAAGCGCTGCTGCCACTGCGACTGCTGCTCGCGCCAGGCGTCGCTGACGCGATTGACCGGGATCTCGGTGCCATCGACCTTCGCCGCCCAGCTGGCGCCGGTGAAGAAGTCGAGGTTCACGATGCCCGCGGCGCCCCAAACGGCGAACACCAGCACCAGCGGGATCAGGATGACATAGGCGAGGGATTTCTTGCCCTTGAGGGAGTCGCCGATCTTCTGCAGCATGTCGGAGAAGGACTGACTTGAGGGAAAAAGTGGCGGAGCGGACGGGACTCGAACCCGCGACCCCCGGCGTGACAGGCCGGTATTCTAACCAACTGAACTACCGCTCCACGT
>JAYTNX010000279.1:0-49456 GCA_043748075.1 Pseudomonadota bacterium
GCCGTCGGCCGGTGCCGCGCGCGGCGGCCGCTGCGCTATCCTCGGGCGAGGGCGGCGCCGTGCCGCGAGGGGCGGGTCCGTGACGCAGAAGAACATCGAATCCACGCTGCTCGAGCGGCGATCGTTTCCGCCGCCGCCGCCGTTCACGGCTCGTGCGCGGCTCAAGCCCGCCGATCTCGAGTCGTTGCATCAGCGCGCGGCCGCCGACCCGGTGGGATACTGGAGCGAGCTCGCCCGCGCCGAAATCCACTGGCACCGGAGGTTTACGGTCGGTCTCGACGCATCGGCCGCGCCGAACTACCGCTGGTTCACCGATGGCGAGCTGAACGTCTCCTTCAATTGCCTCGACGTGCATCTGGCCGGGCAGGGTGACCGCACCGCCGTCATCTTCGAGGGCGAACCCGGCGACTCGCGTCGCATGTCCTATCGAGAGCTGCATGCCGAGGTTTGCCGCTTTGCGAACGCGCTGAAGGCGCAGGGCATCGGTCGCGGCGATCGTGTCGTGATCTACCTGCCGATGGTGCCCGAAGCCGTCGTGGCGATGCAGGCCTGCGCACGCATCGGCGCAATCCACTCGGTCGTGTTCGGCGGCTTCTCGGCGCTGTCGCTCAAGGATCGCATCGAGGATGCCGGTGCGCGCGCGCTGATCACGGCGGATGGCGGCTGGCGTGGCGGGCAGGCGGTGGAGCTGAAGGCGGCGGCCGACAAGGCGCTGTCGCTGGGCTGCCCGACCATCGACACCGTGATCGTGCTGCGGCGCACCGGTCACGACGTGCCGATGATCGAGGGCCGCGATGCCTGGTGGCACGACCTGGTTTCGGACCAGGCGCCGACCTGCGAACCCGAGTGGGTCGACGCGGAGCATCCGCTGTTCCTGCTCTACACCTCCGGCTCGACCGGCAAGCCCAAGGGCATCCAGCATTCCAGCGCGGGCTATCTGCTCGGCGCCAAGCTCACCAGCCAATGGGTGTTCGACCTGCAGCAGGACGACGTGTTCTGGTGCACCGCCGACGTCGGCTGGGTCACGGGCCACAGTTACGTGGCCTATGGTCCGCTGGCCGCCGGTGCGACGCTGGTGATGTATGAAGGTGCGCCCACTTTTCCGGATGCGGGCCGCTTCTGGCGCATCTGCCAGCAGCAGGGCGTCACGATCTTCTACACCGCACCGACCGCGATCCGCGCGCTGATGAAGCTCGGCGACGAGATTCCGGCGCGGTACGACCTGTCGAAGCTGCGCCTGCTCGGCAGCGTGGGCGAGCCGATCAACCCGGAAGCCTGGATGTGGTACCACCGCGTGATCGGCCAGGAGCGTTGTCCGATCGTCGACACCTGGTGGCAGACCGAAACCGGCGCGATCATGATTTCGCCGGTGCCCGGGGTCACCGCCACCAAGCCCGGCTCCTGCACGCGTCCGCTGCCCGGCATCTTCGCCGACATCGTCGACGACGAAGGCGTCGCAGTCACGCGGCCCGACTCCGGCGGCTACCTCGTCGTGCGCCAGCCCTGGCCGTCGATGCTGCGCACCATCTGGGGCGACAACGAGCGCTACCTGAGCACCTACTGGGCGAAGTTCCAGGGTCGTTTCTACGTCGCCGGCGACAGCGCGCACCGCGACGCCGACGGCTGCTTCTGGATCATGGGCCGCATCGACGACGTGCTGAACGTCGCCGGCCACCGGCTCGGCACGATGGAGATCGAGTCGGCGCTGGTGGCGCACCCGCGCATCGCCGAGGCGGCCGTGGTCGGCCGTCCGCACGAGATCAAGGGCGAGGCGGTGTCCGCGTTCGTCGTCTGCCGTGGCGCGCGGCCTGGCGGCGACGCCGTCGCGCTCGCGAAGGAACTGCGCGACTGGGTGGGCGAGCAGCTCGGTGCGATCGCCAAGCCCGACGACATCCGTTTTGCCGACAACCTGCCGAAGACGCGCTCCGGAAAGATCATGCGTCGGCTGCTGCGTTCGGTCGCGCGCGGCGAGGAGATCACCGAGGACATCTCGACGCTCGAGAACCCGGCGATCATCGACCAGCTGCGCGGGCCACCCGTGAGCGTCAAATGACCGAGGCACACCCCCGATGAGCCAGACCGTCGAACAATTCGTCGCCGCCGCGCGCGCGGCGCTGCCGCAGGAGCACATCGAGCGCTACAAGGTGCGTACCTACGGCGGCTCGAAGGCCATGGCCGACGTGATCATTCCGCTGATCCTCGCCGGCGAGAAGACCGGCACCTTCGCGCTGGCGGCCGAGTTCGACGCTGACGCCGCGCTTGCGCCGCAGCCGGGCGAGTACTACGTGGTCACGCAGTTCGACGGTCCGCCGGCGCTGCTGTACCGGATCACGTTCGTCGAGACCGTGCCGTTCGAAGGCATCAACCACGAGCACGTTCAGGTCGAGGGGCCGGGCGCGCGCCGCGTCGACATCTGGCGAAACATCCACTGGGACTACTGGGGCGGCGCGATGCGCGCAAGGGGTCTCGAGCCCTCGATGCAGATGCCGGTCATTTTCCAGCGCTTCGAGGTGCTGTACCGCGCGGCGTGGTGACGGCGTCCCCCGGCAGGGTCGGTGGAGCCGCCCGGGAAAGCTTGCAGCGCGAGCTCAGCGCGCCGATCGTGAACCCGGCGCGGTCGGTTGCGGCGCTGCCGGTCGCGTTGCCGAGCAGCTTGCGCTTCTCGGGCGGATCCTCGGGTCGGCCTTCGTAGAGCGAGAAGCGCAGCAGGTCGAGGTAGTTGCGGCCCGAGTTCGAGGGCCAGAAGCCGCGGATCAGCTCCAGGAATACGGGCCGCACCACTGCGCCATCCTCGAGTTCGAGGCGCAACACGTCACCGCGATCGTGCATGGCCAGGCCATTGAGCAGTTGCTCCGGCCCGCCCTCGGGACGGTAGGCGAGGAAGCACTCGAAGCTGCGGGCCTTCATCAGGCGCCAGTGCGTCTGGTCGGCGCGGCCCATGACCATCCGGGCCTGGGCGTCGCGGCCGGCGAAATTGATCCACAGCTCCTCGCCGTTGAACAGCCATTCCCAGTCGAAGCTCGCTTCGACGGCCTGGCGCTGCAGGGTCGTGCGGCAGGTTCCCGGGTCGTTGCGGCCGCGCAGCTGCGTGCCGACCTGACGCCAGTAGAGATCGCAACCGGCGGCGCCCGTTGCTGGTTCGAGTTCGCTGGCCTGCAGCCCGGCGAGGCGCGACGCGTCGGTCGCGATGGCCTGGTATTTCGCGGGATCGCGAAATCGGCGCGGCGACATCCGCACCGCCCGGCGCGCGTCGTCCACGGCCAGCGTCCACACCTGGAACTCGGCCAGGTCGAACCTCGAATACTTGTCGCCGCCGTGGACCGTGGCGACGAGCACGTTTTCGCCGAGCTCCGGCGCCTCGATGCGAGTGAAGCGACGATAGACCCGCTGGTGCTGCTGCGCGGGCGGTGTCTTGTACTCGGCCTCGAAGAAGCGCTGGGGTTCGCTGTCGTACTCGCCTGGCAGCCCGGACATCAGTCGGGCAAGCGCGGTCCTCAGCTCGATCGGCGAGTTGGTCGCCGCCGCGGGCATGGCCAGCAGCGCGGTCCCTGCGAGCGCGGCGAACGCGGCGATAGCGGGTGCGCCGGCTTTCATCGTGCGACTCTCATGATGCGACTCCCGTTCCGGTCATCCGTTACTTCGGCGGCGGGGCCGACGGATCGAACAGCTTGCAGCGGACGTTGTAGGTGTCGTTGCTCACCGACGCCCGGTCGCTGGCCGCACTGGACCAGCCCACGCCGATCAGCCGGCGCTGCTTCGGGTCGCTTGAATCCACGTCGTACAGGCTGACGCGCAGCAGGTCTTCGAAATTGCGGCCGGAATTCGACGGCCACAGGCCACGCAGCAACTCGTACTGGAACGTGCGCTCCGCGGGCGCCTTCGTCTTCCAGGTGAGCACGCCGCCGCGGTCGTGGATATGCGGCCCGTTGTCGAACTGCGGCGGGCTGCCGTCCGGAGGCCGGTAGCCCACCAGGCATTCGAAGTCGCGCGCCCGGCCGAGTCGCCAGTGGACCTGGTCCGCTCGCCCGGAGACGATGCGCCCCGTCGCATCGCGGCCCGCGAAGTCGATCCAGAGTTCCGTGTCGGTGAGGATGTATTCCCACGACCAGTCGATGTCCTTCTTCAGCGACGTCGAGCGCCGTCGACACTCGCCGGGCCCGGTGACCCCGCGGAGATCCTCGCCGTACTTGCGCCAAAAGACGTCGCAGCCGGCGGCACCCTCGGCGGGCAGCAGGTCGGCGGGTGTCAGTGCCTGGAACGCGGCGGGGTCGAGCGCGCGCGCCTGGTAGCGTGCCGGTTCACGCAGGCGGCGCGGCGACATCCGTATCGCTTTTCGCTCGGCATCGACCGCGAGCGTCCATACCTGGAACTCCGCCGGGTCGAACTGGCCGGCATCGCCGCCATAGCGCACCGACCCGACGAGCACGGTCCCGCCGAGCGCCGGTGCATCGGCGCGCACGAACGCACGAAACACGCGCCCGTGCTGCTCCGGTTCCGGCGTCTTTGTCTCGCGTTCGAAGAAGAGTTGTGCCGCATTGTCGAAGCGGCCGGGCAATCGCTCCATCAGCGTGGCGAGCGCAGTGCGCAGTTCGATGGGTGAGTTGGTCGCGGCCGCGGTCGGGCAGGCCAGGCCTGCCGCGATCATGCTCGGCACGACCATGCCGGCCAGGAAGGTCGGACGTGTAGTACGCATTTCCCCGCCCCCTGCGTCTTGCTGCGCGTGCCGCGAAGCATACGCAAAGCAACAGTGGCGCTGCTACCGGTCGCGCTCGAAGCGTGCCCGCGCCGCGATCGCGGTGTCGGGGAAATCCGAGAACACGCCATCCACTCCCAGCTGGAAGAACTGCAGGTACTCGGCGACCGGATCGTCCGCGTAGTCGGCCGCGAGGTGTTGCGGCTCGTTGCGAAAAGTCCAGGGGTGTACGGCCAGCCCGGCGTCATGCGCGAAGGCCACGAAGCGCGACGGCTCCACGAGGCGCCGCGACGATTCGGTCGCAACGTCGTCGCTCGTCGCGCGGCTGCCGACCAGGTGGCGCTTCCAGGGTCCTACGGCGTCGGCATAGGCCGCGATTCGCGTGAAGGTCGCCGCGATCGAGAAATCGTCGGGCGGCAGCGTGGCCGCGAAGAGCGTGCAGCGGCCGGTCGGCTGCCAACGCCGCGCGGGCAGCGCCTGGCCTTGCGGCGCCATCCCGGCGCCATCGAGCAGCTGCACCAGCCGCACGCCGGTCCGGGGGCGCAGCCACTGCAGGTTGCCGGCTTCGAAGGACTGGATGAACACGGGCGACTCGCGCGTCGTCCAGCCGGCGCGCCGCAATGCCTCGAGCAGCCGTGGCTCGAGCGCGAGCCCCTGTTCGCAATGCCAGGTCGGGTGCTTGGTTTCCGGATAGATGCCGATCGTGCGGCCGCGTGCGGCGGATTCCGACTTCGCCAGCGCGACGATCTCCTCGAAAGTGGGGACGGGGAACTGCCCGTCGAACTCCGGCGAGCGATACTCGCGGGGCTGGATCGCGCGCAGCGTGCGCAGCTCGGCGAGCGTGAAGTCGGTGGTGAACCAGCCGTTCTCCGCGACGCCGTCGATAATCCGGGTCGTGCGGCGGGCGGCGAACTCCGGTCGCCGGGCGACGTCCGTGGTGGCCGTGATGTTCGGCTCGTGGCGCGCGACCAGTTGGCCGTCGCGGGTCGCGACCAGATCCGGTTCGATGTAGTCCGCACCCATCTCTATCGCCAGACGGTACGACTCGAGCGTGTGCTCCGGCCGGTAGCCCGAAGCGCCGCGGTGGGCGATCACGATCGGTCGTTGCACCGTCGCATGGACGGCATCGGCCGGGCGGCTGACGTCTGCGCTGCTCAGGGTGGCGCTGCTCAGGGTGGCAAAGACGACGAGGAGGGCAACTCGCATCGTCGCACACTGTACGACGGTGATGACGGCGCCGTGAACGCGACCGCCGCTGCCCGCGCGACCGCCATCCCCGCGCTCCCGCGCAGCCGCCCGGATCCGCCACGATTCCTGCGCCGTGGCGCCCCGATCGGCATCGTAGACTGCAGCCCATGAGCACTCCAGGACTGGTTCGGCGGGTTTTCGGCACACTCGACTGGGCGCCCCCACCGTGGTGGGCACCGCTGGCGGCGCGGGTCGATCGCGGCACCGCCTGGGCCGCCGCGAACCGCGGCCGGGCCGCGGCCGGCGGCGTTGCCCTGCTGTGCGCGGCGGCGCTGGCGGTGGGCGGCGCCTGGTGGTGGCGCACGCGTCCGCAGCCTCAGTACGTGCCGGTGACGGTGCAGGCGCCAACGGCGCGCGACCTGAACGACCCCGAGTCGAAACCCGCGCCGCTGGTGATCCGCTTCGGCGAGCCCGCCGCGCCCATCGCGGCCATCGGCGCAGAGGTGACCGCCGGCCTGCGGCTCTCGCCCGTCGTGGCGGGCCGCTGGCGCTGGGAGGACGAATCGACGCTGCAGTTCGAGCCCGCCGGCGACTGGCCGGTCGGGCAACGATATGCCGTGCAGCTCGAGCAACGCACGCTGCTGCGCGAAGGCCTGCGGCTCGAATCGGACCGCCTGGAATTCAGTTCCGCGCCGTTCACGGCCGAGGTCGTCAAGGCGGAGTTCTACCAGGACCCGGTCGATCCGCGCACCAAGAAGACCGTCGTGACGCTGCGCTTTTCGCACCCGGTCGACACCGGCCGCTTCGAACGATCGTTCCGCCTCCTCACCGATCGCGAGCCTCAGCCCTTCACGGCCACCTACGACGAGAAGCGCCTGTTCGCCTACGTGCAGTCCGCGCCGCTGGAGATGGCGGATAAGGAATCGCAGATGCGCGTCGAGGTCGGCAAGGACCTGCGTTCCGCGCTCGGCGGGCCGGAGCTCGGTGTCGCGCTCGAGGCGTCAGTGACCATCCCCGGCCGCTTCAGCCTCGCGGTCGAGCAGGCGACGCCCGGCTACGTCACCAACGAGCGCTTCGAGAGCGAGCAGGTGCTGACGCTCGGCACCTCCGAGGGCGTTGCGCCCGCCGAGCTGTCGAAGCGGGCCCGCGCCTGGCTGCTGCCGCTGCGCCATCCGGACAGGCCCGACGAGCGCAGCGAGCGTCCGTTCGACTGGAATACCCCGGCGCTGGTGGCCGACGAGATCCTGGCGCAGTCAACGCGCGTCGCCCTCGAGCCGCTCGAGGCGGCCGAGGATCACCCTACGCTGCACGCCTTCCGCTTTCGCGCGCCGCCGGGCCGCTATCTCTATGTGCGCGTCGAGCCGGGCCTGAAATCGTTCGGCGGCTTCGAACTCGGTCGCCGCTTCGACGCCACGGCGCAGGTCGGTGAGCCACCGCAAGAGGTGAAGCTGCTGCAGTCAGGCTCGCTGTTGTCACTGCGCGGCGAGCGCAAGCTCGCGCTCTACTCGCGCGACGTCGCCGCGATCCGCTACGAGGTCGGCCGCGTGCAGCCCGACCGCCTCTACCTGCTGGCGAGCCAGGCGGACGGCGCCTTCGGCAACCCGCAGTTCAACGGCTGGAGCCTCGGCTTCGACGATCTCAGTGAAGTGGAGACCGCGATCCAGCCCGTCGCGCCGGCGAAAGCACCCGGTCTGGTGCAGTACCAGGGATTCGACCTGTCGCCCTACCTCGCGCCCGAGGGTCGCGCGCGCACCGGTGTGTTCTTCATACGCGCGCAGGGCTGGGATCCGCTGCGCAAGCAGCCGCTCGACGTGAAGGACGAACGACTCGTGCTCGTCACCGACCTCGGCCTGCTCGTCAAGAGGGCGGTCGACGGCACGGAAGACGTGTTCGTGCAGTCGCTGTCGCGCGGCGAGCCTGTCGCCGGTGCGATCGTGCAGCTGTTAGGCCGCAACGGCCTGGCGCTGGTGACGCGCACCACCGACGAGCAGGGCCGCGCGCAGTTGCCCTCGACGCGCGACGCGAAGCGCGAACGCGAACCCATGCTGTACCTGGTCCGCAAGGATGAAGATGCCTCGTTCCTGCCAGTGCAGCGCAGCGAGCGCGTCCTCGACCTCTCGCGCTTCGACGTCGGTGGCGTCTCGAATGCCACCGAGGCGGGCCAGCTCTCCGCCTACCTGTTCTCCGATCGCGGCATCTATCGCCCCGGCGACGAGATGAAGCTCGGCCTGATCGTCAAGGCCGCCGACTGGGCGAAATCGATCGAGGGCCTGCCGCTGGAGGCCGTGATCGCCGATCCGCGCGGCCAAGTGGTCAAGCGCCAGCGGTTGCGCCTCTCGGCGGCCGGCTTCGAGGAATTGTCGTATGCCACCACCGAAGCGTCGCCCACCGGGGTTTACGACGTTTCGCTTTACATCGTGAAGGATGGTGCGCCGAACGAACGCGTCGGCAACACCGTGGTCAACGTGCAGGAGTTCCTGCCGGACCGCATGAAGCTCGCGCTGCGCTTCTCGACCGAGCGCGAGGCGGGCTGGGTATCGCCCGCGGCGCTCGCGGCGAACGTCGACCTGCGCACGCTGTTCGACACGCCGGCCGGCGGACGGCGGGTGACTGGCACGCTGCGCCTGACGCCGCGCCTGCCGCAGTTCGCGGCCTGGAAGGACTGGCAGTTCGCCGATCCCGCCAAGGCGAAGAAGAGCTTCGACGACACGCTGGCGGAGGCGCAGACCGCCGCCGACGGCACCGCGACGCTGCCGCTCAGACTGCAGCGCTTTGCGCCCGGCACCTATGCACTGCAGCTGGTGGTGCAGGCGTTCGAACCCGGCGGCGGCCGCGGCGTCACGCAGGCGCGCACGCTGCTGGTCTCGGACCAGGACTTCCTGGTCGGCCTGAAGGCGGACGGCGACCTCGGCTTCGTGGCGCGCGACGCGGCGCGCGAGGTGCAGGTGGTCGCGCTCGACCCGACGCTGCAGCCGCGCGCGGCGTCCGGCCTGCGCGTCGCGATCGTCGAGCGCCGCTTCGTCTCGGTGCTGGAGCGCCAGGCCGATGGCACGCTGCGCTACGAGAGCCGCGCCAAGGAAATCGCGGTGGACGAGCAGCCGCTCGCGCTGCAGGCCGGCCGCGGTTCACGCGCGTTGCCGACCGCGACGCCCGGCGAGTTCGCACTGCTGGTGCGGGATGAGCGCGGTCGCGAACTCAATCGCATCGAGTACTCAGTGGCCGGCGCGGGCAACGTCGCACGCCGCATGGATCGCAACGCCGAACTGGAACTGAAACTCTCGAAGGCGGACTTCACACCTGGCGAGGACATCGAGGTCTCGATCCGCGCGCCGTTCGCCGGCGCCGGGCTCATCACCATCGAGCGCGAGCGGGTGCACGCGTATCGGTGGTTCCGCGCTGACACCACCGCGAGCGTGCAGCGCATTCGCCTGCCCGTGGACTTCGACGGCAACGGCTACGTCAGCGTGGCTTTCGTGCGCGATCCGAACTCCGCCGAGGTGTTCACCAGTCCGCTGTCTTACGGCGTGGTGCCGTTCTCGGTCGACCTCGGCCGACGCAAGGTGGACGTGAAACTCGACGCGCCGGCGCAGCTGCGCCCGGGCGAGACGCTCGAGCTGACCTACAGCGCCAGCCGTCGCAGTCGCATCGTCGTCTTCGGCGTCGACGAGGGCATCCTGCAGGTGGCGGGCTGGCGCACGCCGGACCCGCTCGGCTATTTCTTCGAAAAGCGGGCGCTCGAGGTCGACACGCGCCAGATCCTTGACCTGCTGCTGCCGGAGTTCCAGCGGCTGATGCCGTCGGCACCCGGTGGCGATGCGGAAGGCGGCGGCGCGAAATACCTCAACCCCTTCAAGCGTCGTCGCGACGCGCCGGTCGCCTTCTGGTCCGGCGTGCTCGAGGCCGGCCCGCAGCCGGCGAAGTTCCGTTACACGGTGCCCGACAGCTTCAATGGCTCGATGCGACTCGTCGCCGTGGCCGTCGCCGCCGACTCGCTCGGCGTCGCCACCGGCACGACCGTGTCGCGCGGCGACTTCGTGATCCTGCCGAACGCGCCGCTCAGCGTCGCGCCGGGAGACGAATTCGAGTTCACGGCCGGCGTCACCAACAATGTCGCGGATGTCGCGCCGGGTTCTGCCCGCGCGGCGACCGCGGCCAGCGGAGCCGCCACCGCCACTGCAGCCGCGACCACCACCACCGCCGCGGCCAGTCTCGACGTCACCACCCGTCTCGAAGTCTCCGACCAGTTCGAAGTGCTCGGCGCGGCGCAGGTGCAGACGCCGATCGCCGCCGGTCGCGAAGCCGTGGTGCGGTTCCGGCTGCGTGCGAAGCAGGCGCTGGGAGCCGGATCGCTGAAACTCGTCGCCTCGGCTGGCGCCAGGCGCGCGAGTTCGACCACGTCCGTCAGCCTACGACCCGCCGCCACCTTCCAGGCGCAGCTGCAGTCCGGCAGCTTCGACGACGGTCGCGCCGACCTGCCGCTGGCGCGCGCGCTGCGGCCCGAGCGCCGCCGCCTCGAGGCGACGATCTCGCAGTCGCCGCTCGCGATCGCGGATGGCCTGGAGGCCTGGCTCGCCGACTACCCTTACGGATGCACCGAGCAGCTGGTATCGCAGGCGCTGCCGGCGGTGCTGCTCGCGGCGCGAGCGGAACTCGGCCGCAGCAATCTCGCCGCCGCGCCGGAGCGTTACGCGCGGCTGCTGGTGGAGCTGCGCGCGCGCCAGAACGCCGACGGCGGCTTCGGCTACTGGCCCGCCGACTCGACCGTCGCCGAGTATCCATCGGTGTATGCGCTGCACGCGCTGCTCGAGGCGCAGCAGCGGGGCCAGGCTGCACCGCGCGACGTGCTCGAGCGCGGTGGCGAATGGCTGGCGCAATTCGCGGCCGCCGACAACGGCGATCTCGGCCTGGAACGCGCACGGGCCTACGCCATCTATGTGCTGACGCGACTGGGGCGGGTGGCGTCGAACCATGCCAACGCGCAGGTCGAGCGCCTCGACGCGCGCTACAAGCGTGCCTGGCGCAGCGACATCACCGCGGCCTGGCTCGCCGCCGCCTACCAGAACATGAAGCAGACGGCGCTGGCGAACGAGCTCGCCGGCGGCGTGAAGTTCAGCGACCCGGCGCGGCCCTGGGCGGTGGACAATTCGGACCGCGCCGGCGGCTTCGTCTACACCCCGGCGGTGCACGATGCGCAGCTCGCGTACCTGCTGGCGCGGCATTTTCCGGAACGTCTGCGCCGCACGGCACCGGCCGCGCTCGCCGCGCTGACCGCGGACGTTCGCAGCCACAACACCGCATCGGCCGCCTGGACCGTGCTGGCGCTGGATGCCTGGGCGGCCGCGGCCGACACGGCACCGGCGGCTGCGCTCGCCATCGAAGAAGGGCTCACGGGCGATCGCCGGCGCACCCTCACGGCCGAGGGCACCGCGGTGCGTCGCGCCGCCTTCTCCGGCGAGGCCACGGCGCTGCGCTTCACCGCGCCGCGCGGCATCCGTGCGTTCTACACCGCAAGCCTCGCCGGCTACGATCGCGCGCCACCGAAGACCGAGCTGCGCCAGGGGCTGGAGATCACCCGCGATTACCTCGATGCCGCCGGCAAGCCGGTGACGACGATCAGGCAGGGTGATGAACTCACGGTGCGCGTGCGCTTCCGCACCCTGGCGAAGCGCGAGCTCTGGGATGGCGTGGTGGTCGACGTGCTGCCGGGCGGATTCGAGCCGATCCTCGACGACGCGGCATCGCGCGCCGCCGGCGGCGCCTGGCAGCCCGACTACGTCGACGTCCGCGAGGATCGCGTGATCGCCTTCGGCCCGATCGGCCCGGCGATGCGCGAGCTCACCTACCGCATCCGCGCAACCACCGCGGGCCGCTTCACCGTGCCGCCCGCCTATGCCGAGTCGATGTACGACCCGGCGGCGCAGGCGCGTTCGCTCGGCGCGCAGGTCGTGGTGGAGGCGCGCTGAGTCGTGCGCCCGATCGCATCGCGCAGGTTTGCCGTCGGGCTCACCGCCGCAGCCGTCGTGGCTGCGGCCCTGGTGGGCGTCCGCCTGTGGCCACGCGAGCCGCTGCTGGCACGCTTTCCGGGGTCCACCGCCGTCTACGACCGACACGGGACGCTGCTGCGCCTCACACTCGCGGCTGACGGTTGCTATCGACTGCCGGTAACCCTCGGGCAGATGTCGCCGAAACTGGTCGAGGCGGTGCTGCTGCACGAGGACCGGCAGTTCTTCCGCCATCCCGGCGTGAACGGCTGGTCGCTGCTGCGCGGCGCGTTCCGCACCTTCGTGGTCGGCGACCGGCGCATCGGCGGCTCGACCGTGACGATGCAGCTCGCGCGACGACTGCATGGCATCGAGTCGCGCTCGCTGCCCGGCAAGGCGATGCAGGTGCTGCGCGCGCTGGAGCTCGAAGCGAAGTACGGCAAGCGCGAGATCCTCGAAGCCTATCTGAACCTGGCGCCGTACGGCGGCAACGTCGAAGGCGTCGGCGCCGCGAGCCTGGTGTATTTCCACCGCCGCGCCGCCGACCTGACGCTGGCCGAAGCGCTGGCGCTGGCCGTCGTCCCTCAGAGCCCGGCGCGCCGGTTGCCGCGCGCCGGCAATAGCGCGCTCGAGTCGGCACGCAACGACCTGTTCGCCCGCTGGCGCGAGAGCCACGCGGTGTCTGCCGCGGACGCGGCCGCGCTCGCCGCGCCTCTGGCCGCGCACGCGCCCCGCGAGCTGCCATTCGCCGCGCCACACGCCGTGCAGGCCGCGCTGGCGCGCCCCGCGCTCGCCACACGCAGCACGGTCGTGACCACCCTCGACCTGCGCACCCAGCGCCTGCTGGAGCGACGGCTGCAGGCCTTCGTCGCCCGGCAACGACGCGTTGGCGTCGCGAACGCGGCCGCGCTGCTGGTCGACATACGCGACCTCTCGGTGGTGGCCAGCGTCGGCTCCGCCTCGTTCACCGATGCCACGATCGCCGGCCAGAACGACGGCACCCGCGCCCGGCGCTCGCCCGGCTCCGCGCTGAAACCCTTCATCTATGCCCTCGCCTTCGACCAGGGCCTGCTGCACCCGATGACCGTGCTGAAAGACACGCCGCAATCCTTCGGCGCGCAGGCACCCGAGAATTTCGACGGCGAGTTCGTCGGCCCGGTCACTGCGCAGGATGCGCTGGTGCGCAGTCGCAACGTGCCGGCCGTGGCCGTCGGGCTGCAACTGCGCGAGCCGGACCTGCACGGCTTCCTGCGCGCCGGCGTCGTCGCGCAGGTCCAGGACGCGTCGCACTACGGCGTCGCGCTCTACCTCGGAGGTGCCGAGGTGACGATGCGGGAGATGGCGGCGCTGTATGCCATGCTTGCCAACGGCGGGGTGTGGCAGCCGCTGCGCGATGAGGTGCCGCTCGGGCGCCTCGGTGCCGAGGCCGCCGCGTCGCGCCGACTGCTCAGCGAAGCAGCGAGCTACGTCACGCTCGACATGCTCGCCCGCAACCCCCGCCCGGCGCAGGCCTTCGCCAACAGCGCCGTGCGCGCCGGTGGTCCCGTGTACTGGAAGACCGGCACCTCCAACGGCTTCCGCGACGCCTGGGCCGCCGGCGTCTTCGACCACTACGTGCTGGTCACCTGGGTCGGCAATTTCGACGGCCGCCCGAACCCCGCGTTCGTCGGCGCGCAGGTCGCTGCACCGCTGTTTTTCCAGCTCGTCGATGCGCTGCGCGCGACGCGACTGCGCGTTGCAGTTGCGCCCGGTGCGGCCAGTGAAGACAGTACGGCCGGCGCCGACCGTCCCGACTCAATGCTGCGTCCCCCGCCCGCACTGCGCCGCGTGGCCGTCTGCGCCGACTCCGGCGATCTTCCCAATCAATGGTGTCCACGCACAGTGGAGACCTGGTACCTGCCCGGCGTGTCACCGATCCGCGTGAGCACCTTGCACCGCGCCCTGCACATCGATCGCCGCAGCGGACTGCAGGCCTGCCATCACGCCGCGCCAGACTCGACGCGGCTCGAGGTCTACGAGTTCTGGACCTCCGACATGCTCGAGCTGTTCGAGCGGGCAGGGCTGCCACGACGCCGCCCGCCCGTACTCGATGCGCAATGCGGCGCAACCGCCGCCGTCGCCGTCGCCGATCGCAACTCGGCGCGCGCCCCCGAAATCACCTCGCCGCTGCAGGGCGTCAGCTACCTGCTGCGCGATCCGGATCCCGTCCAGGGTCCGCAGCCCGTCGCACTGCGTGCGACCAGCGACGCCGAGGTGGACGAACTCTTCTGGTTCGTCGACGGCGTGTTCATCGGACGCGGCACGCGCGACCACGGCGTCGACTGGCAGCCGCGGGTGCCGGGGCGATACCAGATCCGCGTCGTCGACGACGCTGGACGTGCCGCGCGCCGCGAAGTTTGGGTCGCGGGTGCGCCGTAGCCCGCGCCAGAGAAATTGAGTCGCCGCAGCGCAGTCCGTCGTCGCATCGGGCCCGGCAACACGAGCCCGTCCGAGGCGAGCAGGGCGTTGGCCGTGATGAAGGACAGTGAAGGGGGGTGTCGATGGCGATGGGTCCGCATTCATTGTCAACTCGGCCAGGCCCTTCTTTCACGCGCGGTGGAACCGGAACGATTCGTTACCCGGCTTCTGACGAATCGCTAGCGAAAACTCCGCCCCGTAGAGCGGTAGATTCGCCGGCAGCAGGTGCATTCCCGGCCAGTAGGTCTCACGGATCGCCGATCGCAGGGACGCCGCGGAGCCTTCGAAATAGGGCAGGGCGGTTTGCTCGCTGTCGACTTCGCTGTCCCGGATCAGCCCGAACAGGTTGGTTAGGCTGGGCTCGGCATCCAAGTCCACCATCAGCACCCGGTAGCCGCGCAGCGCGAGGTATTGGCCGAGGTGGATCGCGGTGGAGGTCTTGCCGAAGCCGCCCTCAAAGTTTGCGATGCCGACGACCATCGGCTGCGAGCCCGCCGGCCGAACCGGCCCGCTGCCGAGCCGGCGACGCATCTCGTGGATGTCCGCGAGCAAGAAAAACAGTTGGTTGCGTCGATTGCGCTCGCCCACCGGCAGCTTCCCGCTCTGGGCGCCGCGCTGGATCGTGCGCGAGCTGACGTTCAGCAGCTCGGCCGCCTCCGTCAGGGAGAACTTCCGCAGCACGTTAGTAAAGCCGGGCTCCAGTGCCGCCGTGTGCGCTCGCGACAGCAGATCGCGGGCGTTGTCCGCGATCGCCTCGAGCGACGTGGCGTCGACCGGCGCCTCGCCCAGTACACTGGGCGGGACCGCGCGGGCAGTAGAGGAGGGGGCCAGTTTCCGGCCGGGGCGAGGCTTGACCATAGGCGCAACCTGGCGGCGATTGCGCTATGCCAAAGCAATTGTCGCGATGATGCCAACTAGTGACGTCGGGGCACGACAAATCACGAATCGATACTTAACAGCGGCTTGGCAGACACCGCGTACGTGAAGCAGGCCCACACGATGCCAGCACGTCGGCACCTGCGGTGGATGTGATCCGGATCGTCTGACAGAGCGTATTTATTTTGATACAGTCCGACTCACGGCTTCCGAAGCTCACGGTTCGCTTTTTCGTTTCGGCGGAAGGGAACGAACCGGTGCGCGAATGGTTGCGCGCACTGCCTGACGTGGCGCGAAAGCGCATCGGCGACGAGATTCGCGCGATGCAGTTCGGATGGCCCGTCGGTATGCCGCTGGTCCGCAAGCTCGACGTCGACTTGTGGGAAGTACGAGTGAACCTGCGGGGCGGTGCGGCACAGGTGTTGTTCACCGTGGTCGAGAATGCGGCGGTCTTGGTGCACGGGTTCCTGAAGAAGAGCCAGAAGACGCCGAAAGAGGATCTGGACTTGGCGCGCAAGCGCCGCAACCAGGTGCTCGGAGCGAATCGGTAAGGAGTGAAGCAATCATGGCCCGCAAGAAAGTGAATCCGCACATCGGCAGTGACTTCGAGGAGTACCTGCGTGAGCAGGGCCAGCTCGAATCGGCGAGTGCGCTGGCGATCAAGCGCGTGCTCGCCTGGCAGCTGTCGGCGGCCATGAAGCACGGCAAAGTGAGCAAGGCCGAGTTGGCGCGCCGGATGAAGACCAGTCGTGCCGTGGTTCATCGTTTGCTGGATGAATCGGACTCCTCCGTCACGCTCGCAACGATCAGTAAGGCCGCCACGGCACTCGGCCGGAACGTAACTTTGGAGTTGGCGGCGTAGTCCGTGAGCGTTCGGCGCCGGCGTACGTCCCGAGCGGATTCCGCGGCACGCGGCGCCATGGTCGAGTAGCGATGAAGGATCTGCGTCTCGTCACGCTGTTTCCGCCATTGGCGCAGATCCTTACTGAGCAAGATCGACCAATAGGCTGATCCAGATTGCCTGACTACGATTTCCACACACTCCACGACAAGGAGTTTGAGCAGCTCTGTGCGGACTTGATTGGGGCCGAGCACGGGACCCGTAACGAACGTTTCAAGCGGGGGCGCGACAAAGGGATTGACGGTCGGTTCTTCTGTTCTGCCAACAGGGCCGTGGTTGTTCAGTGCAAGCACTGGCCCGGCACGCCCCTGGCCAAGCTAGTCCGACAACTCGCGAACGTGGAACTCCCAAAGATTGCCCTGCTACGCCCTGCGCGGTATCTGTTGGCCGTCTCGCACGCGCTGTCGCCGACCGACAAGGATAAACTCCGGCACGCGTTGTCGCCCTGGATCCAGTCGCCGGCGGACATTCTTGGGCGGGATGATCTGAATGCATTGCTCGGCGCGCATCCGGAGATCGAAAGGCAGCACTTCAAGCTGTGGATTTCGAGCACGGCCGTCCTTACCACGGTGCTCAGTCACGCGATCCACGAGCGGAGTCGAGACATGCTAGAGGCGGCGCGCGCCGCATTACCTCGGGTGGCAATCACTTCAGCTCACGACCCGGCACTCGCCAAGTTGGAGGAAATGCGCGTCCTGCTGATCTGCGGCGAGCCCGGCATAGGAAAAACAACGCTCGCGCGACAGCTGTGCTTGGAGTACGCGGCGAAGGAGTTCGATGTTTTCGTCGTGACTGAAAACATTCGGGACGCCGAGAACGTGCTAATTCGCGGCAAGAGACAACTAGTCTATTTTGACGACTTTCTGGGCCGCAACTATCTGGAAGCGCGTTCGGGGCACGAGAGTAACCGCATCGTGCAGTTCATCGAGCGCATTCGACAAGATCCGAGTAAGCGACTACTCCTAACGTCCAGGACCAGTGTGCTGGCGCAAGGCAAGGCAATCAATGATGCCTTCGTCCACGCGAAACTGCCGAATCACGAGCACGAACTGGCAATCACCACCCTCACAAGGTTCGACAAGGCCAACATTCTGTATCACGTCCTGTGGCACTCGCGCCTCGATGATGAGCGGAAGGAAGAAATCTACAAGGACAAGCGCTACTGGACTGTCATTCGGCACCGCGGCTTCAATCCGCGATTGATTGACTTCGTCACCGACCCCGACCGAATTGGGACGGTCGCGGTTGATCAGTACTGGAACCGTGTATTGGCGGCACTGCAGAACCCGGCCGACGTTTGGCACAACGTGTTCCAAGTGCAGCTAGACGATGTGGGCAGACTGCTCGTGGAATTGGTCGTTCTGCACGGACGCCAAATCGACGAACTTCAGCTCGCCGCTGCGCTTGACCGCGCTCTCCGTGGACCGTTAGGCCCTGGGACAAGAGGGCGACGCGATTTCCGTTGGGTCCTGCAGCTGGTAGCGGGCTCTATGCTGTCACGCGAACTGCATGCTGATACCGGCAAAGCTTTTGTGAACCTGTTCAATCCGTCCATTGGCGACTACGTGCTGAGTCGATTCGCACAGGATCCAGCTCGGCTGCGGGATCTATGTCTGGCGTTGAGAACGCGCACCGCGCTCGACACCGTACGCAACGCCACCGCCGCCAAGAAATGCTCCGCTGAAATGCTGGACGAGGTCGCTAGAGGAATTCTGGATGCTTCCGTGTCGGCCGATGCCGGTGCGATTCCCAAGGAGGCGGTGGCTCGGGCCACGTCGTTGCTGCTTGGCAAACACGGCGTGAACGATGCGGACACGCGACGGGTCGAGCAGACATTGCCGTACCTCATGTCGGAGCCGCTGCCTCACGCGTTTCTAGACTGCTTGAATGCTGGAATCTGGGGGTTGCTGCACGGCAAGTGCACCCGGAACGCTGCGATATCGGTGTTCGACGCCGCGTGCAGGCGGGACCCGGACGAGTCGGAACTCGAGGCCCTGGAAGCTTTGCTGTCGGAACTAGAGACAACCAGCTCCGAGCTGGCGCGCCGCGATAGGCTGAGCGCAGTCGCGGCCGAGTTTCTCGAATCAAACGCGCGCGAGTTGTTCGCCATTGCCGACGTCGTCGAGCGTACGATTAAAAGCCACCACTCAGTAACGGAATCGGCCGCCGAAACGGAGTTCGGTGAAATGGTCGAAGAGTGGTTTCGAGACAAGCACATTGAGCTGACCGATGACGCATGGGAGCGAGTCCACGACGCATACAAATTCGACCGACAGTTCGGTGATTACATGGATGAACTCAGATCGGAGTCAGACGGGAGCGAGAAGGGGCCATCGCCGAGCGCCGTTTGCTCGGAAGATATGGGCATCGATGAATTGTTCGAGCGCAGGTAGGACGACGCGGTCGGGCGGCGTTCAATGGCACGGACTCGGTGTTACCGATGGTTCGTGCGACAACCCGACCCCGGCGCGCCGCGGTCGCGCGGCCTGTTCACCGCTCGCTCGACTGCGGGTGCAATTGCGCGTCGCGCATGCGCTCACGGGTGCGGCGAGTGGGACCTATGAGGCTGGCACCGAGAGGGTTGAACAGCGGGAAGCGCTGCGGGCGTTCAACGAGCTGCAACAGCGCGTGGTGGGGACGGCGATGCACGGGCTGGTGGGCAGCGAGGTGCCGGCGCTAACCGCGGCGATGATGCGGGATCTCCTCGCCGGCACAGCGAATCCAGGTAAGCGGCTGGGGGACGTGTTGCCCAGCCGCTTACCAGTCGCTTGATTGAGCGCGGCCTGAACGGAAGTCGTATCGAGTGCGCGATGCGGTACCCCTAGTATTTGACCTTGAACGTCGGCGAATCCTCCGGCCGCGTCTTGCGGTGATCGCAAATTCGGGTCGTGCTGACGTTCGCGTGGCCTAGCCATTCCTGGACCTTGGCGATGTCGGCGCCGGCATCCAGGGCGTTGGTCGCGGCGGTCGCCCGGGCGGAGTGCGGGCCGAAGCGGTCCACCGAGACGCCGATCTGCTTCCCGTAGATCTTGATCAGCTGGTAGACGCCGTCGGTTGTTGCGGATTGGCTTGAAGAGCGGCGCGGACGGAATACCGCCGTGGCCGGCGGCCTGCAGGTATTCGTCGATCTGTTCCTGGCTGCCCGGATGCAAGGGAACGTGGCGCACCTTGGCGCCCTTGCCGTGGACCCGCAGATGCTTCACGCCTCGGCGCTCGTGGATGTCCTTGACCATCAGCTTGCAGAGCTCGTCGCGCCGCAGCGCGTGATAGAACAGGATCGAGATGATCGCCTGGTCGCGTTTGGCCTTCAGCGTCTGGGCCTTCGGTGCCTCGAGCAGGTGCCGGACTTTGGCGCCGGACAGGGCGGGGTCTCGTCCTCGTAGGGGTCGCCCTTGGGTCAGGTGACGCCCTCTACCGGATTCATCGGAACGGCGTTGCGATCGCAATGGTATTCGTAGAGCGCCCGATACTAGACGCACGTCCGCAGCGTGGCGTGTGCAGTATCTCGTCTCACCCATTTGGGTGATGCCAGAAATGAGTTGGGCGAAACGAAGAAGCGCGATCAGTCCCACGTTACGGTCGAAATCCAAGGCGATTCATGTGACGTCTGCGTTCCGAGGTCGGCGACCTTGCCCGTTCGCGGGCCTTGGCCGAGGCCTTCGCTGCAACAGTTCCAGCGTTGACATTGTTTGCGGTCAAAAGGCATGTTCGAAGCGCTTGTGGAATTGATCGCACATCGAGCGATTGATTCTCTTGAAGGGGTAGGGCGAAGCCGCGCGCAGCAGTGCCGCACTCGCAGCAGCACCAGAATGGGAGGCGCGATGACAGCAAGGCATTCCGCCGCGGCATTGCCGCGGGTCGGACGCGCGGCGGTGGCCGTGTTCGTTGTGGCATTGCTTGGAGGCCTGCATGGGCTGCCCGCAATCGCTCAGGGGGTTCCCGTCACATCAACGCCCCCGGCAGCTGGACGGGACCCATTTGCGGAGCGCCAGCGTGCTTGGGACGCCTCTCGAAGGCCCGCGCTGCCGATTGCAGGCGCGCGGATCGGAACTCGCCCCAACATCGACTTCTCCCCAATGCCCTCGTGTGGCAGTTCATGCGGGGACCTCTCGGCGCAGTGCTTCTCCCGATGCCCTGGGGGCTCGGCGCTAGATCGGGCGAACCCTGCGTCTGGCAAGCGCGAGCCTGTTCTGCAGCAGTGCCAAGAACAGTGTGTGGTGCAGCAATCCGCTTGCTTGGTTGGCTGTGAAAAAGCCAAGCCCAGTCCGTTGCCATCGGCAAACATTCCGACGCCCACTTCCCGCATACCGTTGGTCCTGCCGGCGTCGCCCGGTCCTCCGCAGGTTCAGGTGCCGCTCGAACGCGGCCCCGACAAGATTGTCCCGACGAAGGAGCAAGGGAAATGAGCTCCGACTTCCGGCAGCTCACGGCCACCCTGAACAGCGCCGCGAAGGTTCGTGGTCTGGAGAGGTGTGGACTCGCAGCGCTGCTCGTTACCGCGCTCGCCGCGCAGGGGGCGAGCGCAGCGCCGGGCCGCACGGAAGGCGCATTGGAAGTGTCCGGGCAGGGTGCGGCCAGCTACAGCGTACCCCTTGTCGTCCCCCCGGGTGTCAATGGCCTTACGCCCAAGTTGGCGCTGACCTACGCGAGCACTGCGCCGAATGGGTTGCTGGGAGTTGGGTGGGGGGTTTCGGGCTTGTCCGCAATAACGCGTTGTCCGAGAACGATTGCGCAACACGGCGCCCGCCGCGCCATCCAGCTTGATGGCGATGATCGCTATTGCCTCGACGGTAACGTGCTTAGGGCGGTCTCCGGCGCATATGGTGCGGCAGGGACGGAGTATCGGACGGAACTCGAGACGTACTCCCGCATCAAGGGGTCCGGTAGCGCGGGCGCAGGACCGGCTAGCTTCATTGTCGAGCGCAAGGACGGGACGAAGCTCACCTATGGCAATTGGAGCGATTCGCAGATTGAATCGTTGGGCTCGACGAACAATCGGGCGTGGCTGCTCTCGGTTATCGCCGATCGCTCGGGGAATGCGATCTACATTCGTTATTACGAGGATGTCGTCAACGGAAGCTATCGGCCCAGGGAAATTACCTGGAACAATCGCAACGGCGGTTCGGATGGTCTCTACAAAATCGAATTCTTCTACGAGACGCGGCCGGACATGTTGGTGGGGTACGTCTCGGGGGGGCTGGTTCGGGAGACCCAGCGGCTCAATCGCGTCGACGTTACCTACAACACGTCCACCGTGGTCCGTCGCTACTGGCTCAGTTACGACACGTCCATCGCATCCTCGCGAAGCCGAATTGCCACTATTCAGGAATGCGGGCTGGGTGGGGACTGCGTGAGCCCTACGACGCTGACGTATCACCCGGGAGCGGCAGCCTACAGTAGTACGATCAGCACGCAGCCTCTCGGATTCAACGGAGACTTCGGCACGGCGACGCCGGGGGATTTCAACGGCGACGGGCGTGCGGACTTGATCTTTGTGTCTGACGTCGTGGCGTCGTCTGGCCCCACGTACAAGGCGTACTACGTGCTCGGGAATGCGAGCGGAGGATTTGACGGGCCTTACGACAGTGGTTTCGAGTGCCTCGCCAACCTCGAAGGCGGCGGCTATTGGTTCTGTTCGTTCGTTACGCTGGATTCGGACGGCGACGGACGCACCGAAATCGCCGCGAGCACGGCGAGTGAGTACCTCAGCGGTCCCTATGAAATTGGGGTTGCTGGCTCCACGTTTGCAGCAATCGGGACGTCATTGAACGGCTACGTACCGTTTGACTATGACGGCGACGGCCGCGATGACACGGCGGTAGTCGGCACGGGTGGCATTGGCTGCCCGGCTGGAATGAAGATCTGCGTGTACCCGGCCACCAGCGGCGCCGCCATGGATGTCTACACGGCTCCCGCGGGGGAGGCCTTGGTGGGCGAAACGCTGTGGGCATCGAACAACGGTCAGCGGTTTGCTGCTCCGCTTGATTTCAACGCTGACGGCCGCGCGGATCTCGTGATTGCCACGGCGCCGACGCCGTTCCCCAACTCCCTGCCGCACAACGTCCGGGTCCTGCTGGCGAGCAGCGCGGGCTTTGTCCAAGGGGCGACCTTCCAATTCAGCCCGTCAAGCTCTGCCAACTTCCAGTCGGGCCTTGTGCCGCTGGATGCCAACGGGGATGGATGCGTCGATCTGTTGCAGATTATCAGTCCGGCAGCGCGACTTCATTTGAGTAACTGCGGGCGCGCCGGCAGTAGTTCAATCCTGGAGGCGTACACCACAACTCCGATTGCCTTGACCCCAAATCAGTACTACAACCCAAGGCAGTTCGTCGTGGCGGACTGGGATGGCGACGGGATGCAGGACATCCTCGTCGACAATCAAGTTTACCGCTCCACGGGCACCAACCTCGCCAGTGCTGTGCCGAACGGTGCCCCCACCAATACCTACAATCCGCCGTCACCTTACTCGGTTGCCGCCTCCGGCGACTTCAACGGCGACGGGCAAGCGGATCTCCTATACGGCCTCGCGCCGAATATCGCCTGGGTGCCGCATTCCGGAGCGACGATTCCCGATCTTGTGAATGTAGTTTCCGATGGATTCGGGGTGACCACGACAGTCGCTCACGGTCCGACTACGAATTCCAGCGTTCACAACCAGTACCCGGCGAGCTATCCGTTCCAAGCCATGACCCGGCCCCAGTACGTTGTGTCTGGAGTCACTCGCAACGACAGCAATGGATCGAATTGGAGCGAGCAGCTCTACTACTACGGCGGCGCGATCGAGCTGACGGGTCGGGGCTCTGCGGGATTCGCCTCGGTGTACCGCTATGACGGTCGCACCGGGCTGCGGCGCTACGACAATTACGTTCAGGCGTACCCCTACACGGGCACCGCCTACCACTCGTCGGTCTATTCCTCTGATTGGACGCTGGTGCGGCTCGAGCTGACCCAGATGAACGACGTTGCCTACTCGAGCGGCACCGAGCTACGTCAGTTTCCGTACCGCCAATCCTATACCCGCCACGACTATGAACTGGGTGGCTCCCTGAACGGCGTCCATACCCGGCAAGAGCAGACGGTCGTCAATGTGATCGATGCCACGAGCGGTACGCCGACCACGCTGACAGTCACGACCACGGAGCCGACCGGATCCAACGGCGTCAGCGGTGGGCGCGTTTACACCGCGCAGGCGGTGACGAGCCTCTTCAACGATACGACCAACTGGTGCCTCGGCCGCGCCAGCTCCACGCAGCAGACCAACAGTCACACCGGCTCGCATGGCGCGGCTCAAACTCGGACGAATGGCGCGACGTGGGATGGCTACTACTGCCGTCCCACGCAAACCGTGACCGAGCCGGGGAACGCCACGATGGCGGTCACGGTTACGCCGGGATATGACGCCTTCGGGAACGTCAATTCTGAGCTCATTGCTCCGGCGGGCATGACCTCAAGGACGCGATTGAAGTCATTCGGAACCAGTGGCTTCAACCCCGAGTCGCTGACCAATGAGATCGGCGAACAAACCCAGCAACAGTGGGAGCCGGCTCGAGGCCTTCTGCTGAGCCAGTCGGACCCCAACGGACTGGTGACGGCGCGGCAGTACGACTCCATGGGCCGGAAGACGCGTGAAACGCGCCCGGATGGGACCTATACGAACTGGGATTGGTATTACTGTGCGAGTGGGTGTGACCCACGTGTCCGGATGTACGTGTCTATCAACGAATACGGAATCGGCGGCGGATGGCTCGGGCAAACGGTCGACTACTTCGACAAATTCGACCAGCCACTCGTCAGCTACCGGTGGTCCTCAATGCTCGGAGCCGCGTCCTATTCGCTCACCGGTCGCTGGTATGACTCGGTTGGACGGGTGACCGCGGAGTACTTCCCCTTTCTAAACGGGGCGGCCAGTACTCCTTATGAATCGATGGGATATGACGCGCTCGGCCGCGTGTCCTCAAGAACGCGACCCGTGAGCGCAAGCGACTCGACGCCGCAGGTCTCCACAACGGCCTATGTCGGTCGCACGACGGTATTCACTGATGCAGAAGGGAAGACGTCAGCGCAGGTGACGGACGTGTTGGGCAACGTTGTCCGTTCGGTCGATGGCGCCGGATACTACGTTGAGTCGGAGTTCGATGCCTTCGGCAATCCGCGGCGCGCAAGTGATTCGGCCGGAGTTACGCTTCAGACGGCGGACTTCAACGTGCGCGGCTTTCCGACTGCGCGTACCGATTCGGACCTAGGGTCTTGGGGGTTCGCACCGGACGCATTGGGGCAGCTGACGGCACGAACCGACGCAAAGGGTCTAACGCTGACCTTCACCTATGACCTGCTGGGCCGAAAGACGTCGCAGACCATGCCGGGCGCTGGAGGCACGACGACGAGCACCTGGTCTTGGGGCAACGTCGGAATGAATACGGCGACCAACAAGTATGCGGGCGCCCTCTATTACTCCGCGATATCCGGTGGCGGAGTGACGAGCTGGACCGAGACCCATGTGCGAGACGCTTTGGCGCGTCCTGTTCTGACACAAGTGAATGCCGGGGGCGAGATCTTCAACGACAATCGCGGGTACCACCCCAGCAACGGGCAGCTGGAGGTCTTAGTGTTGCCGGAGTCGGCCGCGATTCCGGGTTTCCGCCTCGCCCTCAAGTACGAGTACTCCCACAAGGAGTTGGCCCGGATTTCGTACTACGACAATCCTTCGACGGTGTTCTGGCAGGCAAATGTGTATGACGCGCGGTTTAACGTCATCGATGAAAGCTTCTATAGCGGCGTACGCACGCTCCGGAACATCGATCGGGTTACGGGCTGGACAACGAACGTCCAGAGCGGCCCAGGCGCGAACAACGCGTTTCAGAATCTCGAGTACGCCTACTTCCGGAACGGGAATCTTAAGTATCGGCGAGATATCAACCGCAACCTTTGGGAACAGTTCACCTACGACGCGGTCAATCGGCTCGACTATTCCACCCTGAATGGCGTTACGAACCTCGACGTCAACTACACGGCCAACGGAAACATCGATTCGAAGTCGGGCGTCGGCACCTATCTCTATACGGGCACGATGAGCGGTTGCACAGCACAGTCCGCGCCGATGCCACACGCGGTGAGACGAGCCGGAGGCACCGACTACTGCTACGACGCGAACGGCAATATCGCATCAAGAGGTGGAAATGCGGTCGCCTGGTACTCCAACAACCTGCCGAAAAGCATGAACGGCCCAGGGGGCATCACCAGCGCGTTTGAGTACGGACCGGACGGGCAATACTGGCGGCAGACCGCGACGTACGGTACAGGTCCCGAGACCACGACTTATGTCGGTGGTGTATTCGAAAAGGTGGTGGGAAGCACAGTCACGGCGTACCGAAACTACATCAAGGCGGGCGATCGGACGGTCGGCATCTGGACGTATCGAAGCAACAACGATCACGTTGGCTATCACCCGCTGACGGACCATCTCGGAAGCACTGATGCGGTATCGAATCACGTCGGCCAAATGGTCAGTTATCAGAGCTTTGAGGGGTTTGGTAAGCGGAGGGACGCCGCCGACTGGGATGGTCCAACCGCGCCCGCGGACGATGTTGCGATCGCGAATACCGGGCGACGCGGCTACACCGGCCACACGATGCTCGACAACCTCTCAATGGTGCACATGAACGGGCGGGTGTTCGATCCCGTCATCGGGCGTTTCGTGTCAGCCGATCCGAATATCGACGGTGAATTGAATCCGCAGGGTTGGAATCGATACAGCTACGTCAAGAATAATCCGCTTAGTGCGTGGGACCCGACAGGGTTTGACACTGTCGGTGTAGATCAACAGCTGGGCTACTCACCGAAAGCCGCAAGTGGCCGACGACGAAGCAAAGTTGATGGAGGATGCGAAGTAGCGTCCCCAACGTGTACGTCCTACGGAACGGATGCACCACGCATAGTTCGGAGCGCTGTTGCTCCCCAAGTGCAGCTGCCGCAAGGGAATCCATTGACTCAGGACCTGACGCGGGACCTTAACGATTACGCCGAAAACGTTACGAAGGGCCGCTGGTGGGACGCGATCAAATCGCTCTTCACCATGAACAAGAACGTATGGAAGAACTCGTACTCGACCAAGGAAGGCGCGGTTCTTACTACGATGTCGATGATCCCGTTTGTGGGGTTCGAAACCACTGTGTTCAAGACTGGTCACTATGCCGCGCGGCTTGGTGACGCTGGGCTCGACATAGCTAGGACGGAGGCAGCAGTGGGAACAGCTCTCAACTCGGTGCGGGCTGACATCGCAGTGATGGCGGACGTTCGCGGAAGAATGGTGGTTGACGGTGTGCTTGTCGAATACGGTGCGCGCGTGCTTCCGAATGGAACTCTCCACATCGGAACAATTTTTCCGGTGAAGTAGTGCCATGAATAGAGAACTTACGCCAGACGAAGTGAGTGCCATCAAGAGCGTTGCGGAGAGGCTGTCCTCCGAACAGCGACGGCAGCTTTTGCAGGATATGGTCGGAGCGTCCGCTAGGTCGGAAACACCAGATGGGTCCAGGATCAGATTTGATATCGAATGCTATGAAAGGCCGGTGTATCGGGGGCAGCACTCGTTTGGCGTCCAAGGCGAGCTTCTTGATCAAGATGAATCGAAATTATCCTTCGATCTGTTCGCCGACGAGAACGGCCGGCTTCTAGAAATGGAGCTGATCCGTTGGGGAGAAGGTGGGCTCATCAGCCCTGATTGGTCGACGCTCAAGCTGTACTGAAACCGGCCGTTCGTCGCTGCTGACGGAGTTGTTTTGGTGGTCACGCAGGATAGCCTCGCGGCTGCTGTTGTTAAACATTTTGCATCCCTGGCTGTCCCGCAATCCGTCACTGATCGGGTGCGGAATCGAGCCATGACGCGCTGCGATCAGTGACCTGATCCGCTCACATCCGCGCCCCGAATGGGCCGCGCGAACCGGCCCGCATCGAGTACTGAATCGTGCCCGGCCGGTGCAAAAATCTGTCGCTGATCGCCGCCGCATCGGTGGCCAGTTCCCCGCGTTGCGGGTCCCGTCGTTCTTCACACACCTGATGCACAGGTGCGCTGGAGTCACTTTGTCGACAAGTTATTGATGTGCTTGGGACAAAGTGGCCGCACATGGCATTTTGGCCCGGACTCCAAATGGAGTCCGGTACGTGCAACGTGCTGAGTGGCCTGGGGATATCCTGCGCACATCTGCGCAGCCTGTTTTAGCCGCGCAGCTGCTCGGGCGCCGGCACGCGCCGCTTGTGCACGAGGGTGAGGACGAACACGTGCTCATCGCGCAGCTGGTAGATCAGACGCCAGCTGTGGATGGGGATCTCGCGGATGGTCGGATCGCCCGCTATATCTGCTGGCACGATCTCCGAAGGAACGCCGGCGGATTCACGCTTCCTCGCCGTAACTACAATCTCTTCCAAACCATAGCCGCGGGTCTGTGGAAGCGTGCTTATCAGTATCAACGCACCAAGCGCGCCGGAACTCGCCTTCGCAATGATCACCGCTTCCTGCCGGGCGGCTTGCACGGCCTTGGTGAGCGCGGCGGCGCGAACTGCTTCGATATCGCGCGCACTGAAAGAAACCTCTGTGATCTCCGAGGCGCCCGCTGACAGGGCGAGGTCGATGACCGTTCCTAGACTACTCAGATTATCAGTTTCGACATCAATCGAGTTTGTCGCCGTATAGGCAGAACGCCGTGGCCGACGGCCCTCAACGTACTCCCACTGAGGTCCAACCGACAACGCCGAGCCCTTGACGTCGCGGTCGTCCAAAGGGCTCCTGGTAAGCGCGTCGCGCACCCCTTTGGATACTCGGGCATTGTCTTCGCTAGCCGTCGCTGCCGTTGCACCGATGGTCGAGACAACTATCGAAAATGAAGCGGTCGTAGGCGGAATCGACACTGTTCCTGTACCGCTTACTACGATTTGTCCGGGCCCGGACAAATCCCTAGATTCCCCCGGCTCTGCCGCCCCTGCAGTCGTTGCCAGCGCGGTGAGGCATATCAGTATCCAGCGTTTACAGTTCATCTCGAGTCCTCTGCTTCGATTCGTCTGGCTGTAGCGTGAGGGCACATAGTAATTGGATTCGGCCGCACGCCGTCTAGGGAGACAGCGCTACGTTTTCCACGTGTCCGACGCCTACCTCTGATCTTGCGGTAGCCCGTCCACCGCGAGCTTCCCACCGCTGTAACGGGAGTCTTCGGTGACCTCTCGGATGGCGAATGTGGGCATCGGGAAATCGGCTAGCGCGTCAGCGGTATTGAATTCTGCCTCCGCCAACAACAGCCCCGCGAGCGGGCCCTGAAACTCATCCACGAGCATCGAGATCCCGGTTGGACCATGCAGCCTGTGTCGCAGCTTTTGGATGCGAGCGCCCTTGAGCGCCACCGCGAGAACCGAGAACTCTGCCTCCGACAGATAGATCGAAGTCACCAACCGGGTATTCAGGTCCACGTCAGCTTTCCGGCTGAGTCGCAGCATGGGCTCTCCGACCCCGATTGGCCGTGCCTCTCGTAGGCGCAACTGCGTTCCGGCGACGTAGAGATCAGTGATGATTTCCGTTCGAGCCACACGCTCCTTGGAAATTGCCCGACATAGCCACCGGCGCTCTCTCTCGACCGAAACGTACTCCGGCTTCGGGAAACCGAGTGCGCAGGCAGTGACGTGGTCGATGTCCATGGTCGTGATCAGTGTGGGCCGTCGAAACCGTCACCAATGCATGGCAAATCGCCCTCCAGTGCGTACCACGGCGCTTTGGATGAGATCCAGACGTGGGCGGTGACGTGTACGTCGAGCGGATCTTCGAATCCACCAAGGCGGACTCGCATGTGATCAGGATCGGAGTCGAGCCGTGCGTAGATCGGTGATCCGCATCGCGAGCAGAAAGCGCGGAAGATGCCCGGATTCTGTTCGTACTCGCGGATGACGCCTTGAGGATCGGAAATGGTCCACGCCGCGCGAGGCACCTTGGCGTTCGCCGAGAACGCGGTGCCGTTGCCGCGACGGCACCGGGTGCAGTGGCAGTACCGCACCTCCCCGAATGCGCCCTCCACGCGATAATGAATGGCGCCGCAAAGACAGTGTCCATCAGCCATCCGAGGTGTACTTGCCTTGCCGGGGCCTTCCTGGAGCGACACCGGAGTGTAGCGCGCGGCATGGGGATGTAGCGGTGGCCTTGCGGCTCTTCCCGATCCGGGACAGGCTTCGTCCATGGCCGCCATCTACGACCGGATTGGCAGAACGTACGCCAGTACGCGCCAGCCCGACCCGAGGATCGCGGCGGCGATCGACGGTGCGCTGGTGGGCTGTCGATCCGTCCTGAACGTCGGTGCCGGCACGGGCTCCTACGAGCCCGCAGTCGGGCGTGTGGTCGCGGTCGAGCCCGCCTGGACCATGATTGCGCAGCGTTTGGAGTCGACCGCCCCAGTCATTCAAGCCCGCGCAGAGCAGTTGCCCTGCGCCGATGGAAGTTTCGATGCCGTACTGGGCGTTCTGACCGTTCATCATTGGGACGATCTCGCTCGCGGTCTGGCGGAATGCCGACGCGTCGCAGCGGATCGGGTCGTGCTGTTCACTGTGGACGTCGATGTCGGCGCCCGATTCTGGCTGTTCGACTACTTCCCGGAGATCTGCCAGATCGACCGGTGGATCTTCCCGTCGATGAAGGTACTGTCCCGGCACCTCGGGGAGGTCACCGTGACCCCGGTGCCCATCCCTGCCGATTGTGTCGACGGGTTTGGTGGTGCCTTCTGGAAGCGCCTATCGGCGTATCTCGATCCGGTGGTTCGCGCTGGCATGTCGACTTTCTCGAGAATTACCGGTGCCGTGCAGGGGTTGCAGCGACTACAGGATGATCTGCAGTCCGATCGCTGGCTCGAGCGCTATCGGTCGTTGCAGGATCTCGAGAAGCTCGATCTCGGGTACCGAATCGTCACCGCTCGAATAGTTTCGTAGCGGCACTGCACCGGTCCTCGCCTCTCCAGACGTAGATCTTCAATCAACGCGTTCCATGGAATCGAACGCGACCCGCACCTAACTGGGCTTCTGCCCCAAGCTGGCACATGGTATTTCCACTTCCGCCGGCGTCAGGGTTGACCGTGGCGCAACCTTTTGGCGACTGATGGCTACTTCTTCTCGATATCGGCCGTGAAACCGATGGGTCGCCGCTTCGTCTCCGGAGGCGCCATCAGCGAACGGATCGCGTCGAACACGACCTTGAATTGCTTGTCGTATTTGCCCTCGAGCGAATCGAGTCGGCGGGCCAGGTCTTTGTGGGTTGCGAGGAGCAACCGAAGTCGGACAAAGGTACGCATGATCTCGATGCTGACGGCCACCGCGCGCTTACTCGCCAGCACCGCGGAGAGCATTGAGACGCCCTGCTCGGTGAAGACAAACGGTCGATACCGTCGGCCGCCATATGAACTTGAGGTGCCAGATTGGCACCTCAACATTTCGAACTCTTCGGCGGTAAGCTGGAACATGAAGTCGGCCGGAAATCGCTCCGCGTTCCTGCGCACTGCACGGGTGAGGGCCTTGGTCTGGACCTGGTACAAGGTCGCCAGATCACTGTCGAGCATCACCTTGTGCCCGCGGATAACGAGGATATTTCGGGCAATCGCATCTGTGCTGATGAGGGTAGCTTTCTTGGACGGCATAGGGCGATTGTACGACCTCGGCGCATACCGAAGTCCGGCCCCTGTTGGTCTACGTTGCGCGCCCAGCCGCCGGCCTCGTGGGTCGGCGAGCGGATGCGCCGTCGTCTGCACAAGGGCAAGGTCCGCCGTCTCGGACCGCGCGGCGAGCCGGACGTGAGGCGCCTGCACCTGCGCTCCCAACCCCCGCCCATCCACACTCCTCGAGCAAGGCTTTCGGGTACTATTTCGGGCTTCGTGCCGACGCTGCCGATGAGCGGCGCGATTTCGAGCCTGACCGACTCCTCCACGAGGTAGCCATGTCCCTGACGATCGGAATCCCCCGGGAAACCTTTGCCGGCGAGAAGCGCGTGGCCACCGTGCCCGAGGTGGTCGAGAAGCTCGTCAAGCTCGGGTTTGCGGTAGTGGTCGAGAGCGGCGCGGGCGCCGCGGCGAACTTCGGTGACGACGCCTATCAGGCCGCCGGCGCGCGCATCGTCGGCAGCTCGGCCGAACTGTTCGGTGGCGCCGACCTCGTCTTCAAGGTGCGCGCACCCAGCCTGGCCGAAGTGCCGCAGTTCAAGGCCGGCACGACGCTGATCAGCTTCATCTGGCCGGCGCAGAACGCCGAGCTGATGCAGCAGCTGGCGGCGCAGAAGCTCACCGTACTGGCGATGGACGCGCTGCCGCGCCAGCTGTCGCGCGCCCAGAAGATGGACGCGCTGACCTCGATGGCGAGCATCAGCGGCTATCGCGCCATCATCGAGGCCGCCAACGCGTTTGGCCGCTTCTTCAACGGCCAGGTGACGGCCGCCGGCAAGATTCCGCCCGCCAAGGTCTTCATCGCCGGCGCCGGCGTTGCGGGCCTGTCCGCGATCGGCACGGCCGCCAACCTCGGCGCGATCGTCCGTGCGAACGACACGCGCGCGGAGGTGGCCGACCAGGTGGTCTCGCTCGGCGGAGAGTTCGTCAAGGTCGACTACCAGGAAGAAGGCTCGGGCGGCGGCGGCTACGCGAAGGTGATGAGCGAGGGCTTCCAGGCCGCGCAGCGCGAGATGTACGCGAAGCAGGCGCGCGAGGTCGACATCATCATCACGACGGCGCTGATCCCGGGAAAGCCCGCGCCGCGGCTGATCACCGCCGAGATGGTCGAGACCATGAAGCCCGGCAGCGTGATCGTCGACATGGCGGCCGAGCAGGGCGGCAACTGCGAACTGACGGTGCCCGGCGAGGCGGTCGTGCGCCACGGCGTCACCATCATCGGCTACACGGATCTCACCAGCCGGCTTGCGAGGCAGGCGTCGACGCTGTATGCGAACAACCTGCTGCGCCTGACCGAAGACCTGTGCAAATCGAAGGACGGCACGATCAACGTCAACTTCGAGGACGACGCGATCCGCGGCCTGACGGTGATCAAGGACGGGGCGATCACCTGGCCGGCACCCCCGCCGAAGCTTCCGGCCGCGCCGCCGCAGGCGAAGCCCGCGCTCGCGCCATCCGCAGCCGCGCCGGCGAAGAAGTCCGGCCACGGCCACGGCCACGGCGCTGCGAGCGAGCCGGCTTCGGCGCAGAGCCTCGCGCTGGTGTTCGGTGCCGGCGCCGCGCTCTTCTGGCTCATCGGCGCATTCGCGCCGGCGGCCTTCCTGGGCCACTTCACCGTGTTCGTGCTCGCCTGCTTCATCGGCTACATGGTGGTGTGGAACGTCACGCCCTCGCTGCACACGCCGCTGATGAGCGTGACCAACGCGATCTCGAGCATCATCGCGGTCGGCGCCCTGGTGCAGGTTGCGCCGCCGCTGGACGCGGCGATCGCCAATCGGCCGGGCGCGCTGATCCTCGGGATGGCCGTCGTCGCGCTCTCGCTCACCGCCGTCAACATGTTCGGCGGCTTCGCCGTCACGCGTCGCATGCTCGCGATGTTCCGGAAGTAGGGGAGCGCCAGCATGTCCGCGAATCTCGCCACGGCCGCATATGTCGGCGCAGCCATCCTGTTCATCCTGAGCCTCGGCGGCCTCTCGACTCCCGAGACCGCGCGACGCGGCAACCTGTACGGCATGGTCGGCATGGCCATCGCGGTGCTCGCCACCGTGTTTGGTCCGCGCGTGACTTCGGCCGGAATCCCGTACATCGTCGGCGCGCTGCTCGTCGGCGGGTCAGTCGGACTGTACGCCGCCCGCAAAGTGCAGATGACGCAGATGCCTGAGCTGGTCGCGCTGATGCACAGCCTCGTCGGCCTGGCGGCCTGCCTGGTCGGCTACGCCAGCTACATCGATACCTCGATCGCGTACGAGGGCGCCGAGAAGGCGATCCACGAGGTGGAGATCTATATCGGCATCTTCATCGGCGCCATCACGTTCTCGGGCTCGATCATCGCGTTCTGCAAGCTCTCGGGGAAAATCGGCGGCAAGCCGCTGCTGCTGCCGGCGCGGCACTGGCTGAACCTCGCGGGCCTCGTCGCGGTGATCGCCTTCGGCGTCGCGTTCGTGCAGGCCCACGATGCCGAGGCCGGTCTCACGCCGCTGCTCGTGATGACCGCGATCGCGCTGCTGTTCGGTATCCACATGGTGATGGCGATCGGCGGCGCGGACATGCCCGTCGTCGTGTCGATGCTCAACAGCTACTCCGGCTGGGCCGCAGCCGCCACCGGCTTCATGCTGTCCAACGACCTGCTGATCGTGACCGGTGCGCTCGTCGGCTCCTCCGGTGCGATCCTCTCGTACATCATGTGCCGGGCGATGAACCGCTCGTTCATCAGCGTGATCGCGGGCGGCTTCGGTACCGGCGGTGGTTCGGTCCCGGCAGCCGCGGGCGACGCCCAGCCACAGGGCGAAGTGACCGCCGTGAACGCCGCCGAGACCGCGGAACTGCTGCGCAGCGCGAAGAGCGTGGTCATCGTGCCGGGCTATGGCATGGCGGTAGCGCAGGCGCAGCACACGGTGTACGAGATCACGAAGCTGCTGCGCGAAAAGGGCGTGACGGTGCGCTTCGCGATCCACCCGGTCGCCGGCCGCATGCCCGGCCACATGAACGTGCTGCTCGCCGAGGCCAAGGTGCCTTACGACATCGTCTTCGAGATGGACGAGATCAACGACGACTTCCCCGGCACCGATGTCACGATGGTCATCGGGGCGAACGACATCGTGAACCCCGCGGCGCAGGACGACCCCACCAGCCCCATCGCCGGCATGCCGGTGCTCGAGGTGTGGAAAGGCAAGACCTCGATCGTCATGAAGCGCTCGATGGCCTCGGGCTATGCGGGCGTCGACAATCCGCTGTTCTTCAAGGAGAACAACCGGATGCTGTTCGGCGACGCGAAGAAGATGCTCGACGAGGTGCTGGGCGCGCTCAAGGACTGAGCGTCCCGCCGGTTGCCGCAATGGCCGACCCGGGGTCGGCGGCAGCAAACCTGCCGGGTGGCTTGCACGCGCGTGCAACGGGCGGCAAGATCGTCGCTGTTCCCGGGTAAGGAGACCCCCATGCGGCCAATGTCCCCCACGCCGACGATTCTCACGCGTCGCGGCTTCCTGCAGACGGGCGCTGCGGCCGCCGTGGCCGGCTCGACCGCGGCCTGCTCCAAAGGAGACGAAGTGAAAGTACGACCCGAGGGCGTGCCCGTCAGCCCGTTCACCAAGACCTCGAGTGCGACCGAGGTCGTGACCGGGGTCGACCTTGCCGGCAAGACGGTACTGATCACCGGCGCCACCTCCGGCCTCGGTCTCGAGACGATGCGCGTGCTCGCCGCGCGCGGCGCGAACGTGCTCGGCACCGGCCGCACGCTCACCAAGGCGCGCGAGGCCTGCGCCGGCATCGGCCCGCGCTGCACGCCGCTCGAACTCGAGCTCGAGAGCCTGGATTCGGTGCGTGCCTGCAGCGACGCCGTGCGCGCGCTCGGCATGCCGCTCGACGTGCTGCTGTTGAACGCCGGCATCATGGCCTTGCCGAAGCTCGAGCAGGTCCGCGGTCTCGAGAAGCAGTTCGCCGTGAACCATGTCGGCCACTTCCTGCTGGCGAACCGCCTGCTCGAGCAGGTGAAGGCCGCGCCGCAGGGCCGCGTCGTCACGATGAGCAGTTCGGCCTACAAGTGGGCGCCGCCGGTCGGCATCGAGTTCGACAACCTCTCGGGCGAGCGCGACTACACCGCCAACAAGGCCTACGGCATCTCGAAAACTGCTAACGGCCTGTTCTCACTGGAACTCGCACGGCGCCTCGAGGGAACCAACGCGACTTCCAACTCGGTGAACCCGGGCGGCGTCAACACCAACCTCAGCCGGCACTATCCCGCCTGGCAGCGGAACATCCTCGGCCTCATCGCCGGCTTCCTGCTGAAGCCCGTCGAGGTCGGCGCCGCGACCCAGTGCTACGTGTCGGCGGCGCCCGCGCTCGCCAAGGTCAGCGGCTGCTACTTCGAGGACTGCAACCCGGTCGTGCCCGCGGGGCAGATGAACAACGCCGCGCTCGCGCAGCAGCTCTGGACAAAGTCCGAGGAGCTCTGTACCGGATACCTTGCGTGACGACGCCGCAGCGCGTCGCGATCTTCGGCGCCTCCTCCGGCATCGGCATCGAGCTCGCGCGCTTGCTCGTCGCCGCGGGCCACGCGCCCGTCGCCGTCACGCGCGGCGGTGCCTCGCCCGCACTGGCCGCAGCGGGCGCCAGCCTGATGCAGGCGGACGTGCTCGATCGCGCTGCGGTGGACCGTGTGCTCGCCCGCGAGCCGCGTCCCGACGCGATCGTCAGCCTGGTCGGCGGCCGTCCGTTCCGCAAGGACACGCCGCCGGACTGGGACGGCAACCGGCACCTGATCGACGCGGCGAAAGCCGCCGGCATCCGTCGCGTCGTGCTCGTCACCTCGATCGGGTCGGGCTCGAGCCGCGCCGCCGCGCCGTGGATTGCGCGACTGATTCTCGGCCGCTTCATGGCACTGAAGACCCGCGCCGAGGACCACCTGCGTCTCTCCGGCCTCGACTGGACGATCGTCCGCCCAGGCCACCTGACCGACGAGCCCGCCACCGCGCGTGGCGAGCTGCTCGACGACGACAGCGTCTCCGGCGCGATTCCGCGCGCCGACGTCGCGCGGCTGGTGCAACGCGTGCTGGCCGACCCTGGAACGTCTGGCCGCACGTATTCGGCCATCGTGCGAACCGCGAGCTGACTGCGCGCCTGCCGCCATGCCGGCTGAATCAGCGCTCGATCGAGGACTCGCCGCTGCCGTCGTCCGCACGGTCGGCCGCGACACTGACGATGGCAACGAGGCTTCCGTGCTCGCCGCGCGCGTCCCCTGGCTCGCGCGCCTGGCCTATGGGCTGGGCAATGCCTGCGAGAGCATTCTCCGGGTGTCTTTCGAGCTGTTCGTGCTGTTCTTCTACACGCAGATCCTGGGTGTGCCCGGCACCATCGCCGGACTCGCGCTGTTGGTCGCGATGCTCGTCGATGCCGTCACCGATCCGTTGGTCGGCTCATACTCGGACAGTCTCGAGACACGCTTTGGCCGCCGCCACCTGTTGATGTATGCCTCGGCGGCGCCCTCGGGGCTGTTCTTCATCCTGCTTTTTGCGCCGCCCGCCGGCCTGGGCCCGGTCGCCCTTGGCGCCTGGCTCGCGTTCACGGCGATCGGTCTGCGCGTCGCGATCACGCTGTTCCACATCCCGTGGTCGGCGCAGGTCGCGGAGCTCTCGACCGACACGCAGGAGCGCCTGACGCTCGCCGTATGGCGCAACCTGTTCGCCGTCGCTGCGCAGTTCGGCGTTTACGCCATCGCCTTCGACGTCTTCTTCACGGCGACGGCGGACTATCCCAATGGCCAGGAGAACGCCGCCGCGTACCTGCCGTTCGCCGTCGCGGTCGGCGCCGCGATGACTCTCGTCATCCTGTGCTCGGCGGCCGGCACGCGCTCACGGATGAAGGCCGTCGAAGCCGCGCAGCCCGCGGTGCCGCAGCGTTTTTCGCTCGTCGCGCTGGTGCCGGCCTGGCGCGACCTGATTTTCCGCTTCCGGAATTTTCGCGCCTTCTTCCTCGCCGCCCTGTTCCTGCTGACGGCGTTCTCGATGTTCAACACGATGACGCTGTATCTCGGTGGCTACTACTGGGGCCTCGACCCGGTGCAGATCAAGCAATGGCAATTCGCGTTCCTCGTCGGAGGGCTGCTGACGATGCTCGCCGGCTTCGCGATGTCCGTGCCAGCCGGCCGACGTATCGTGCAGCGCCTGCGCCCGGCGTCGCTGTTCCGTCTCTGCATCGCCGTGGGCGTGGCGATGTGGTCCGGCCCGATGCTGCTGCGCGAGCTCGGCCTGCTGCCGGGCGACGCCGCCGAAGTGCTGCCGTGGCTCCAGGCTTGCAACGCCATCGCCGGCTTTGCACTCGGGGTCGTACAGATCGTCTCAGCGCTGGTGTCTGCCGAGACCGCCGAGGAATATGAGGGCCGCACCGGCATCAAGGCCACCGCGATGCTGTTCGGCTTCGTGTTCCTGTCGATGAAGACCGCCAGCGGTCTCGGCAAGATGCTCGCCGGCGTCACGCTCGACCTGATTGCGTTCCCGACTGCCAATGCCGCTCAGGGCGTCACTGCCGCGCAACTGTCATCGCTGGGCTGGGCCTGCACCGGGGTGCTGATCGCGCTCGGCGCGCTCTCGCTCGGCGCATTCGCGGCCTATCGCCAGGCACACCACTCAGCGCTCGCCTGACCCGCTGCCCGCCAGCGCCCCCGCCTTGGCGGTCAATGGCCCTCAGGCCTTCACACCCCGCCGCGTCGCCGCCATCTGCGCCATCCCGCACCGAAGGTCGAGCATCTTCTCGAACTCCGTCTGTCCGAACGCGCGCTGCGCCAGCACGTTCATCGGGTCGGTGCGATAGCCGACTTCGCGCACGTAGTAGTCGTAGTGCTGCTGCGCGGCGCGCTCGGCATCGGGCACGGGGTTCGCCTCCGCCGCGTCGAGCCACCCGAACCAGCGGCCGACGAACTCCTCGAGGTAGTTCTCGCAGAGGTCGATGTTGGCGTCGTTGAGGTCGCCCATCAGGCTCGTTGCCACCGGCGACATCAGGCCGCGCAAATACGTGCCGTGGCTCCAGTTCCAGACGAAGTTCGGGTTGCCGCGCAGCTTGATCGCGCTGGCGTTCGCGGGCTCGTAGTACTGGTTCACGTAGTCGAGGTTCATGCGCAGGTCGACGCGCGGCGTGTAGTCGGCATAGAAGAATAGCTTCGGCACGGTGCCGAAGATCACCACCAGGTGCGGCACGCGATTCTGCTGCGACAGGAACACGGTGGCGTTCATGTCGAGCAGGCTGGCCTTGCGGTTGCCGAGCCAGGAGTGCACCAGCCAGTCGACCTGCGAGCCGGTGTACGCGGTGAAGGAACCCTCCATGCCGCCGTCGAGCGAGGTGAAGTATTCGCGGCCCATCGTGGCGGGATGCTTCGTCACCGGGAACCGGTCGCGCACGCGATCGACGATGCCGGCGTGGATGCCCCAGCAGCGCTTCCAGGCGTCGCTGACGTCGACATTCGGCTGGTCGGCCAGGAATTCATGGATGGTCTTGATGTCGAGCTTCGTCGCACTCATGGGTACGCTCCCCCGTTGGTATTCGAACCAAGGTAGTCGCTTGCGCCCGGCTCGGCACCCGACTCGGCCGTCGCCGGCCAAACCGTGGATGCCCGGGGCGCGCCCGATCCGCTAGGATGAGCGGCTCCGTGGTGGGCCAATGCCGGCCCCGCGGATCACGGAGAGCCGGCATGATCGATCGCAGAGGTTTTCTGGTCGCCGGCGCGGTGGCCGCGGCCACCACCCCGATGCTGGCCGCGTGCGGCCGGAAGGAGGCTCCAGTGCAACGACCGGCCGGTGTTCCGCTCAGCAACTTCGGCAAGGACTCCACCGCCGAACAGGTCACCGCGGGGCTGGACCTCAAGGGCAAGACCGCGCTGGTCACCGGCGCCACCTCCGGCCTCGGTCTCGAGACCATGCGTGTGCTCGCGCTGCGTGGCGCGCACGTGATCGGCACCGGCCGCACGCTCGACAAGGCGAAAGAGGCCTGCGCCAGCGTGAAGGGCCGGACTACGCCGGTCGCGCTCGAGCTCGAACGCTTCGAGACCGTGGCGGCGGCGGCCGACCAGGTGCGCGATCTCGGCCTGCCGATCGACATGCTGATTTGCAACGCCGGCATCATGGCGTTGCCTGCACCGGAGCAGGTCTACGGCCTCGAGAAGCACTTCGTCGTCAATCATCTTGGCCACTTCATCCTCGCCAACCGCCTGCTGCCCCAGGTGAAGGCCGCGCCGCAGGGCCGCGTGGTCGTCGTCTCCAGTTACGGCTACGTCTGGGCGCCGCCCGCAGGCATCGAGTTCGACAACCTCGACGGCAAGCGCGGCTACGAGCCCAACCGCATGTACGGCCAGTCGAAGCTCGCCAACGCGCTGTTCGCGTTCGAACTCGCGCGCCGCCTGCAGGGCACCGGCGCCACGTCCAACGCCGTGCATCCCGGGGTGATCAACACCAACCTCGGGCGGCATTTCGAGGCGTGGAAGCGCGTCGCGGCACGGCTGATCGGCTGGACCTTCATGAAGTCGGTCGAGGCGGGCGCGGCCACCAGCGCCTATGTCGCCACCGCGCCGGCGCTCGCGAACGTCAGCGGCGTGTACTTCGAGGACTGCAATCCGGTCGTGCCCGTCGCGGGCAAGCACATGGACGACGTGCCCCTCGCCGGGCAGCTGTGGGCCAAGTCCGAAGCGCTGACCGCGCAGTACCTCGTCTGAAACGCCGCGCGGCGAACGCCGCGCCGAACCCCCGTCGAGCCTGGAGCATCGTTCGAATGAAGATTCGTTTCCGCGCCGTTGCCGGCGCAGTCCTGGTCGCCACCACCGGGATCGCCGTTGGCCTGATGCCGGTGCCCGCGCTCGCCGCCGAGGATCCCGCTTCCGCCACGGCGAAAGCCCAGGCGGCGTTCTTCGCACTCGACGCCGCGGTGCTGTCGCAGCTGGCAGCCGCCACCGCGCCCTGGGCGAAGTCCGCGAATGCGCGCGAGCAGTATGCCCATGCGTACGTGCAGTTTCGCGTGCAGCAGGTCGCGACCCTGCAGAAGCGCGAGAAGGATGCGCAGAAGGCCGGCACCGCCTGCGTCGACACGCTCGACGCAGCGTTACAGCGCGAGCCGAAATCGGCCGAGGCACTGGCACTGCAGTCGTCCTGCTATGGCTACCTCGCCGGGCTCGGCGGCCTGGGCGCGATCCGCAACGGTTCGCGCAGCGGCAAGGCGGTCGAGGCTGCGCTCGTGCTCGAGCCGAAGAACCCGCGTGTGATCCTCGTCGATGGCTTCGGCGTCTACCAGCGACCGAAGTTCGTCGGCGGCGACAAGGCCAAGGGCTGCGTGAAATTCCGCGAGGCCGCCGCCGCATTCGACGCCGCCGGCACGGGTGCCTCGACGAACGGCATCGGCTGGGGCGCGCCCGAGGCGCACTACTGGGCCGGTCGCTGCGCCACCGACGCCGGCAACGTCGCAGCGGCGCGACCGGAGTACGAGCGGGCCCTGGCGCTGGCGCCGGACTTTGCCGCCGCGAAGAAAGCGCTGGGACGCTGAACCGCGTCGCAATCCTGTCGAACCCGGGCCCGGCGCCGGCCGCGCTGCGGGCATGCAAACTGGACAGTGCCGGGCACATCACAGGCGACCGCGACCGCTGGCCGTATCCTTCACCCGGTGATTGCCCAACCCCGTCTTCGCCACGCCGGCCCGCCCGGGCTGTGCGCGACTTGCGTCGCGTGGGCACTCGCCTGCGCGGCCGGCGCGAGCAGTGTCGCGCTGGCGCAGACGGAGATTCCCCCGGAACCCGCGCCGGCGAGCGCGTCCCCCGAACTCGGCTTCAAGCTCAAGGGCGCCACGGTCGCGCACTTCATCGAGGCGCCGCGCATCGATGGCAAGCTCGATGAGGCGCTGTGGTCGCAGGCGACGTTGATCGACGATCTCGAGCAGTTCCAGCCGGGCAATGGCGAACCGCCGACCGAAAAGACCGAGTTCCTGGTCGCGATCGACGACGAGAACCTCTACATCGGCGCGCGGCTGCATGACGCCGCGCCGGCGTCCATCAAGCGCTCGCAACTCGTGCAGGGCGCGGCCGTGGTCAACGACGACTACGTCGAGATCCTGCTCGACCCGTACAACAATCGCCGCACGGGCTACATCTTCTACGTGAACCCGAACGGCGTGCAGCGCGACGGCCTGCTGTTCGGCGGCATGTCGTTCAACATGGACTGGGACGGCATCTGGCAAGGGCAGGCCCAGGTCGACGCGCGCGGCTGGACCGCGGAGATCGCGATCCCGTTCAAGACGCTGTCGTTCGATCCGGCCAACGATATCTGGGGCCTGAACCTGGTGCGCTCGATCCGCCGCAAGCGCGAGGAGGTGGCCTGGTCGCAGAGCGACCGGCGCATCACGATGGACGTCACCGGCGAGATCCGCGGCATGGGCGGGGTCGATCAGGGTCGCGGTCTCGACATCGTGCCGTCGTTCGCGATGGCGCAGCGCGAGCGCTTCCTGTCCGCCGATTCGACCTTGCTGTCCAAGCCTTCCCTCGATGTGTTCTACCGCATCACGCCCTCCCTCGGCGCCGCGCTGACGGTGAACACCGACTTCTCCGCGACCGACGTCGACGACCGGCAGGTCAACCTGACGCGCTTCTCGCTGTTCTTCCCGGAGAAGCGCGACTTTTTCCTCGAGGATTCCGAGGTGTTCGAGTTCGGCGGGCTGACGCAGAACGGCCGCCCGTTCTTCTCGCGCAGCATCGGCCTCTCGTCAGCCGGCCAGCCGATCGACCTCGATGTCGGCGGTCGGATCACCGGCAAGATCGGCCGCTACACGCTCGGCGCACTCGCGGTGCGACAGGCGGAAACGGCCGGCGTCGCCGCGCGCGACCTCGTCGTCTCGCGCGGCTACGTCGGCCTCGGCGAGCAGTCGACGCTCGGCGGCATCTTCACCTGGGGCGACCCGACCTCCGAGCGCCGCAACTATCTCGCTGGCGTCGATGCGGTGATCCGCAATCGGACGCTGGTCCGGGACCGCTCGATCGAGGCGAAGGGCTGGGCGCAGCGTTCGAGCACCGAAGGCTTCGAGGGCCGCGATGCCGCCTGGGGTCTCTCGCTCGCCTATCCGAACGACACCCTCGACGCGCTGTTCAGCTATGCCAACCTGCAGGAGCGCTTCCGGCCGGCTCTCGGGTTCGTCAATCGCACCGGCATCCAGGAGTTCGTCGGCCGCGGCAAGTATCGCTACCGCTTCGGCAACGGCGGCCTGCTGCGCAGCTGGCAGGGGGGCGCGGAGTGGCGCGAAGTCGGCGACCAGGACGACCGTCTCGAGTCGCGCGCGATCACGCTCACGCCGTTCACGATCGACACCCAGCCCGGCGACACGCTGTCGCTCGACGTGATCCGCCTGACCGAGGTGCTGCGGCGCCCGTTCCCGCTGCCCGGTGGCCTGGGCGTCAGGCCCGGCACCTACGAATTCGATCGCCTGCGCCTCTATGGCAGCAGCGCCGGCTTCCGGGGTGTCTCGCTGACCTGGGATCTCGAGCGCGGCGACTTCTACGACGGCCGGCGCAGCGACAACCGGTTCGGACTCTCGTGGCGCCCGAACCAGCACCTGTTCTTCAGCACCCAGTACCAGAGCAACGCATTGCGGATGCCGACGCAGGCGTTCACGGCGAAGGTGTATGCACTCACGGCGAACGTCGCGTTCAACGTGCAGTGGGCCTGGCTGAACGTCGCGCAGTACGACAACGTCTCCGGCCGCCTCGGCCTCAACAGCCGCCTGCGCTGGCTGCCGGCTCCGGGGCAGAGCGCCTACCTGGTCGTCAACTATGACTGGCGCGAGGACGCCTTCGGCAACTTCCAGCCGTTCTTTGCCGAGACGACGCTCAAGTTCAACTACACTTTCCGCTTCTGACGGCGCACGGTTCCGCGGCGGACGACGCCAGGGCGGGGCCTGACATCGCGATCGGCGCCGCGTTCCATGCCACCGCGGAGGTGATGAACATGCGTATCCTGAAGCTGGGGACCCTTTTCGGATGCCTGCTGGCCATTGCGCCCGCGATGGCGCAGACGCTCGAGACCGCCGACACCCGGGTCGTCGACCTGATTCCGCGCTCGACGATTTCCCAGCGCGTCTCGCCCGTGTTCCAGGAAGGTCAGAAGCTCGCCCCGATGGCGCGCGCCACGATCTTCGTACGCGACCTCGACGAGTCGCTGAAGCTCTACCGCGACATCCTCGGCCTGAAGCCGATGTTCGACTCGCGCTGGAGCGGCAAGGGCATCAACCGCATCCAGAACACCGAGGACAAGATCCTGCGCGCCTGTGTGCTGATGGCGGGCGAGTCGGTCTACGGCAACCTCGGCGTCTACCAACTCTCCAATGAGAAGGACTCGCCGCCGCCACCGCCGCTGCACAAGGACACGCGAACCGGGGATTTCGCGGTCGTATTCCCGACCAACGACATCTGGGGCATGACGAAAAAGATCCAGGACGCGGGGTACCTGATCATCTCGCCGCCCGTGACGCTGATCCCGCGCCCCGGCTACAAAGTGCAGCCGGTCGAGATGATGTTCCGCGACCGCGATGGGATGCTGGTCAACCTGTTGCAGGCCGGCGTGAGGGAGTAGGGAGCCGAGTCATGTTCCCACCGGGCTTCCTGGGTACCCGCGCCGACCTGCTGATGGACATCGTCATCCTCGCGCTGGTCGCGGTGGTGCCGATCGTGGTCTACAACTGGCGCCTGGCACGCACCGGCCAGTACGCGAAACACAAGGCGCTGCAGATTTCCCTCGCCGTGCTGCTCGGCGCCGTGGTCGGATTGTTCGAGTACAACCTTCGCCTTCAGGGCGGCATCTTCGAGGCCACGGCCGCCAGCCGCTATGCCGGCACGGGCACGCTGAATTTCTGGATCTACTTCCACACGTTCTTCGCCATCACCACGATTTTCGTCTGGATCGGGTTGATCGCCGTCTCGCTGCGCCGCTTCCCGAACCCTCCTGCGCCTGGCGCGTTCAGCAGCACGCACCGACTGTGGGGCCGCATCGGCATGACCTGGATGCTGGTCACGGGCGTGACGGCGATCCCCGTCTATGTCTACGGCTTCGCGCTCTGACAGGTCGGTCGGAGATGCCGCACGCCGCAAATCAGGGCCGCGGCTTGCGGATCAGGTGCTCGGCGAGCGCGCGGTACGCGGGCAGCGTCATCGGGTCGAGGTTGGCATTGCCTGCCAGCGGATGCGAGGCAAAGCGCGCGATCACCATTTCGGCCTTCGGGTCGATGTAGATCCCCTGGCCATGCACGCCGCGTGCGGCATAGGCGCCATGGTCATCGTGCGAGATCCACCACTGGCTGCGATAGCTCCAGCCGGGCAGCGTTGCGTAGCCACCGCTCTTGAATTTCTCGCGGTCGCCGCCCGCGCGAATGTCGGCGACGGCGCTCGCCGGGATCACCTGCTGGCCTTGCCAACGCCCGCCGAGGCGCATCAGTTCGCCGAAGCGGGCGAGGTCGCGAAGCGTGAGGTTCAGACCGCCGGCGCCGATCGCGTTGCCTCGTTCATCGAGGGCGATATAGGCGTCATGCTCGGCGCCGAGCTTGTCCCAGATCCGCGACTGCAGCAGTTGCGCGCCGGACTGACCGGTGGCACGACGCAGGATCCACACCAGGGCTTCGGCGTTCGGCGAGCGATAGCCGAAGCCGCGGCCGTGCTCGCCGCTCTTCTTCACGCCCACGAGGAATTCGTAGAGTGAACGCGGACCGGCGTAGTCCGCGGGTTTCGGCAGGATGCCGCCGGCGCGGGCGAAGTCCCAGACCTGCGCCTTCGGGTCAGCATAGGCTTCCGAATAGTCGAGCGCCGTGGTCATGTCCATGACCTGCCGCACCGTCGCATCGCCGAAGGCACTGTCCTTCAGTTCAGGCACGTAGCGCGTGACGAGGGCGTCGGCGTCGAGCCGACCTTCCTCGACCAGCGCCGCAGCGATCGTGCCGAAGAAGGACTTGGTGACCGAGTGCGCGATGTGCAGGCCCTCGGGCTGCAGCGCGCCGAAGTAACGCTCGTAGACGATGCGGCCGCGGTGCAGCACCACGATGCCATCCGTGTAGTTCTCGGCCAGCGACTGCGCCCAGGTCAACGTGACCTTGCCGCCGAGCGGCGTGAACGTGACCGCGTCGAGATCCGTCCGCGGCGCACGTGGCAGCACGCTCACCGGTCGGTTGCCGCGGGAGATGTCCGCCGTCGGAAACAGTTCACGCCAGTGCGAGAAGCTCCAGCGCAGCTGCGGGAACCGATAGAAGCTGCCGTCGCCGAAGGCGATCTGCCGTTCGGGCGGCGGCGGCGAGCCGACCATCCAGCCGAGGGCGATGGGGTCGGTGGCCGCGGCGTCCGGGAACGGCGGCGACTGTGCCGCCGCGACCGGCAGGACGCCCGCCGTCAGCGCGATCAGTGACGCGACGAGCGCGACGGGCGGCGGCGACTGGGTCATGGGTGGAGTCCGTCCGGTAGAGAAGGGGGAATGCGGAGCTGCTATGGCCCGGCAACCGCGCTGTTTATCGCGAGAGCAGGCCAGCGAACTTGATTTGCAATTGAGCGATCACCTCGGCACTTGACCGCCAGGGGTCGCCGCGCAATCGGCTGATGAGCTGCCGCCAGATTCCGTTGAACGCCTCGATGGCAATTGCTTGGTCGAAGCGCACGCCGACCGGGAGCAGCGGCTCGATGTCCTCCGTGAGGCTGCGCGTGAGCTTCCTGAGCATGCGCTCTTCGGCTTCGGCGCGGCTGATCGGGTGATCTTCGAGCGCGAGATAGTGTTCGAGGCACGCCACCACTTTGTCGAGGTGCATGTCGAGCGCCCTCAGTCCGTGGTGCAGATCGAAAAGATCGCGGTTCTTGCGCCGCTGAAGCAACGCGCGCAGCTTGGTACCGAAAAGCTCTTCGGGCTCGAAGGAAGAAATTGCGGCATGTGCCGAGTACCAGTCGCTTTCCACTGCGAAGGAATAACGGCGGTAGCCCAACAGGCTTGCATGCTCGCGAGTGTTGATCTCGACCTTCAGCTTCAGCGCTGCCTGCGAAGCCGACTCGGGCGCGAAGCGGAATACCAGGTGCATTGAATGTCCCGCCTGCTCGCGGCTGCACTTGCCGAGCCAGGCAAGCGCGTCGCGGATCGCGTCAACCGTCGGGCCGATGGGTTCTGCGTGCGTCTGGACCAGGTCGATGTCTTCCGAATACCGCAGCGGTTGCTTGAACAAGAGCTTGTGAATGGCCGTGCCGCCGCGGAACGCGAGCTTTCCCGCCAGCGCCGGCGCGTTGAACAGATCACACAACGCGCGGCAGAGGATCAGATCTTGCTCGACTTGCGCCGAGTTCGGCCAGGGCGCGTACGCCCGCCACGCCTGGATGTAGGCGAGCGGGATCATGCATCCACGTCGATCGGCTCGTGGATCAACAGCTTCCATGCGGCATCGCGTTGCGGCGGCTCGGCGAGCACTGCAATGATGGGCTCGACCCCGGGGTCGAGCGGCGCGAAGTGCCGCGCATCGTCCGCGTAGGCGCGCAGGGCAGATGCCGGCTTGTGATGACCCGCGTGCTCGAGCAGGTAGCCCAGCCGTCGCACGGCCGCGCCTTCATAATGGGCCGCCGCTCTGGCGAGCTTGCGCGCGTCGACGCGCGCACCGATGTCCTTGGCGATCTGGGCCACGCTGCCGATGCCGCCCGCCTTGTGAACGTATCGAACGCAATCGAGCAGGGTCAATTCCACGCCCGCCACGACGGCATAGCCCGCGGGCGTCTTGATCTGGCCGATCAGCGTCGCGTCGCTGCAAGCGGAGAATGTGCCGGGCTCCTGGTAGACAAACTGCAGGCGATGCGCGCCCAGGGTAATGTCTCGCAACTGTCGGGGGGCGACGACCTGAAACACCATCGCTGCCTGGTGCGACGATCCATGATGCGCAGCGGCCCGCAATAGCGACACGCGATAGGCCAGGCCTTGGTGATGCATGAGTGCGTCGATCCACTCGGCAGGATCGGCCGCACCCGCCGCGCGATGCTCGGGACGCACGATCAGATAGAAGCCGTGCCGCGGCTGCGCCAACTTGCCCTTGCCGACCGCCCGTGTGAGCGCAGCGGCCAGCGCGCCTGGCGCGATACCCGCGGCGACGGCCTCGTCACGGCCAAACCAACCGCGGCCGGCGGCAAGCCGGTCGTCGATGAAGGCGTCCAGGGAAGGCATTCCGAAGCATATGCGAAATCAAGCGCTCAGCTCAGACTTTTGCGTATGCAGCGACAGGAGCGAGTTGGACTTTCGAGTGCGGGCTGGTCAAGGGCGGGCGCAGCACAGCGCGCGCGAACCCTTGACTCGGCTCGGCCAGTCAGTACCGGCGTGCGGGACGCCCTGGTGGGTGGTTCGAGGGATAGAGCAGTCGGTCACCCCATGCATGAGCGGGCCATCGATGGTGGTGGACATGGTAGGTCTCCTTCACAGGCGAGCGTATGCGCCAGCGCCGCGACGGCGCCGATGCACGATCTGGCGGTCCGTTATGGCTACAAGTCGAGCGAGATTTCCAACCTCGCTCCCCAAGGCAGGGACGCAGGCGGCGCCGGCAGGGGCGATACACCGCGGATGACGCGCGACAGTCGCCGACGCAGTGCGAGCGGCGCGCGACAGTCGCGGATCTCCACATCCTGCACGTCCCCGCGAGGGCCTTGGGTGATGAGCGCGCGGCATGGCACGCCCGGCTGACCATCATCGGGGGTTCGAGCGTCTTGCCAAGCCCGCTCGATACGGGCCCGAACCTGACCTACGTACAGCGTCTGCAGTCGCTCCTCGGGAGTTTGCTCGGCGACGCCGATGTCGAATGCGGGCAAGGGCAGCGGATTCACCGCCATGCGGAGCGGCGGAGAGAACGGGCGGGGCTCTGCGAGGTCCGTGAGCGGTGCCGTCACTTCGAGCAGCGCGACCTCGAGTCGAGCGCCAACGCGATCCTCAGCCCCGCTCGCGCCCTCTCGAAGGACCGGCATCGCCCGCGGCGCGAGCACGAGACTCAGTAGCACCAGATGCGCCGCCACGACTGCCGCGAACGCGGAGGGAGAGCGTCGAGCGTGAATTGCGGTGGCCATGACTGCTGCCTCGTGCCGGATTTCGCGTCCGCTATTTTGGCTTGTATCCCGGTGGCTTGAGGTCCTCGACAACGACCTCGCTCATCGTGATGTCGCGATCTATGGCCCACACCTTCACGGCATTGCGGAACTCGAGTGGCGCGCGGGTGGTCATTTCCACCCAGTCTCTCGGTAGTCGCCTTCTTCGACCTCCGGTCTTCTTGACTGAGCCGCCAGGAGGCTTGTCGGAATTCTTCGGTGGCATCGTCGTCTCCCGTTGCGAAGAGGTGTTGGAGGCGGCGTTGTTGGCAGGTATTGCCACGACGCAGATCATGGTTCAGCGAAGCGCAATTGATTGTTCCGAAACTCTCTGCGCCTGCCAATGTCTCTGCGCGCCGACAGTGCTTCTGCGATTTAACAGTAGAAATGCGCTCCATCGCGGTGCTGGCGGAGATTTCTCCGGCGCCTATAGAACGCGCGCGCACACGCGAAGCAACGCGCATGCCAAGCCAGTTGCCGTTCGTCTGAAACAGCAATCTGTTTCAGCGCGAAACCCTTGAATACCGCCGCACCACGAGCGCAGCGTAAAGACGCGCGGTGCGGTTATGCCCGCGCGGTGAATCGGAGCATGTGATGCGACTCGACCCAGAAAGTCTCACTGCGGTGATCGAAGCCGGGTTCCACTCGGCACGCGCGCCGCGCGTCGTCGAAGCGCTGCTGATGCTCGCGATCGCGCTGCAGGTCTGGTCGATCGTGCGCACCGCGACCGAGACTGCAACGCGCACGAACGTTTCCCTTTCATCGTCTCAGGACACGCGCCCGCGATTCACGTCGTCCGATGTGTCGCAACTGCTCAGCGCGCATCTGTTCGGACAAACCTCAGCCTCGAACGCGCCGGCCACGCCGGCGCTCGCGCCCAGCGCCTTCAAGCTCGTCGGGCTCTACGTGCCGAACGACAGCGATGCGATCAACGCGACCGATTCCGCGTTTGGGGCATCGGATGACGGCGAGGCCGAGGATGAGATTGCCCCGCTCGAGTGGGCGCGAAAGTTCCTCGGCGACGAGCTGCGCACCTTCGCGCGTCCTGGCGCGATTGCCTGGCTGAGCCTTTCGGGCGCACCCGGCCAGCGAGTGCAGAACGGCGATTCGATTGGCGGCGGCAAGGTCTTGGAGATCCGCGACGACGGCGTGACGCTCGAACTCGCGGGCCGTCGGGTCCGGGTTGCCTATCCCGAGAACCCCTACATCGCGATGTTTCGCGGTGAGTCCGATCGGGTCACCGCGGTGGTCGATGCGGATTCGATCCCGGCCGAACTTGCGTCGAAGCTGCTGCGGTTCCAGCCGGAGCTCGGGCCGTCGGGCCTGACGGGTTTCCGACTTTATCCGGGCTCAGATGCCCAGGCATTCGTGAAATCCGGCCTGCGCGCGGGAGATGTACTGGAAGCGATTGACGGTACGCCGATCACTTCGGCCCGCGACATGGTGCCGCTGCTGCGCGCCGTGCGCGACACGAAACCTGTGCAATTGCGCCTGCGCCGCGCGACTATTGAGTCTTGCATAAATGCCTTACACTTTCAAAACGCGAGTTCCGCCTGATGCCAGAACGCGCCGATCAGGGACGTCCTGCGCTGCATGGAACGC
>JAYTNX010000280.1:0-6682 GCA_043748075.1 Pseudomonadota bacterium
TCCCAGACCTTCAGCAGGTAGGCCTCGTTGGGTCCGTTCCAGACGACCAGCGAATCTCGCGACACCGGCGTCCAGCCATCCAGCCGGAACGCGGTGAACCGCTCGACGGACTCTTCGGCGTAGTCGGCATAGCGAACCCGGAAGCCGTCGTCGCCCAGCCGCGAGAGGCCGCTGGCGCAGGCCACGAGCAGCGGTATTGCGAGCAGGGCTCCGATGGCGGTCCGGGCGACGGCAGTGTTCATGGCGGACGCTCCTTGGTGTTCTCGTCAGACAAGGGACCGCGTGAGGGAGTTCCGCGGTCTGCAACCGTGGGCCAGAGTCGGCGATCAAGCGCCGCGTCCGCCGGCCAACTCTTCCGTCTCGAGGAAGCCCGAGACCAGCCCGGCAATTCGGGGGGCGTCAACGGCGAACAATCCATGCTTTGCGCCCGGAAGCTCGATGTAGCGGGCGTGACGCACCCGCGGCGCGTTGGCGGCGGTCACCGCGAACAGGTCGTCTTCCGGATTCAGGATCAGTGTCGGGTGCTGCAACCGGTCCAGCGCGGCCTGGAAGTCGTGGCGATACACGGCGTCGTAACCCCAGGTCGCGCGCGGTCCCGCGCGCAGGTTCTCGGTCAGCGATGCCTGCTTCCAGTCCGCACTCAGGCGCGCATCGCTGAGTGTGCCGATCAGCGACCACAGGTCCTGCAAATGTCCGCCGTCGTCGCGCGACAGCGGCCAGCGGGCGAGCGTCTCGAGTTTGCGCGCGCGCTCGTCGGGCGGATAGGCGGCCAACGACACCAGGACGAGGCGAGCGACCCGCGCCGGCGCCAGCGCCGCCATCGCAGCCGCGACGACCGAACCGGTGTGGTAGCCGAGCACGTCGACGGGACCCGCAGGCATCCGTCCCAGGTCCACCAGCCGGCCGACGGCTGCCAGCATCGTCGCCGCGAAATCGTCGATCGACACCGGCGCCGGCGGCGGGTCGCTGGCGCCGTAGCCGGGCGTATCCGCAGCGACCACCACCCGCCCGATCGCGAGCAGGGGCATCAGCGGCTCATAGATCCAGCCTGACTTGGGCGTGGGGTGCAGCAGGAGCAGCGGCCGCTGCGGTCCGGGCGCGCCGGCGATGCGCAGGTGCAATTGGCCCCAGGGGCTCGGCACGTACAGCTTCTCGATCAGGGTCGGCTCCCGGGGCGCAGGCGCAGCGAGACGTCGCCGCTGGTGAGCGGCTCGACCCCGGTCGCGGTCACCAGGAACTGGTCTTCCACGTGCAGGTTGCCCCAGCCCACCTCGTAGTAGGGCATGTCGACGCTGAACACCATGTTCTCCTCGAACACGAACTCGCCATTGCCGCCGGGCAGCGTCGGACCGATCGGCAGACAATGGTCGGAATGCTCGAGGCCGATCGAGTGCGGTGTGGCGAAGAAAAAACCGGGAAAGCCGGCGGCATGGATGTCGCGAAGCACCGCGTCCGACAGCGCCCGGCCGGTGACGCCCGGCCTGACGCGGTCGCGCACCGTCGCGCAGCCGACTTCGATCGCCTTCATGCGGCGTACCAGATCGGGCCGCGGCGTCCCGCAGACGGCGACCCGGCCGAGGTCGCCGTGGTAATTGCGGTACTCGCACAGCCCGTCGAAGGTGATCGATTCGCCTTCGAGCACGCCGCCAAGATTGGCATTCGTGCCGCCCTGGCCGGTGCTGAGGTAGAGGCCACATCCGCCGCGTCGCGCGATCTCGACGTTGTAGATCCGCTCGAGCTCGTCGCGCGGCATCCCCGGCACGAGCGATTCGATGACGATGTCGAGCGCGGCCTCGTTCATCGTCGCGGCGTGGCGCAGCAGCGCGATCTCGTCGGGTGTCTTCACCATGCGGATCTCGCGAAACAGCGTCGTCGCGTCCCGCACGCTGACCTGCGGCAGGCCGATCTCGTTCAGCCAGCCGCCGATCCGCGGGTCGTCGCAACCGAGACGGCCCGCGGCGAGGCCCGCATCGGTGATCGCCCGCTTCAGCGCATAGGTAGCGTTGACCGAGGCGTCGCCCCGACCCTGCTCGATGAAGCGCAGGTAGGCCGCGTCGCGCGGCGAGAGCGTGTCGTGACTGACGGGCCACTGCATCGCGAATTCGACGGCTTCGGGATCCTCGACGTCCGGATCGAAATCGCGCCGGTCCTGGTAGACGGGATGGATGTAGGCGCGACGGTTGGGCATCCAGGTCGCCTCGGGCCGGTGGAACAACCGCAACTGCTCGACGCCGCTGAGGATCAATGCCGCGGGTGCCGCCTCGCGCCGCGGCAGCAGCGCATAGTTGTAGAACGTACGCCGCATCCGTTGCAGCGGGCCCCAATAGTCGGACAGGTAATACACATTGATCGCACTGGTGGCGACGAGGCCGTCCAGTCCTTCGCGGTCCATCAGCGACCCGGCGCGCGCCTTGTTGAGCAGCATCACAGTTCTCCAGACGCGGCCGAATGCGGCCATGCTAGCCTGAGAAAAGGGGGAGGAGACAGAACTTGAAGTCGGCCGACGCGCGCCAGATGCATCTGCTGGCATTCCCGTTGTATACCGGCGCGCACGTCGCAGGCTGGCGCCATCCCGAAGCGGATGTCGGACGGCTGCATGAAGTGGACTATCACCGCCGCGTCGCCGAGATCGCCGAACGCGGCAAGTTCGACGCGATCTTCTTCGCCGACGCGCAGGGCTTTCGCACCATCGTCGGCCGCGATGCGTACAGCCGCACGGACGCGCCGCGCCTCGAGCCCTTCTCCCTGCTCTCCGCGCTGTCGATGGTGACGACGCATCTCGGCCTGATCGGCACCCTGTCCACCAGCTACAACGAGCCGTACTCCGCCGCGCGGCGACTCGCCACACTGGATCATCTGAGCCACGGTCGAGCCGGCTGGAACGTGGTCACCTCGACCAGCGAAAATGAGGCACACAACTTCGGCCGTGACAGCCATTTCGGTCACGACGAGCGCTACGAACGCGCGCATGAGTTCCTCGAGGTGTGCAAAGGGCTCTGGGACAGCTGGGACGACGACGCCTTCGTCATCGATCAGGCCTCGGGCCGCTATTTCGATCCGGACAAGGTCCACGGGCTCAACCACCAGGGACGGTTCTTCAAGGTTGCAGGGCCGCTGACGACCGCGCGGCCCCCGCAGGGCTATCCGGTCATCGTGCAGGCGGGCGCGTCGGCCGCCGGACAGAAGCTGGCCGCGGAAACCGCCGAAGTGGTCTTCACGTCGCACCCCTCGCTCGAAACCGCGCAAAAGTTCTATCGCGAGCTCAAAGCGCAGGTGGCTGCGGCAGGCCGCGACCCGGCGAGCTGCAAGATCCTGCCGGCGATCCAGCCGATCGTCGCCGCCAGCGAGACGCAGGCGCGCGCCATCGGCGAGCGGCTCAATGGCCTGATCCATCCCGATCTCGCGTTGTCGATGCTGCAATTGGCGCTGGGCAATGTCATCGACCTCGCCGCGCACGACCGACACGGGCCGTTGCCGGCGATACCGGAGACGCAGGCCGCGCAATCGACGCAGTGGCGCGTGATCGAAATGGCGCAGCGCGAGAACCTGACGATCGAGCAGGCGGCGCTGCGTTTCGCCGCCGGACGGACCAGCAAGGTGGACGCCGGAACGCCGACACAGATCGCGGACCTGCTGCAGAGCTGGTTCGAAGGCGAAGCGGCCGACGGGTTCGTGATTTCGTCGGCCTATCTGCCGGGGCTGCTCGAGGCCTTCGTCGAGGGGGTGGTACCGGTCCTCCAGGATCGCGGACTGTTCCGCCGCGACTACGCGGGAACGACACTGCGCGATCACCTCGGGCTCGTCCGCCCGGCAAGCCGCCATGTGGGCCGGCCAGAGCGGCATGTCGAGCCGGAGATCTGGCAAGCCGCGACGCGCAGCGATGGCTGATCCGGCGCTGGGCAATTCCGCGTCAGACGCCGCGCCGGTGACGACGACGATCCGCGTCGGCTGGGCGTTGGGCACGGTGGCGTCGACTTTTCTGCTGTTCGTCATGAACACCTTCTACCTGCGGTTCATGACGGACTACGTCGGTCTGTCGGCCGCGCTGGCCGGAACCCTGCTGGCGGGCAACAAGCTGTTCGACATGGCGATCAATCCGGCGGTCGGACTGATCACCGACAACACGCCGCAACGCTTCGGACGGCGACGGCCCTATCTGCTGCTGGGCGCGACCATCGCCGCGCTGGGGCTGGTCGCGATGTTCACCGTGCCGGCGCCGCTGCGCGGCGGCGCATTGACGGCCTATGTGCTGGGGACGCTGGCGGTGGCGTCGCTTGGATACACGCTGTTCAACGTGCCGTACCTGGCGATGCTCGCGGAGATGACCCACGACCCGATCGAGCGCGCCCGGCTCGTCTCTTATCGCATTTACGCGCTGGCCGGCGCCCAGTTCGTCGCGGGCGGCCTGGCGCCGCTGATCGTCGGCGGCTTCGGCGGCGACCGCGCGGCGTTCGGGAAAATGGCCGTGGTGTTCGGCGCCGGGATCGCGGTCGCCGGGCTGGTGTGCTTCCTGGCGACCCGCCGCGCCGCGGCGACGGTTCCGGCCGGCAACGCACGCGCGCGCTTTTTCAGCGAGCTGCCGACGCTGTTTCGCAGCCCGCTCTACGGTACGCTGCTGCTCGTGAAGGCGACCTTCCTGGTCGGCGCGTCAGCGCACACGGTGACCGCCGCCTACTACGTCCGCTACGTGCTGCGTGCCCCGGACGCCACGCTCAGCCTGTTCCTGTTCGCGTACTCGGCCGGCATCGTGCTGTCGCAATACCTGTGGACGCGCCTCGCCGCGCGCTACGGCAAGATCACCGCGTTCGTGCCGGCGGCGATGCTGTACACCGTCGTCAGCATCGTCTGGTCATGCATCGACTGGGAAGCGGCACCCTGGCTGATCGTCACGCTGTCGCTGCTGAACGGCGCAGGCGCCGGCGGCATCCTGCAGATGAGCGAAGCATTGCTGCCGGACGCGATCGAGGACGACTACCGCCTCTCGGGACTGCGGCGCGAGGGCACGCTGGCCTCCGGCTTCGCGTTCGCCGAAAAGGCGGCCAACGCACTGGGAGTCGCGTTCGCGGGCTTCGTGCTGTCGTGGTACGGGTATGCGGTCCCGGCCAAAGGCATGCGGCCGACCGCCGAGGCGCTGCAGGGCGTGATGGTGTCGTTCGGGCTGGTGCCGGCCTGCTTCGTGAGTCTCAGCTGCCTGTGGCTGATCGGCCTGGGCGCGCGGCGCGCTCGCGTCGCGCCGGCGATCAACTGAGCGAGGCGCGCAGGCCCATGTCCTGCGGCTCGTCGCCGCTGGCGACCTCCGCCCAGGGCGCACGCTCGGCCACGGTGTCGACCATCTTGCTCGCCAGGCGCTCGGGCTCCATCCAGTACTGGAAGTAGTTGCGGTTGGCCTGCATCTGCCTCGACCGCAGCGACGGATCGTCGACCAGTTGCAACACCTTCTGGACGCAGGCGGTCGGCGACGCGAACGTCAGGTAGTTGCGCGGCTCGGCAAAGTTTCCCGGTATCTCGGTGGCAACCGGCTCGGCGACGATGCAGCGGGCCATCGCCACGTACTCGGCGAACTTGAAACCATTGGAGCGGTGCGGACCGGCGGTGGTCACGCAGATCGGATGCGCCCGCACCTGATCCATGAAGCGGCGTCGAAGCCCATCGGCCTCCGTCGGCAGCACGATGTCGCCGTACTCGCGCACCGTGTAAGGCGTGCGCTGCACGCCGCCCTCGAAGCGAGGTCCGAGTTCGCGGCGCAGCGCCCGGATGCAGCCGGCCCGCAGCTCGTTCATCGCCTGCAGATCCGCAGCGTCGGAGAGGCAGTAGTTCGCGTACTGCGCCGGATCCCACAGCCGGGTCATGAACAGGGTCACCGGATCGCTGTCTGGCGACGGCGGGGCCTGCACGTCCTCGACGCACAGGCGGCTGCCGACGCCGAGGCTGCTGCGCAGGCAGACTGCGACGAACCGGGCCAGCTGGTGCGTGCGCTCGGAAAGTGGCAGCGCCTGCGAGGCGATGCGGCGGGCCTCGTAGAAGTCGAAGCCGCTGTCGGCCACGTCGTAGCAGAGGGTGTAGGGTCGCAGCTTCGGATAGTCGCGGCCCGGCGTCCGCCGGCGGTCGATGTAGCGCTTGAAGTAGAAATCGCAGCCTCGGTAGGCGGCGGTGTCGATCTCGGTGCCGATGTGTACGTCAATGCGCGCCCAGAACCGGTCGTCGATGATCAGGTCCACGTCCCAGCTGGCCTTGTCCCGCAGATGCAGCGGGCCGTCCTCGTGCGGCGCCGGGGACTGGACGACCTCCTGGGTGAGGCGGATATCGCCACGACGCGCCAGACGGGCCAGGCCGGTCAGAAGTTGGCGAGAGCCGGCACCGAGCCGGGCGAGGCGGACGTGACAGCGTGTGTTCGGCTGCAAAAAATCAGTCCTATCATGAAGTTATGTAAAATAACTCCAGATATTCTGGGAACTGGCGGCAGCCTTGTCAAACCCTGGAAGTTGGGAGCTCAGTTCACGCGGGGCGAGCCTGGGGAGATGACGGCGGCGGGTGCGAACAGCTGCTCGGCGTCCACGGCATCGAAACGGTAGGGGCGATGACAGAACTCGCAGGTGACCGTGACGGCGCCCTGCTCTGCCAGCACGTCACGGACCTCCGCCTCGCCGAGGCCGCGCAGCATGCCGGCGACGCGCTCGGGACT
>JAYTNX010000281.1:0-38848 GCA_043748075.1 Pseudomonadota bacterium
GGGGCAGCAAGGTCGTGCGGCTCACCGAGGAAGTACAGCGCCCGGAGGTATTGATCGGTTCCACGTACAAGATCAAGACGCCGGTCTCCGACCATGCGATGTACGTGACGATCAATGACATCATCCTCAACGAGGGCACCGAGCACGAGCAGCGCCGGCCCTTCGAGGTCTTCATCAATTCGAAGAACCTCGACCACTACCAGTGGATCGTCGCGCTGACGCGGATCATCTCGGCAGTGTTCCGCAAGGGTGGCGACGTCACCTTCCTGGTCGATGAGCTGAAGGCCGTGTTCGACCCGCGCGGCGGCTACTGGCAGCCGGGTGGCAAGTTCATGCCCTCGATCATCGCCGAGCTCGGCTACGTGATCGAGAAGCACCTGCAGACCATCGGCCTGATCCGCAAGGTCGAGCTCGACGAACACCAGAAGAAGCTGGTCGACGAGAAGCGCGCCGAGTTCGAGGCCCGCAGCAAGCAGACCGACGCCTTCGCCAAGTCGCACTTCCCCGAAGGCGCGCAGCTGTGCTCGAAGTGCAGCACCGCCGCCGTCGTGATGATGGACGGCTGCATGACCTGCCTGAATTGCGGGGAATCAAAGTGCGGCTAGGGCCGCAAATGAGCGATAGCGGGTGAGCTGAACAACCGAATCCGCGCCAGCGCCAGGCTCCCCGCCTGGCACCTCGCCCTGACGGGACATGGCGCGTTTCTCCGGGGCGGTCGAAAGACCGCCTCGTTTTTACCACCCTCCGGTTCCTGCCCGTAGCGCTCCGGTGCGAGGGCAAATCGGTGCGATCGTCATCTACATCGTCAGTCGCTGGCTGATCGGCGTCGTCACCGCGCTGCTGACCCGCGGGCTCGAGCGGCAAAAGATCGAGCCGACGGTGATCCGCTACATTGCCAACGCGATCGCGGTGGCGCTGAACGTCATGCTGGTGATCGGCATCCTCGGCTACTTTGGCGTCGAGACGACCTCGTTCGCCGCGTTGATCGCCGCGCTCGGCATCGCGATCGGCGCCGCCTGGGGCGGGCTGCTGTCGAACTTCGCCGCGGGCGCATTCATCCTCGTGCTGCGGCCCTTCAAGGTCGGTGACTACGTGCTGGCCGGCGGCGTCGAAGGCACGGTGCCGGCGATCGCGAACGTGATCGCCGACCCGGCGCCGGACGTCGAGATACTGTCGTTCAACGAGCGTGGCCCGGTGCTGGCGGTGCGACCGTACGTCAATACGGCGCACTACTGGCAGGTCTACTTCGACACCAACAAGGTGATCCGCGACACCTTTGGTTCCGCCGGATATCCGGTGCCCGAGTCGCACCTGCGGATCCGGCAAAACGCCGGCTGAACCGGCGTCGAACCCGGCAAACTCCCCAAAAAAGAAGCCCCGCTTTCGCGGGGCATTGGTCGCTTGCTTGCTTGTGGAGGAGTTCTAGCTCTTTCTTTTTCTTGTACCGGGAGACAAAGCAATCGACGTGCCACCGGCTGCCCGCAGGCGCCCGGCGGTCGATATGTCGCGCCAATGAGGCTCAAAACGTGACGCCGGCCGCGGGCCTGCGCTCGGCTGGGCCGCCCGGGGATTAAGTCGGCTGCGCGTCACAGCTTCGAATTGTCAGAATTGTCGACGCTGCGGGGACGGGATACGCTCCCTCTGAGCCAGCCTGGGGCGTGGCCTCCTCATCGAATCAATCAGTTAGGTCCGCGGGGGGCCTCGTAAATGCTTTCGACACCTGCGGCCCCGCGTGACGTCAACAAGCCCCTCGTCCGGATACCGCTCGCGCTGCTGGCCGTCGCCTGCATCGCGGCCGCGCCTGCCCAGGTTCTGGCCCAGGCGAGCCCGCCCATGCCAACCGGCCGCTCGGTGTTGCCGGTCGAGCCGCCGGCTCCGCCCGCCCCCCCGGCGCCGGTCGCGCTGGCCACCCCCGCGGTGAGCGCGATTCCGCGGCCGCCGGAACTGCAACGCGACGTGAATTTCTGGATCCGGGTCTATTCCGAGATCACCACCAACGAAGGCTTCCTGCACGATGAGTGGGACCTGTCGGTGGTCTACGCCCGGATTCAGTTTCCGGCCGACACCACGTCGAGCCTGCGCAGCGATGCCGTCGATGCCGCGCGCGATCGCTACGTCGCGGCGCTGAAGAGCGCGGCGGCAGCGCTGGCGGCGCTCGCGCCCGGCGCGCCGGTCGACCACTCCGGTCTCGCCGTCGACGAACAGCGCGTGATCGCGGCTTGGGGCGCTGCCGCCACGCCAGAGCGGCTGCTGGAGGCGGCGCGCGGCGTGCGCTTCCAGCTCGGCCAGTCCGATCGATTCCGCGGCGGCATCGTCCGCTCCGGCGCCTGGGAAACCCACATCGCCGAAACGTTTGCGAACCGCGGATTGCCGCCGGAACTCGCGGCGCTGCCGCACGTCGAGTCCTCGTTCACCGCGAACGCCTATTCCAAGGTCGGCGCCTCCGGCCTGTGGCAGTTCATGCGTTCGACCGGGCGTCGCTACATGCGCGTCGACGACATCGTCGACGAGCGCCTCGATCCGTTCCGTTCGACCGAGGCCGCGGCGCAGCTGCTCGCCTACAACTATCGCGTGCTCGGCACCTGGCCGCTCGCACTCACCGCCTACAACCACGGTGCCGCCGGAATGCGCCGCGCCCGGGAAGCGATGGGTACGGACGATTTCGTCACCATCGCGCGCCGCTACCGCGGTACGACCTTCGGCTTCGCGTCGCGCAACTTCTTCCCGTCGTTCCTCGCCGCGCTGACGATCGACCAGAATCCGGAGAAGTACTTCGGCGCGATCGAGCGTGCGGCGGAGCTGCGCTTTCGCGAGGTGGCGATGCCCGGCTATGCGCGCCTCTCGGCCGTCGAGCGCGCCGTCGACGTGCCGCGCGGGACCCTGCGCGAACTGAACCCCGCGTTGCGCCCTCCGATCTGGGACGGCACGCGGCTGCTGCCGCGGGGCTATCGCCTGCGCCTGCCGCCCGGCAGCAGCGAAATGACCTCGGAGTTGCTGGCGCAGCGCATCGGCACGAATGAGCTCTATGCCGCGCAGATTGCCGCGCGCTCGCACCGCGTCGGTCGCGGCGAGACGCTGCCCACCGTGGCGAGGCGCTACGGGCTGTCGACGCGCGCGCTCGCCGACCTCAACGGCCTCGAGCCGAACTCGCGCGTGCGGCGTGGCCGTGTACTGCGGCTGCCGGAGTCGAAACCTGCCTTGCTCGCTTCGGTGAGCCAGCCGGCGAACCGGCCAGTCGTGGAGGTCGAGGCCGTCGAGCCGGCACCCGCGCGAGCGCCTGCCGTGCTCGCGGCAGTCCGCGGTGCTGCAACAACGCCGCCGGCAGCGACTTCCACAACTCCCGCGCCTGCGGCGATCTTCACAACGTCGGCCCCCGCGGCGCCCACCCGAATCTACATCGTGCGCGCCGGCGACACGGTGTTCGGGGTCGCCGCGAAGTTCAGCCTGACCTCGAAGGAGCTGCTGCGAATCAATCGGATCCGCGATGCCGATTTCATCTTCGAAGGCCAGCGACTGCGGGTCAGCAGCGACCCCGCGACGCTGACGGCTGCTGCCGCGGCGCCCGGCGACGAGACCGCAGCCGACGATTCTCCGGAGGTGCCGGCCGAGGCCGCCACCGTCGCGGCCGTCGCGGCGCGTGGCGAGGTTCCCCCGGCCGCACCGGGCGCCGTCGCCGCGGCGGCCGCGGCGAAGAACGCCAGCGATGAAACGGCGCGGGTCGCGGCCGCACGCACCGGGCCGAGTACGCGTCGCGCCGGCCGGGCACCGGCGGCCGCCGCACCCGAGCTGGCAGCGCGTACGGCGGAACCCGTGTCAGCCGACAGCCAGGGTCCCGAGGTCGGCCCCGGTGCCGGCAGCCCGCCGCCGGTGGCCGACGCGATCGACCTCTCGGTACGCGACGGCGGTGTGCGCGTGATCGCCGAGGAAACGCTCGGTCACTACGCCGAGTGGCTCGGCGTCAGCGCCGCGCGCCTGCGCGAGTTGAATCGCATGAAATACGGCCAGGCCGTGCTGCTCGGCAAGACCCTGAAGCTCGATTTCGCGCGCGTTCCGCCGGAGGAGTTCGAGGCCAGGCGTCGCGACTTCCACGCGCGGCTGCAGGCGGCGTTCTTCGCCCAGCGCCGCATCCTCGGAACCGAGGTCTACATCGTGCGCCGCGGCGATTCGCTGTGGTCGATCACCCAGCGCTATGCCGGCGTGCCGGTCTGGCTGCTGCAGCAATACAACCCGGACCTCGAACTGGGCGCGCTGCGCACCGGCATCCAGTTGGTGATGCCGCGACTCGAGGATGTGCAGACGGGCGTCGCGGCGGGGCGCTGACGCCAGGGCGGCCAATCTGTTCTCGAGAGGGGCCTTGCATTCCGCCGCGGTTCGGAGCTGAGCCGAGCGCAACCGGACGCGGCTTCAGGCTGAAATCGCGGAGCAGTCAGAGCCCGAGCTTGCCGAGGAAGGACTGCAGGATGTCCGCCGGCCGCGGCGCGCCGCGGAAACGAATTTCCCGATCGTCGGCATACCGCACCGTGACGTCGATCGTGCCGGCGGCGGCCAGCGTGCGTAGCGCCGCTTCGTCGATCGAGTACGCCTGCACCATCGACCACGGCGCCGGCTTCGCGTAGGGGAACCCGGCGAGCGACAGCGCTTTCGCGTCGGAGCCCCGCGGCGCCAGGATCAGCGTCTCGGTGCCGGCCATCACCGCCGGGGGCCGCGCGCCGCCGCGCTCGTCGGGGACCGCGACCCAGAGGTACAGCTGGCGCAGGCCCATGCGGTTCGTTTCGAACGGCGCGACGTAGGCGAACGGATCGGTATTGCTGCCGCGCGGTTCGGTCGAGACGAGTTCGATCGGGCGCTCGATGCGCGTCACGGTGGTGCCGGTGCGCTCATCGAGCTGCTCGGCCACGGTGTTGTCCGGCATGGCCGCGCAGCCCACGAGCAGCGTCGCGGCGCAGCCCGCGGCCAGCAGGCCCCGGTGTGGCCGGTCCTGCGCTCGCGACGGCACCCGGCGTGCGGGTAGCTCGTCATGGCCGGCACCGACGCGTGTTGCAGGGAATAGGGGCGCGCTCACCTTTTCATTATAGAGATCTCGCTGCAGGCGTCGGCAGCCTCGGCGCGGCCGCCGCGCGGTCGCCGCCAGGCGGGCCGGGCGTTCGTCGTGCCTCGTCCGGAGGACGGGGCGCCGTGAAATCCGTTCAGGATCCACGACATCGGAACGGCTTATAATCTCCTTCATGCGCTTGCCCAGGGGCCTGTTGGCCACCCTCGTCTGTGGGGTCATTGTCATCGCGGCGGTCGGTTCAGTCCGGGCCGCCACGCCATTCGTCGATTCGCTGCCCCGCGCGGCGGGCTCACCGTTGCCGGCAGGCGCCGCCACGGCGGGGGACACGCTGCCGACGGCCAACAGGGTGCTGGTCCGCAAGTCGGAGCGTCGCATGTACCTGCTGCGCGGCGACGAGGTGTTGCGCTCTTACCGTGTGGCACTGGGCCTGAACCCGGTCGGACACAAGGAGCGCGAGGGCGATTTCCGCACGCCGGAAGGCCGCTATCGCCTCGTCAAGCGCAACCCGCGCAGCGACTACTTCATGTCGATGAAGGTCTCGTACCCGAGCCCCGACGATGTCGCGCGTGCCCGGCGCAACGGCTGGGCCGCGGGCGGCTCGATCATGGTCCATGGTCTGCCGAACGATCCGCGCAAGGGCGTCGACTACTATTCCACGCGCGACTGGACCGACGGCTGCATCGCGGTGTCCAACGCCGACATGCTCGAGGTCTGGATGCTGGTGTCGGACAATACGCCGATCGAGATCCAGCCCTAGAATGCGCACCGGCCGGACAGCGGCCGCCTGAGGGGGCTGCTTTGGAATCCACCGTCGTCATCCCCGAGTTCGTCGACGCCCGCGTCGGCCCGCGCGGCGCACTCGAGAGCCTGTCGCAGGAAGAGATCGAGAAGCTGCTCTCGACCGGCCAGGGCGGGCTCTATCCGCTGTTCCGCCAGTGCGCACTGGCCGTGCTCAACGCCGGCAGCGACAGCGACAATTCCAAGGAGATCTTCGACCGCTACCGCGATTTCGACATCCGCATCGTGCGCCACGCCTGGGGCGTGAAGCTCGAGATCAAGAATGCGCCGGCGGCAGCGTTCGTCGACGGCGAGATGATCCGCGGCATCAAGGAGCTGCTGTTCTCGGTGCTGCGCGACGTGGTCTATATCGCCAACGAGATCGTCGACGGCTCGCGCTTCGACCTCAGCAAGCCGGCCTCGGTGACCAACGCAGTGTTCCACATCCTGCGCAACGCGCGCGTGCTCGACCACAAGCTGCGGCCGAACCTGGTCGTCTGCTGGGGCGGCCATTCGATCGGCCGCGAGGAATACGAGTACACCAAGAAGGTGGGGTACGAGCTCGGCCTGCGCGGCCTCGACGTCTGCACCGGTTGCGGCCCCGGCGCGATGAAGGGCCCGATGAAGGGCGCGACCATCGGCCACGCCAAGCAGCGCATCGTCGGCGGCCGCTATATCGGCCTGACCGAGCCGGGCATCATCGCCGCCGAGCCGCCGAACCCGATCGTCAGCCAGCTGGTGATCATGCCGGACATCGAAAAGCGCCTCGAGGCGTTCGTGCGGCTGGCGCACGGCATCGTCGTCTTCCCGGGCGGCGTCGGCACGGCGGAGGAGATCTTCTACCTGCTCGGCATCCTGCTAGATCCGGCGAATTCCGAGCAGCCGTTTCCGGTCGTGCTGACGGGGCCGAAGCGCAGCGCGGCGTATTTCGAGCAGATCCGCACCTTCCTCGTCGGCACCGTGGGCGAGCAGGCGGCGGATCGCGTGCACATCATCATCGAAGATCCGGCCGAGGCGGCGCGCTTCATGGTGCGCGGGCTCGAGGAGGTGCGCGAGTTCCGGCGCGCGCGGTCCGACTCCTACAACTTCAACTGGCTGCTGCGTGTCGATGGCGAGTTCCAGCAGCCGTTCGAGGTGACGCACGAATCGATGCGCACACTGCGTCTGCACCGCGACCAGCCGGTGCACGAACTCGCCGCCAACCTGCGCCGCGCGTTCTCCGGCATCGTCACCGGCAACGTCAAGGAGTACGGCATCCGCGCAATCGAACGGCACGGTCCATTCGAACTCGCGGGCGACCCGAAGATCATGTCGATGCTCGACGACCTGCTGGGCGCGTTCGTCGCACAGGGTCGCATGAAGCTGCCTGGCAGCACGTACACGCCCTGCTATCGGATCGTGGCCTGAAGACTGACGCGGCCGCGTGCGATGGCGGCCTGACATAAGCAGTCAATAATGCAGCCGTGTCGAGAGCACGGTCGCAGGATCGCGACGCCGCGGGGTCGCTGTGAGCCAGTTCCTCTGTTGAGGCAAGACCCGGCCCTAGTCTGGCTCCACGCACAGGGAGCGGGTTCCAATGACTACTGGCAGGTTTCGTACCGACATCATCGCCGCCGCCGGCATACCGCGCGACCCACCGGTGCCGCCCGGCGTCGCGGTTCCGATTGCGCCCGGTGCGGTCGTGCCGCCCGGCACCTCGCCCTACGCGAACTGGGCCGACCGGATGCAGCGTACCCGGGGTCGCCACGCGGCGATCACGCGCAACCTCTACACCTGGTCCAGCTACAAGAACTGGACGGAGAAGGTGAAGGACAGCTGGCAGGAAGAGCCGGCGGACAAGGACGGCGGGAAGAAGCCGCCGCGCTGAGCCCGCCGGGGCGGGTCGTGCGCGGCGCGCGCGCCGCGCCGGCTCTGGCCATCCCGGGTCTGTCCACCCCGAGCCGCGCCGTCAGGCGCCGCCGATTCCCGCCTCATCGACTTCGCCGCCCGCGGCGGCCGCGGGCGCGGCCCGCTCGATCCATTCGATGAGCGGCTGCCACTGCTCGACGTCGGCGGCCACCAGATACGATTTCATCTCGTGAATGCCCACGCCGAGCTCGGCGCTGCGCACGTAGTTCTGCGAATCGCGCAGCGTCGCGACCACCGGCACATTGAGCGTGGCGAGGAAGCGCTGCAGTGAACGGTAGACGAGAGTGTGGCGCCGCACCCGGTTCGCGACCACGCCGATGCGGTCGTCCTCGCGCCGGACCTTCGCCACCAGCAGAAGGTCCGCGATGATGCGGGTGCAGGCATGTACGTCGATGTCCGAGGGCAGCACCGGCACGATGATCTTGTGCGCATCGCGGGTGACTTCCGCGAGCGCCATGGGATCGAGTGCGGCCGGAGTGTCGATGACCACGCGGGTCGCCACGGGTGGGATGCGCATGCGGAACGTGCGGGTGGTTCGCGCATCGTGTTCCCAGGTCGACATGCCGTGGATCGGGAAGGCGCCAGGGCCGCGCTTGCGGAACCAGCGGGTCGTGGAGCCCTGCGGATCCTGGTCCATCAGCACGGTTTTTTCGTGCCGCACCGCGAAATAGCTCGCGAGGTTGATCGCGATCGTCGTCTTGCCGGAGCCCCCCTTGGGGTTGAGTACGACGATCCGGAGCATGAGCGGCTGGCGTGAAATCCTGCGATAGGACATATCGAGGCTAATGGTCGCGTCACCCGCTTGCAAGCTGCGCCCGTCCGGCGTGGCCCGGCATCGCGCCCCGTCCTGCACCGCGCGCTGTGAGGCCGGACACGGCGATCGCTGCCGACGCTTCCTAGGATTGCCGGATGGAACGCGTGGCCTATCTCTGGGACGAACTCGACGACCTGCTCTGGGCTGCGCGCCACGTTATCCGCAAGTCCTGGCACGGTTTCATCGACCGCGACCCTCCCGCTTGAAATCCGCCGTCGGCGGCCCCACCTTGCTCCCGCCTGCCCGTGCCCGATCCGGCACGGGCCCTGACCATCCGCGGGGAAGACACGATGAGCACGACCGAAACCGTCACGCCGGTGCCCAACGCCGCCACCCATGGCTTCCAGGCCGAGGTGCGCGAACTGTTGCGCCTGATGATCCATTCGCTGTACAGCCACCGCGAGATCTTCCTGCGCGAGCTGATCTCGAATGCCTCGGATGCCAACGACAAGCTGCGCTTCCTCGCGCTGGCGCAGCCGGAACTGCTCTCGGGCGAGGCGGACCTGAACATCTGGATCGACCACGACGCCAAAGCGGGCACGCTCTCGATCCGTGACAATGGCGTCGGCATGACGCGCGAGGAGGCGGTCGCCCACCTCGGCACGATCGCGAAGTCCGGCACCGCCGATTTCTTCAAGCGCCTGACGGGCGACCAGCAGAAGGACACCCAGCTGATCGGCCAGTTCGGCGTCGGCTTCTACTCGTCGTTTATCGTCGCCGACGAGGTCGAGGTGTTCTCGCGCAAGGCCGGCGAAGCCGCCGGCGCCGGCGTACGCTGGGCCTCCCGGGCGGACGGCGATTTCAGCGTCGAGACGGTCGAGCGCACCGAGCGCGGCACTACCGTCGTGCTGCACCTCAAGGACGAGGCGAAGGAGTTCGCCGATGGCTGGCGACTGCGGTCGCTGGTCACCCGCTATTCGGATCACATCGGTTTCCCGGTGCTGATGCGCAAAGAGGGCGAGGCGAGCCTCGACTGGGAAGCGGTGAACCAGGCGAAGGCGCTGTGGACGCGGCCGCGCAGCGAGCTCAAGGACGAGGAATACCAGGAGTTCTACCGACACCTTGCGCACGACTTTGCCGAGCCACTGGCTTGGAGCCACAACCGGGTCGAGGGCAAGCGCGAATACACCTCGCTGCTGTATCTGCCCGGGCGCGCGCCGTTCGACCTCTGGCAGCGCGACGCGACGCGCGGCGTGAAGCTCTACGTGCGGCGCGTGTTCATCATGGACGATGCCGATCAGTTCCTGCCGATGTACCTGCGCTTCGTGCGTGGCGTCGTCGACTCGAACGACCTGCCGCTGAATGTCTCGCGCGAGCTGCTGCAACGCGACTCGGAGGTCGAGGCGATGCGCTCGGCGCTGACGCGGCGGGTGCTGGAAATGCTCGCGAAGCTCGCCAAGGACGACGCGGAGAAGTACGCGACGTTCTGGAAGGAGTTCGGCGCGGTACTCAAGGAAGGCGTCGCCGAGGATGCCGGCAGCCGCGAGCGAATCCTGCCGCTGCTGCGCTTTGCGAGCACCCATGACGAGGACAGCGAGCCGAAGACCGCGCTCGCCGACTATGTCTCGCGCATGAAGGAAGGCCAGACCCGGGTGTATTACGTGATCGCCGAGACCGTCGAGGCGGCGCGCGGCAGCCCCTACATCGAGACGCTACGCGCGCGCGGCATCGAGGTGCTGCTGATGGCGGACCGCGTCGATGAGTGGGTGATGGGGCAGGTGTCGGAGTTCGACGGCCGGCGTTTCAAGGATGCGGCGCGCGGCGACCTCGAGCTCGGCGCGCTGGCCGAGCCAGTCGGCGACGGCGAGGGCGACAAGCCGGTGGAAGCGAACCGCGGCCTGCTCAAGCGCGTGAAGGACGCACTCGGCGAGCGCGTCGTGGAGGTGAAGGTCAGCACGCGCCTCACCGACACGCCGGCCTGCCTGGTGCTCGCCGAGCACGACATGGGCGCTCAGATGCGGCGGATCCTCGCGGCCTCCGGTCAGACGCCGCCGGCGGGCAAGCCGGCGCTCGAACTGAATCTGGCGCATCCGCTCGTGGCGCGGCTCGATGCCACCGCGGCAGGCGCCGATTTCGACGAGCTCGCACTGCTGCTGTTCGACCAGGCCCGGCTCGCGGAATCCGGCTCGGTCGCCAACCCGGGCGAGTTCGTCCGCCGCCTGAACCGGCTGCTCGCGCAACTCATGCAATAATCGCGCGATGACCGCGCCCCCGAAATCACCGAGGAAATCCATGTCCAATGCGCTCGCGATCACCGAACTGAAACCCGGCACCGGCGCGGAGGTCGCTGCGGGGCAGACGGCCGTGGTCCATTACACCGGTTGGCTGCAGGCCGACGGCGCGCCCGACAACAAGGGCCGCAAGTTCGACAGCTCGCGGGATCGCAACGATCCGTTCGCGTTTCGCGTCGGTGGCGGCCAGGTGATCAAGGGCTGGGACCAGGGCGTCGCGGGGATGAAGGTCGGCGGCGAACGCAGGCTCGTGATTCCGCCGGATCTCGGCTACGGCGCGCGTGGCGCCGGCGGCGTGATCCCCGGCGGCGCGACGCTGGTGTTCGACGTCGAGCTCGTCTCCATCCGGTAGTGCGTCGCACGGACGGCTTCGGCCATCGCCGCGCCTGAAGCGTTCGTCGTCGGCGGGCCGGCGGGCCCGATCGAGGCGCTGCTCGAATGGCCGACGCAGGGCGAGGCTCGGGCGCTCGGCGTCGTCTGCCATCCCCATCCGCTGTTCGGCGGCACGCTGACCAACAAGGTGGTGCATACCGTCGCCCGCGCCTTCCTGGCGCAGGGTGCGGCCACGCTGCGCTTCAATTTCCGCGGGGTCGGTGCATCGGCGGGCACCTACGACGAAGGGCGCGGCGAAACCCGGGACCTGCTGGCCGTGGTGCGGGCCGGGCAGGCGCGGCTACCGGGCCTGCCGCTGTGGCTCGGCGGGTTCTCGTTCGGCGCGTTCGTCGCGCTGCGGGGCCAGGACGACGCGGGTGCTGCGCGTCTGGTCACGGTCGCGCCACCGGTCGGGCGCTGGGATTTCAGCGGCCTCGAGGCGCCGCGCTGTCCGTGGCTCGTGATCCAGGGCGACGCGGACGAGCTGGTCGAGGCTCGCGAGGTCTGCGCCTGGGTGGCGACGCTGGCCCCGCAGGCGACGCTCGTGCTGCTGCCGGGCGCCGCGCATTTCTTCCACGGCCGCCTGCCCGAGGTGAAGGAAGCGGTGGCGCGGTTCGTTGCCGGCGAAGACGCGGCCCTGGCTCAGGCCGTCGCGCGCAGCGTATAGCCGACGCCGCGCACGGTATGGATCAGCGTCCGGTCGAAATCGCGATCGACCGCCTGTCGCAGCCGACTGACGTGCACGTCGATCAGGTTGGTCTGCGGATCGAAGCGGATGTCCCAGACGGCCTCGAGCAGCATGCTGCGTGTGACGACCTGGCCGGCGTGGCGCAGCAGGAACTCCAGCAGGCGGAATTCGCGCGAGGTCAGCGCGACCTCGCGGCCGGCGCGCGTGACGCGATGGCCGATCAGGTCCATTTCGAGATCGTCGAGCCGCAACACGGTTTCCGCCACGGTCGAGCGTCGCCGCAGCAGCGATTCGACGCGGGCCAGCAGTTCCTCGAGTGCGAAGGGTTTGCCGAGGTAGTCGTCGCTGCCGGCGCGCAGGCCGTGAACACGGTCGTCGACGGTGTCCAGTGCGGAGAGCACCAGGATCGGCACCTGGTCGCCACGGGCGCGAAGCGCGCGCACGATGTCCAGCCCCTCGAGCTGCGGCAGCATCCGGTCGGTGATGACCAGGTCGAAGCTGCCCGCGGTCGCGGCCGCCAGCCCGGCGGCGCCGTCGGTGATGCGCGTGACCTCGAACCCCTTGGCCGCCAGCGGCGCGGAGATCTCGGCAGCGAGCTGGACGTCGTCTTCGATCAGGAGCAGGTTCATGATTGGAGGTATCGTGCACCAAGCCCGGTCCGGTGCGCATCCGTGTTCTGGACGCTGGGTGCGAAAGCCCACATCGAGACGTGGCCTTGGCCTCAGGGTTCGCCCGTCGGGTTGCATCGGCCAGATGGCGTGGACTACGAGCTCTCCGAGATGACATGAAGACGCTGCTCTTCGACCGTCGGGCCCTCGGGGCTGCGACCCTGTCCGCCATCGCGATGCTGGTGGTGTTCATCGGCGCGTTTGCCTGGCTGGAGAACCGCGTCGCGACGCTGCTGGACGCGGAAATCACGGCGTCGCTGCGCCAGGACCTGCAGCTCTATCGATCCGTCCGGCGCGAGTCGAGCACCGCGGCCATGCTTGCTGCGCTCGCACGCCAGCTCGATTTCACCAAGGACGGCCGGATGCTGCTGCTGCTCGATGCGCAGGGGCGGGCGGTGATCGGTCGGCCGCAGACCTGGCCCGGTGATATCGCCGCGATCGGCGCGGAGGAACGTGTGCCGCTGCCCGACGGTGCGGCGATCCACGTCGTTGCCGGTGAGGTCGGCGACGGCTACCGGCTGCTCGTTGGCCAGCGCGACACCGGCCACGAGCAGATCGGCAAGTCGCTGGTGGCGGCGGGCGTCGTCACCATGCTGGTGGCGCTGGCGGCCGGCTTGATCGTCGGCCTGCGTTTCAACCACTACGTGCTGGTGCGCCTCGCGGGCATCGCGCAGGCGGCGCGCGAAATCATGCGCGGCCAGATGCAGGCGCGGGCGCCCGATCCGCAACGGCTCGATGCACTCGGGTCACTGGCCCGGGTGTTCAACGAGATGCTCGACCAGAACGAGGCCCTGGTCACCGGCCTGCGCACGGCGACCGAGAGCCTGGCCCATGACCTGCGGACGCCGCTGATGCGGCTGCAGCGCTCGATCACCGCCGCGCGCGCGGCGGCGGACCCGGCGCGGCGCGACGAGTTCCTCGCGGTCGCCGAGGCTGAGGCGGACCACACGCTGCGCACGTTCAGCGCCCTGATCAACCTGGCGCGCGCCGAGGCCGGCCTGTCGCGCGATGCCATGGAGCGCACCGACCTCGCCGCCCTCGCGACCGATGTCGCAGACCTGTTCGAGCCAGTTGCGGAGGAGCGCTTGCAGCGGCTCGAGCGCGACATCCACCCGGCCAGCACGGTCGCGCACCGGCAGATCCTGTTCCAGGCGCTCGGCAACCTGCTCGAGAACGCGATCCAGTATTCGCCGGAAGGCTCGCGGCTGCGGCTGAGACTGGTGCCGGCCACGGCACAGTGCGGTCCGGCCTTCGTCGTCGAGGACTCGGGTCCGGGAATTCCGGCGCAGGCGCGCGAGCAGGCGCTGCGGCCGTTCGTGCGTCTCGAATCGGCCGGTCGCAAGCCGGGCTCCGGTCTCGGTCTCGCGATCGCCGCCGCCGCCGCGCGCCTGCATGGCGGGCATCTGCAGCTCGAAGATGCGGTGCCGGGCCTGCGGGTGCGGCTGCAGCTCGGCGCCGAGCGGCGCAGCGGCGGTGACTCCGAGCCCGATACCTACCTCAGGCCGGGCCGGTCCGGGGAATCGCGGGAGGCGCGCTCGGCAGCCGAAGCGTGATCGCCAGGCCGCCGGTGGTGGCGCCGGGTCCGGCCTGCCGGTTGTGCGCCTCGATCGAGCCGCCGTGCGCGCGCATCACGCGCGCGGCGATCGCGAGGCCCAGTCCGGCACCGCCGCTGGCGCGATCGCGCGCCGTCGCCACCCGGTGGAATGGCTCGAAAATGCGCTGCAGTTCTTCGTCCGGCACGCCCGGCCCGGCATCGGTCACGACCAGCCGCGCGCCGCCATCGGCTTCGGACAGCAGCGCGATGCCCACCGCGGTGCCCGCGGGCGTGTGGCGCAGGGCATTGCGGACCACGTTCTCGATCGCAGCGGCCAGCCACCCTGCGTCGGCGTCGAGCCGCAGCGGTTGTGCCGGCGGTTGCCAGTCGACCCGCCGCCCCGAGCCTTCCGCCTCGAAGCGCGCGTCGGCGGCGATCCGGTCGACGAGCTCGACCACGTCGACCCGTTCGGCCGAAATCGCACCGGCACCCGAATCCAGTCGCGCCACGTCGAGCACGCGTCCGATCAGCTCGTCGAGCCGTTCGATTTCGCCTTCCAGGCGTCCTAGCTGCCGCGGGATATCGGCGCCATCCTGGCGTGCGAGGCCGGTCGCCAGCCGCATCCGCGCCAGCGGCGAGCGCAGCTCGTGCGAGACGTCGCGCAGCAGTTGTTCGCGAACCTCGATCAGCGTCGCGAGACGCGCGGCCATCGAATCGAATGAGCCTGCGAGGCGCCCCAACTCGTCGCGCCGACCGCGCGTGGCGGCGGCGACCCGGGTCTGCAGTTCGCCGGCGGCCAGCGCCTGCGTGGCGCGCTGCAGGTCGCCGATCGGGCGGGTGATCGAGCGGGCCAGCGCCAGGCTGACCAGCGCGGTGACCGCGATGGCCAGCAGCAGCAGGGGACCACGGGCGTCGGGCAGCACGAACGGCGGTCCGAAGCCGCGCGCTCGGTTGGGCGGCCGCACCAGCCGGTAGCGCGTACCGTCCGCCGCGACCAGCACCGGCAGTCGTTCGGGCGGGCGCAGCATGACTCCGGGTGCACCCTCGAGCGCGAACGGCCGTGCGGCACGTCGGAGGTCGCCGAATCGCCAGGGCAACGGCCGGCCGAGCAGTTCCTGTCCGCGCTCGTCGAGCACCAGCAGGGGTCGACCGCGACGCTCGGCCGCATCGGCGCGCAACCAGGCGGTGAGCGCGGGGCGCCCGCCCGCGGAGAGCGCCGCCGCGGCGCGGCCCGCGTCGTCGCGCAGGGTCGCGGCCGTGTCGTCCTGTCGCTCGGCGAAGACCCACCAGGTGATCAGGATCGCGCCTGCGCCGATCACCAGCATCGCCGCGAAGAACGACATGAAGATCCGCAGCGACAGGCGCGTCATGCCGGCACCCCGGCCAGCAGTTCGTAGCCGGCGCCGCGGACCGCGCGGATCTCGATGCCCGCGGCGCCGGCGGCGCCCGGAGTTCCAAGGTGGGTGCCGGCGGCGGCGGCGGCGCGCTCGAGCTTGCGACGCAGGTTGCTGACGTGCGTGTCGATGGCGCGGTCATAGAGCGTCAACTTGCGGCCGAGCGCGTCCTCGGTCAGCTCGGCGCGGCTGACGAGCCGGCCGGCGTCGCGCATCAGCCGCGCGAGCACCCGGAATTCCGCGCCGGTCAGTTCGATCGCCTGCCCGCCGTAGTCGGCGCGTCGACGCGCCAGGTCGAGCAACAGGGCGCCGGCGCGCAGCGCTGCCGAGTCCGCGTCGGTCGCGGCGAGCACCGGCGCGCTCGCGCGGCGCAGCACGGCGCGAATCCGCGCCGCCAGTTCACGCGGGTCGAAGGGCTTCGACAGGTAGTCGTCGGCGCCGAGTTCGAGACCCAGGATGCGATCCACGGCGTCGCCGCGCGCCGTGAGCATCACGATGGGCAGCCTTCCCTCGCGGGCGCGCAGTTCGCGCAGCAGCTCGAATCCGCTGCGTCCCGGCAGCATGACGTCGAGCACGACCAGATCGGGTGGCTGCAGGTCGGTGGGCGGCACCTCCGGCGGCGCCCCCCGCTGCCCATGGGGCGGCAAGTCGTCCGCCAGAGATCGGGGCGCCTCGTGCACGACCGCAACGTCGAACCCCTCGCGGTCGAGGAACTCGGCAAGCATCGCGGCGAGTTCGCGATCGTCGTCGATGATGAGAATGCGCGATCGGATCGTACTGCCCCGGCCGGAACGTCGGAGGGATGTTGCCGCTCCGTGCGTCCGCTCGCCACGGCCGCGCGCCCCCTTGACACAACTTTGCACCTCTTTGACGGAAACTCGACGCTCGCGGCCGGTCCAATCCGGCAGCATCAGATCTACGGACCGGTACGACGCGGCCACCGCAGGACCCTTTTCCCAACCATGGCCCCGAACGCTTCCCCCAACACTCCCCCTCACACGCACCAGGAGTAGCGAATCATGTCCCCTACGACGAATGACAGGAACACACCCCACCGGACGCTGTGGTTGAGCGTCGCGGCCGCGCTCGCCCTCGGCACCGGCGTGGCATGGGCGGCGCAGGGCGCAGCGGGCCACGGCGGCCCCGGCGGTCCGGGCGGCATGGCGATGATGGACGGCGGTGCCGGCATGCTCGGCGTGCCGCATCCGCGGATGCTCGAGCGGATGGCCACCGAGTTGCAGCTGACCGCCGACCAGCAGCAGAAGATCAAGGGTGTCTTCGAGTCGGCCCGCCCCGAGATGGATCAAGTGCGCGACAGGGCGCGCGAGAACGCCGCCAAACTGCGGGCCGCCCAGCCCGGCAGCGCGAACTACGACGCGGTGGTCTCCGAGGTGGCGCGCAACGCCGGCGATCTCGCCAGCCGCGCCGTCACCAATGGTGCCCAGTTGCGCGTCCAGGTCTGGGCGATCCTGACCCCCGAGCAGCGCCAGAAGTTCGAGACGCTGCAGGCGCAACGCCAGTCTGCGATGAAAGAGCGGATGGAGAAGCGGCGCGAGATGCGCGGCGATCGTTTCTGAGGCGCCGAAAGTAAAAGGGCCCGATGCAGTCTCCTGCATCGGGCCCGATTCGTCTGAGGCCGACGGTGCCGGCGGCGCGACACGGAGCCGCGCGACGCCCGTACGCGCGGCTTCAGTTCACGAAGTTCTTCAGGTTCTTCAACGGCATGGCGCGGACCTTCTTCGAGGCCGGCTTGGCCTTGAAGGTCATCTTTTCGCCGGTGAACGGGTTCACGCCCTCGCGCGCCTTGGTGGCGGGCTTCTTGACGACCTTCAGCTTCAGCAGGCCGGGCAGCGTGAACAGGCCATGGCCACGCAGGCTCTTCTTGACCATCGTGTGCAGGGAATCGAACACGCCGGACACCTGCTTGCGGGACAGCTCGGTGTCCTTCGCGATCTGGTTCAGGATCTCCGACTTCGTCGGCGGCCCACCCTTCTTTGCCATGGTGCTTCTCTCCTCGGATTGATTTCAGACTGTGATTTACGACTCGAGCGCGCTTCACGGCGCCACACTAATCGGCGCGCAACATAACACATGCAGCACGCTTCGCAAGATATTTTTCGTCGTCGACACTTCTGAAGTGCCTTTTTTTCTAGGCTCGCGTGCGTGAGTGGTCAGGGAACCCCGCGCCAGGCCCGGGAAATCAAGCCTTGCGGGCGAGCGCTGTCGCCATCCGCAGTCAGCGCAGCAGGATCAGCAGCACCTGGATTCCGATTCCGGCCCAGAGTGGCGAGAGGTCCAGGCCGCCGATCGCCGGCACGGCGCGGCGAATGCGCCCGAGGATCGGTTCGCAGAGCGACTCGAGGATCGAGTTGGCCGGCGAATAGGTTCCGGGCGCGACCATCGACAGCAGCGCGTAGATGAAGATCGCCCAGAAGTAGAGCCAGAGCGTGGTGCGCAGGATGTCGAGCGCCGCGAATCGCAGCCAGGTGAGCGCATCCGGCATGCCGAGGCCGGAGGCCAGTTGCAGCGCGGCGATCTTCGCCAACGACACCAGCAGCACCGCGGCCACCGACGCGGTGTCGACGCGCCCCAGCGGCGGCAGCACCCGCCGCAGCGGCATGATCAGCCAGCTGCTGAGGCGCACGATGGCCTGGGACAGCGGGTTGCGGAAGTCGCCGCGCACCCACTGCAGCAGCAGGCGCAGCAGGAACACGAAGAACAGCAGCGAGAAAAAGGTATCGACCAGGAAGACGAGGACTTCTTTCATGCGACGGCGCCTGTCAGGGGTTGGAGGCGCCGAACTGCGCCGCGAGCTCGCGTGCCCGCTGCGCTGCGGCGGCCACGGCGGCCGAGATGGTCTCGCGAAAGCCTGCCTCCTGCAGCGAGCGCAGTGCGGCTTCGGTCGTGCCGCCGCGCGAGGTGACCTCGGCGCGCAGGCGGGCGAGGTCGCCGTCGCTCTGGCCGGCCATCAGGCCGGCGCCGTGGAGCGTGGCGACGGCGAGCTGGCGGGCGGCCGCGGGCGGCAGGCCCTGCGCGACACCGGCGTCGGCCAGGGCCTCGGCGAGCAGGAAGAAGTAGGCGGGACCGCTGCCCGAGACCGCGGTGACCGCGTCCATCTGGCGTTCCTCGTCGACCCAGGCGACCGCGCCTGCGGCGCGCATCACGTCCTCGGCGCGCGCGCGCGCTGCGGCGGGCACCTCCGCGCCGGCATAGAGTCCGGTGGCGCCCGCGCCGACCAGCGCGGGGCGATTCGGCATCGCGCGCACGATCGACACGCCCGGCCCACACCAGCCGGCAAGGTCCGCCACCGTCAGGCCGGCCGCGATCGACAGCACGACCGGCCGGGTACGCTGCAGCGTCGGCCGCAGTGCCGTCAGCACCGTGCCCATCTCCTGCGGCTTGACGGCCAGCACGACGAGTCCGGCGCCGTCGAGTGCCGCGAGGTTGTCGGCGCCGACCCGGACCCCGGGAAAGTCGCGCTGCAGCGCGGCGCGGGTGGATTCGTAGGCCTCGCCGACCGCGAGCTCGCCGACCGGATGGCCCCGGCGCAGCAACGCCCCGACCAGTGCGCGACCCATGTTGCCGCCGCCGATGAAGGCCAGCCTGGTTGCCCTGCTCATCGGGCCATTCTAGTGCAAGCCGCGCGAATGCTGGCCGCGCGGAATCAGGCCGCGCGGATTCATGCCCGGTGCCGCGGACCGAACAGTGCGGTGCCGACGCGCACGAGCGTCGCCCCTTCGGCGATGGCCGCCTCCAGGTCGCCACTCATGCCCATCGACAACGCGTCGAGTTCGAGACCGGGCGAGGCGGCGACCAGTGAGTCACGCAGTGTCCGCACCTGGGCGAACCAGGTGCGCTGTGCCGCCCACGTGGCTTCCGCCGGCGGCACGCACATCAGTCCACGCAGCGTCAGGCGCGGCAGGTCGCGGATCGCCGCCACCAGCGCTGCCGCCTCCGCGGGCTCGACGCCGCCCTTGCCGGGCTCGTCGCCGAGCCGCACCTGGATGCAGGCCTGCAGTGGCGCGAGCTGCGGCGGGCGCTGTTCGGACAGGCGCAGCGCGATCTTCGCCCGGTCGACGGTGTGCACCCAGTCGAAATGGCTGGCGATCTCGCGGGTCTTGTTCGACTGCACCTGGCCGATGAAATGCCAGCCCAGGCCGAGGTGGCGCAGCGTCTCGATCTTCGGCAACGCCTCCTGCAGGTAGTTCTCGCCGAAATCGCGCTGCCCCAATGCGGCGGCCGCCGCGAGGCTGTCGGCGCTCTGGCCCTTGCCGACAGCCAGAAGCGTGACGGAGTCGACGTTCCGCGAACAGTCTGCTGCGGCAGCGGCGATGCGCAGGCGCACCTTCTGCAGGTTTTCCCGAAGATTCTGCGGACGGATTAACATAGGTGGGGCATCGACCCTTGGCTATACTCGCGACGCTTGCCCCGGAGTCTCCATGGCCGTAGATATCGCGCAGCTGCTCGCTTTTGCCGTCAAGAACAAGGCGTCGGACCTGCATCTCTCTGCAGGCATGCCACCGATGATCCGCGTCGACGGCGACATGAAGCGCGTCAACATGCCCGCGCTGTCCCACAAGGACGTGCACAGCATGGTGTACGACATCATGAACGACAAGCAGCGCAAGTCGTACGAGGAGTTCTTCGAAACCGATTTTTCGTTCGAGATCCCCAAGCTCGCGCGCTTCCGCGTCAACGCCTTCAACCAGAACCGCGGCGCCGGCGCCGTGTTCCGCAACATCCCGTCGAGCATCCTCACGCTCGATGACCTGAACACGCCGAAGATCTTCCGCGACCTGTGCATGTTGCCGCGCGGCCTCGTGCTCGTCACCGGCCCCACCGGCTCGGGCAAGTCGACCACGCTCGCCGGCATGATCAACCACTGCAACGACAACCGGCCGGACCACATCATCACGATCGAGGACCCGATCGAGTTCGTGCACGAGAGCAAGCGCTGCCTGATGAACCAGCGCGAGGTGCACCGCGACACCCTCGGCTTCAGCGAGGCCCTGCGCTCGGCGCTGCGCGAAGACCCGGACATCATCCTGGTCGGCGAAATGCGCGACCTGGAGACGATCCGCCTGGCGCTGACCGCCGCCGAGACCGGCCACCTGGTGTTCGGCACGCTGCACACCAGCTCGGCCGCCAAGACCATCGACCGCATCGTCGACGTGTTCCCGGCAGCCGAGAAGGACATGGTCCGCTCGATGCTTTCCGAGTCACTGCGCGCGGTGATCTCGCAGACGCTGATGAAGCGCAACGGCGGCGGCCGCGTCGCCGCGCACGAGATCATGATCGGCACGCCCGCGATCCGTAACCTGATCCGCGAGGGCAAGATCGCCCAGATGTACTCCTCGATCCAGACCGGCCAGGCCGCCGGCATGCAGACGCTCGACCAGTGCCTGCAGGACATGGTCGCCAAGGGCCTGGTCAGCAAGGAAGAGGCGCGCTACAAGGCGCAGAACAAGGACACTATTTGATGCGCTGCGCGCAGGGTTCAAGCCGGGCGGCCGCGAAGCGGCCGACCGGCTCCATGGGGCGGCGCTGCGCGCCGGGGGGGGCGCTCCATCATGGATCGTGACCAGGCGATCAAGCTGATGCAGGACCTGCTGCGGCGGGTCGTCGAGAAGAAGGCGTCGGACCTGTTCATCACCGCCGGATTTCCGCCGGCGATCAAGATCGACGGCGAAGTGCGGCCCCAGAGCGAGCGGGCGCTGACGCCGGAGCAGTCCGGCGTGCTGACGCGCGCGATCATGAACGATCGGCAGACCAAGGAATTCGACGCGACCAAGGAGTGCAACTTCGCGATCGCGCCGCCCGGCATCGGCCGCTTCCGCGTCAACGCCTTCGTGCAGCAGGGCAACACTGGCTGCGTGCTGCGCCTGATCAACTCCAAGATCCCGACGGTCGAGGAGCTCGACCTGCCGCCGATCCTCAAGGAAGTCGTGCTCTCCAAGCGCGGCCTCGTGATCCTCGTCGGCGGCACCGGCTCGGGCAAGTCCACCTCGCTCGCGGCTATGGTCGGCTACCGCAACGAGAAGACCCGCGGCCACATCGTCACGATCGAAGACCCGGTGGAATACGTCCACCAGCACAAGGGCTGCGTGATCACGCATCGCGAGATCGGCGTCGACACCGACTCCTGGCACATGGCGCTGAAAAACACCCTGCGCCAGGCGCCCGACGTGATCCTGATCGGTGAGGTCCGCGATCGCGAGACGATGGAATACGGCATCCAGTTCGCGGAGACGGGCCACCTGGTGTTGGCGACGCTGCACGCCAACAGCGCCAACCAGGCGCTCGACCGCATCATCAACTTCTTCCCCGACGAGCGGCGCGAGCAGCTGCTGATGGACCTGTCGTTGAACATCCGCGGGCTGATCTCGCAGCGGCTGATCCCGCGCGAGGGCAGCACCGGCCGGATTGCCGCCATCGAGATCATGCTCAATTCACCGCTGATCCAGGACCTGATCTTCAAGGGCGAGGTTGCCAAGATCAAGGAAGTGATGTCGCGCTCGACGCGGCTCGGCATGCGCACCTTCGACCAGGCGCTGTTCGAGCTCTACGAGACGGGCCACATCTCCTATGAGGACGCGATCCGCAACGCCGACTCGAAGAACGAGCTGCGGCTGCGCGTCAAGCTCGAGAGCAAGCGTGAGAACAAGAACGTCGACGACGCGGGCAGCCTGCAGCTGCTCGACGACGAGGAACAGGGACGCGCGCTCTGACGTCCCCTACGCTCCCCATTCCTCCCACTCCTACAGAAGCCATGGCAGCCAGCAACGAAGCAATGCAGATCGGATTCGAAGCGCCGGTTCGCGAGGGGACGGCCGCCGGCGCGGGCCTGAACACCAAACCGCTGTTCCGGCTGATGGTCGAGCGCAAGGCGTCCGACCTGTTCTTCACGGCGAACTCCCCGATCAAGATCAAGATCGAGGGGCAGATTTTCCCGATCAACAAGCAGATCCTGACGCCCGAAACGGTGCGCCAGGCCGCGTACGGCCTGATGTCCGCCGAGCAGCTCGAGTATTTCAACCGCGAGTTCGAGATCGACTTCGCGATCTCCGAGCCCGGTCTCGGCCGCTTCCGCGTCAACGTGTTCCATCAGCGCGGCTACCCGGCGATGGTACTGCGCTACATCACGGCCAACATGCCGAAGCTCGAGGGCCTCGGCCTGCCCGAGACGGTACGGGACCTCGCGAACCACAAGCGCGGCCTGATCCTGATCGTCGGCGCGACCGGCTCGGGCAAGTCCACGACGCTCGCGGCGATGGTCGACCACCGCAACGAGACGGTGTCGGAGCACATCATCACGATCGAGGACCCGATCGAGTTCCTGCACACCAACAAGCGCTCGATCGTCAACCAGCGCGAGATCGGCATCGACACCAAGTCGTACGAGCGGGCGCTGCGTTCGGCGATGCGCGCCGCGCCCGACGTGATCCTGATCGGCGAGATCCGCGACCGCGAGACCATGCAGTCGGCGATCAACCTCTCCGGCACCGGCCACCTGGTGCTGGCGACGCTGCATGCCAACAACGCCGCCGAGACCATGGATCGCGTGATCAACCTGTTCCCGCGCGACCAGCACCACCAGATTTTCCTCGACATCTCCCAGTACCTGCGCGCGATCATGGCGCAGCGGCTGGTGATGGGTAAGGACGGCAAGCGTGTCGCGGCGGTCGAGATCATGCTGAACACGCCGCACGTCGCCGAGCTGATTCGCAAGGGCGACATCGTTGCCATCAAGGAAGCGATCGCCTCGAGCAGTGAGCGCGGCATCCAGAGCTTCGACGCGGCACTCGTCCGGCTGGTGCAGGACGGTCGCGTCGACCTCGAAGAGGCGCTGAACCACGCCGACTCCCGCGCCAACCTCGAGGCGAAGATCAATTTCGGTTGAGCGCGTCGCTGCGCCGCGCCTCCCGCTAGAACCGCAGCCTGAACTTGAGCAGGAAGCGCCGGTCGCGGGATTCATCGTAGGACTCGCGCCGCAACACCGTTCCCACGATCTGGTTGTCGGCGAAGATGGTGCGATTCCTGTACTCGTGTGCGCCGCCGAGATGTTGTCCCTCGAGACGGACCGTCAGCCTCGAGCCGAGCTTTTTTTCCAGGTATCCGTCCAGTCGGGGTCCGATCCGGAACGTCTCCCGAACCAGCACTTCACTGCCCTCGAGCGCGCCACCCTGCGCATGGAAGTCGAATCCATAGGACATCTTCCACGACCGCAGGTCCTGCCGAAATCCCAGCTCGTACTCTTCCGGAAAGCGAAAGCGTAGCTGTCGCGTCGACCCGGTGAAGGGGTCCGTGACCTCGGTGGTCTGCCGCTTGGCGCGTCCGCTGAGCAGCGCGTTCGGCAGGCCGAGACGGTCCAGGCGCAGACTGAACTTGAGCTCGATGCCCGAAGCTCTGGCATCGCCAATATTGGACGGCGCGGAGAACAGGTTGCCGCGGGCATCGGTACCGAGGACGTCGCGGTCGATGGCGTCGCGGATGGCCTCGAGAAACAGCTTGATTTCGACATCGCCGCCGTCTTCCGCGAACCGATGATCGATTCGCAACTCTACGTTGTTGGACGTCTCCGGAGCGATGCCGGGGTTGCCCGCCAGCAGGCGATTGCTGAGAACGTCATACGTGGGCACGAAATTCTCGAACTGCAGCTGGCTGACTTTGCGTTCCAGCAGCAGGCCGAGCTGGTCCCGAGCACTCATGGCGTAGCGCAGATCGACGCGAGGCTTCAGGAACAGAGACTCGCGTGGCGGAAAGAGAACGTAGCTGCTGGTGATGCGCGAGAACTCGGCCGTCACGCTGGTCTCGGCCGTCAGCCGCTCGCCGTGGTGACTGTTGAGCTTGGCGAACAGTTCACTACGCAGCTCCGTCACAGTGGCATCCGGTTCAGGGATGGCAATGCTCTCGGCCAGCCCGTCGCCGTCGTTGTCCGCGGACAGCCGGGTCAGCTGCCGGAGGCGATTGCGCGCCACTTCGGCGCCCAGCTCCAGCCGTTGCCCGAACGCCGGGAAGGCGTATGAGCCCCGCACGATCGCCTCTCGGACCCTCTGGTCAATGTCGCTGCGGTTCAGTTCCAGAACGCGACCGCCGAGGACGCGATCGCGCAGGTCGACGGTGGGCATGACCCGTTGCGCGAAGATCGACACGAGCTTGAGCTCGCCCGAGCCGAGCAGGATTGCGTAGTCCGCACCGAGCTCCGCAGCGCTTCGGTCCCGGGCGTTGCGACGCTGGAGATCTGTCGCTCGCAGCACCTCGGCACCCGAGACGTCGTACCGGACGAAGGGTGTCCCGGCCAGCTCGACGAAGCCGATGTCGTCGTAGGACGCATTGACGTGCCATTGGCCGCCCGTCTCGTTGTTGCGACTCAGTTCGGCGGAGTAAAGATACTTCTCGACCTTGCGGGTCCAGTCCTGGGGGCGCAACTCCTGCAACGCGCCGGAGGGAAAGTGATAGCGCTCATTGCGACTGCGATTCGAATAGCGGATCGGGCCCGTGGCATTGGGTGACCGCACGCTGCGCTCGACACTCAAGACGATGTTCGTGGCACCCAGCGCACGGGCGGTCGACAACAGGCCGTCATACTCGTGCCTGCCGTAGCTGGTGAAATGGCTGTTGAACTCGGCCGTCAGGCTGCCATCGCGCGCGACCGGGCCGGGCCTCAGGACGATGTTGACCACGACTCCCTGGCTGGCCACGTCGAGGCCGCCCGCGGAATCACGCAGCAGTTCGATGCGCTCCACCTGCGCGGCGTCGATCCGTCGCAGGTACGCCGCGAGGTCGCTGGTCTTGCTGGCAATGCGCCGGCCGTCGATCAGCAGTTGCGGCCCGAACGCGCCCAGGCCGCGCTGCGTGCCCGCCACGGGATTGCCACCGGAGTTGCTGGCCTGATCCAGGACGGCCGCGGCGCCCGGAATTCGCTGCAGCAGTTCTTCTGCGTGATTCGCGGCAAGCGCCTGCAGCTGTTCGCGGACGTACACGGTGCGACCGTCGTTCTCCTGCGCCGGGACCGCGCAGGGCGAGAGTGACAGAAACAACGCCAACGTCCGTGACAGGTCGGCCTTGCGGATGCGGATACGAGGCAACATGCGAGCTGGAATGGTAGCCCAGGAAAGCCCCGAGCCCCTCAGCCGCCGAGCCATCGCAGGAACAAGTTCAGCGCGCCGAACGGCAGCAGGGTGAACAGGCCCGACAGGGCGAGCGACACCCACATCAGCAGCACGATGGCCGTCGCCAGCAGCGCGCCGACCAGCAACCCGAGCGGCACGCCGAGCAGCCAGGCGATCGGCGGCACTTTTTTCTCCGCCACAGTCACGGTCGCGCCCTGGCGCACCAGCGCCTTCAGGCGCCGCGGCAGTCCCGGGAACATCGGCACCGGCGAGGCGGCGAGCAGGGTGCGGCCAGCGCCGATCGGGCCTTCCTGCACTACCGCGAGGTGCGCGGCCCAGGGTGCGAGGCTGTTCGCGCCGCGTTCCGGGCCGATCTTCTGCAGCGCCTCGGCGAGCGTGTCGGGGTTGCGCGTCAGCCTTACCGCCGTGGAGTCGGCGAGATACTTGCGCTGTCGCCAGGCGAGCGCGACCAGCGGCGAGAGCAGGAAGCTGCTGACCATGCCGCCGAAGAAACCGGACAGGACCAGCGGACCGGTGAAGGGCATCGCGGCCCACTCGCGCCAGGTCAGGGTATTGCTCGCGCTGCCGTTGGCGTTGCCGGCCAAGCCGCCGTCAGCGCGGGGCGGCTTTTTCGCCGGGTCGCCCGCATCACTGCCGAACGGATTCGAGATCGCCGCGAGCAGCTCCCGGGCCCGCGCGGTGCCGGGCCGCAGCGCGGCGAGCAACAGCCGCGGCAACAACCGCGCGGCGTCGCGATCCATGATCGCACTGGTCAGCCGCGTGATCAGGCCGAACAGTCCGAGCGACAGCGCGACCCGCGACCCCGCACGCACATCGCCGTTGGCGATGGTCGCGACCAGGTGCGCGGCGATGCCCTGCATCTCGTCACGGTCGAGCAGCTCGAGCAGGCTGCGCGAGACGACGATCGTGGCATGCCGTTCGTCGGCGCCGAGCACGACCGCGTTGCGCGTCGCAAGCTCCGTGACGCGCACCTGCGGTGGGGCGATCATGGCGGCGATCGCCATCTCGGACACCACGTTGAGGAAACGCTGCTCGACCAGGCGCGAGGGCAGCGGGTGGCGTACCGGCAGGTCGCCGGTATCGAGGTCGTCGGCGGACTGCAGCGCCCGCGCCAGCGTGGCGACCACGAGGCCCATCAGCAGCAGTCCCGGAATCGAGGCGATCGCCATCACCGACAGCCAGCGCGTCCAGGGCAGCGTTTCCATCTGGTCGACGACCTCGCCGAGGCCGCGCATCATCTCGTGCGTCAGGTCGGGCATGGGGATTGCGAGGTTGATGAGGTCCAGCAGCAGTCCCAGCAGCGCGTACAGGATCGGCGCCATCAGCACCGCCACGACGAAGGCGAGGACGGCGATGCAGGCGCCGGCGAGCAGGGTCACCCGCCACGACGCGAGGTGGTGGCGCGCGATGGCGGCCTGGAAGCTTTCGCGCTCCTCGGGCGTCCAGCGCGGTTGCCAATGCAGGTCGGCGTCGTCCGTGCCGCTCCAGTCGTCGGCAGCGATCGTCGCCGCTGCGTCGGGGACCGTCGTGGGCGCCGTCGCGTCGGGACTCGGCATGGGTGGAGTCGTTCGGTCCATGGGCTGCGTCATTTCTCGTAGCGATACTCGATGCCGGCGCGCGAGGATTCGTTGGCGTTCTCGGCTTCGATCGACAGGGCCTCCGAGATCTTGTACCGCAGGGTCACGACTTCGCCAGGCCTGAAAAGGCCGACGCCGTAGCTGAGGTAGAGCCGCGGCGACAGGTATTGCCCGATGGTCAGCACCTCGCCGCCGATCGCGGCGCTTTCCTTGATGCCGACCTCGTCGAGGCCAAGGCGGCGACCGACGTTCTTCGCCAGCAGTCCGCCGGCGGCCGTGCCCAGGGAGCGTGCCGCGGACTGCAGCGCGTCGCCCTCGGCGCCGCCCTGGCCGATGTCCTCGAGTGGCTTGCCGGCGACCAGCCACGAGAGCGCGCTCGACTGCGCCATCGCCGGATCGGAGAACACCTCGAGCTGCGGCGCCTGCGCCCGTCCCGTGACCCGAAGTCCCGCGGTGACGGTATCGATCACGCGCACCGCGACGATGTTCAGCCGCGGGTCGTCCAGCGGCGTCGCCGCGTAGAGCAGCTGCCCCTGTCTTACCGTGAGGTCCTGGCCGTAGGCCTTGTAGGTGCCGGCGACGCGGATCTCGCCCGACCCCGTCGTCACGGCGCCCGGCCGCTCGCTGACCTGCAGGCTGCCGGCGACGGTCGCGTCGAGGCCGTAGCCGACGAGCTTGACCTGGTCGCCGAGGCGCACGTCGAGGGTGGCGTACAACGGCAGCGCCGCGGCGTCCTGGGCGAGTCGGGTCGCGTCGTCGATCACCACCACGTCGGGCGAGGGCGCGCGCGCGCGCCCGCCGCCGCGCGACAGGCGCTGCAGGTCGACGGTCGCCGCGGGCACCGCGACGCTGCCGTTGACATCGATCCGACCTTCGGCGCTGGATACCGTCAGCGCTGGTGTGACGACGACGCGCATTCCAGGGCGATCGGCGGCGAGAAACCCGCGACCTTCGAGCGTCACGCGCAATTCGCCATCGCTGCGCGCGTGGCCGACGACGCCGAACTCTCCGTCGCCGGAGCGCAATCCGCCGTCGAGCGCGAACCGGTCGGCGCCGTCGGGCACGATGCGCAGGCGCCCCGCACGCAGCTCGATGCCGAGTTCGGGCACGTCGGCCACCAGGTCGCTGGCGCGCAGCTCGCCGCCGACGAGCGGCTCATCGAGCGTGCCGCCGAGCGTCGCGTCGAGGTCGAGCTTGCCGTCGACGTTGGCGAGCTGTGGCAGGAACGCACCCGCCACCGCCAGGCTCGGCAACTGCACCCGCAGCGCGCCGTCCAGCGGCGTGCGTGCGCCGCCGAGTCCGCTCGCCGTCAGGCGCCCCTCGACACGGCCCGTCTGGTCGACGCTCGCGCCGAGTTGCGCCCGCACTTCGCTGCCGGCGAAGTCGGCGTCGAGCCGCAGATCCGTGTAGTCGAGCAGGGCTTGCGCGTCCGTCTCCCCCTCGGCCGGCGCAAGACTGATACGCCCGCGCGCCGAGCGCAGTTGCGCCTCGCCCTGCAGCCGGCCGTCGGCGTCGCGCTCGACTCGGCCGTCGCCGTCGATCGCGCCGCGAAACGTGACCGGCAGTGCCGTGGGTGCGAACCCGGCCAGCAGCGCCAGCGGCACCCGCGCCAGCTCGTAGCTGGCCCGCAGGCTGCCGTCCGCGCCGCCGCGCCCTTCGAGGCAGAGACGGATGTTGCCGTCCGCGAAACAGGCGCGGGACAGATTGAACAGGCGTCCTGACCAGCCGAGCTGCACCGGCTGCTGCAGGGTCAGGCGTGCCACCTCCGGAGTGTCGAGCACCAGGCGCGACACCTCGCCGCGCCAGCCGGCGCCCACCTGCGCGCCGCTGAGCCGCAGTTCGGTGGAGACGGGTGCGCCGTCGACGTCGAGCTCGACGCGGTGCGCGGCGGGGTCGCCGTCGGCGCGCAGCGCCAGCGTGCGCAGCTCGAGGCCACTGGCCTGCACGCCGCGCGCGTCCAGTCGCAGCGTGCCGCGGGGCTCGAGGGGCCGCACGACATCGAGCTGCAGGTCGACGGACTCGGCCGCGGCGGCTTGGTAGCGCAGGCCGCGGCCGTGGGCTTCGCCCGCGATACGCAGCATCGGCCAGCGTCCGGCGGCCGTGAACCTCGCCGTCAGCGAGCCAGCTCCGCCCGGCAACCAGTCGTCGAGCGCGGGCACGTCGGCGTGGACCGTCGCGTCGAGTTGCTGGCCGCGTGTGCTGTCGATCCGCAGGCGACTCGAACCCGAACGCAGGTCCGCCGAACCGGCCAGCAACGGTCCGGGCGCGAGTCGCAGGTCGGCGCCGCCGGCAACGACCCGGCCGCGTAGACGGCCGCGCAGGTTGCTGATCTTCAGCGTGGCGGTCGCGTCCGCCAGCTCGCGCGCGGCGCCGTCCGTCGCGATCGCGAAGCTGAGCTGGCCCGGCCAGCCGGCGATGAACGCGCCGGGATCGAAGGCCCGCGCCTCGGCGTCGATCTTCCAGCGCAGCCGCTCGCCGAAATCGATCCGTCCACCGGCGGACAACCGGCCGGCGGCCTGGCGCACGTCGAGCCGTTGCAGGTCGACGCCGTCGGCGCTGCCGATGGCGGCCAGCTGCACGTCGGCGAGGCGCCGCGGGGGCCCGAGCGCGAAGCGCGCGCGGGCCGTGTAGCGCGCCAGACTGCCCTCGAGCTGCGCCTCGCCACGGCTGTGCAGCACCTGGCCGGCCAGCGCCGCGGGCAGCACGACGTCCTGCCAGTCCAGCGCGAACTGCCCGCCGAGCGGTTCGCGGGAGAGCGCCAGCACGCCGTTCGCGTGCAGCCGGCCGGCGGCATGGCGCAGCGAGACCTCTAGCCCGAGGTCGTCGCCGCGACGCTCGAGCCGCAGCGGCTGCAGCTCGATCTGCTGCTCGTCGACCCGCAGCACGCCGGTGGCCTCGCCGCTCGACAGGCTGCCGCGGCCGACCAGATGCATGGCCACGAGGCGCGGCGAAGCCTCGGGGAACAACGACTCGCGCGGGTCGAACGCCGGCACGTCGAGCGTGAACCGCCACGGCAGGTTCTCGCGCTGTTCCAGCCCGAGGTCCAGGCGTGCGACCAGCGGTTCGCTCAGCTGCAGCGTCAGGTCGGCGAGTGTGTCGCGCGTGCGGCCTTCGATGCGGCCCGCCACGCGCCGCTCGCCGAGCTGCCAGCGGAAGCGGCCGCGGGCCTGGCCCGCGTATACGCCGCCGCGTTCATCGACGTCGCCGACAAAATGCAGCTCGCCGTCGGTCGCCCGCAGGTCCAGGCGCCGGATCTCGAGCCCGGCCTGGGTCCAGGCCGCTGCGGCCGAGCCGCGCGTCACTTCGACGAGGCGGACCCCGTCGCGCTCCAGCGTCGCATCGCGAAGCTCGAGCGCGTCGAGTTGAATGTCGAACGGCGGATCGAGCGAAAACGGCGCATCGTCCGGCGGCTCGGTGGGTGTCGACTGCCGCACGCGCACCCGCTGCAGGTCGACGACCGTGAGGTGCAGCCGTGCCTGCAGCAGCTCGCGCGCCCGCAGATCGATGCGCAGCCGCCCCACCTCGAGGTCGAGGCCGACGGCCGCGTCCCGATAGCGCAGGCCTTCGAGCGTCAATGGGCCGAGCAGTGTGCCGGTGACGCGAGCAGCCTCGAGCCGCCCACCACTCGCCGCGATCGCCGCGCGCAGCGCCACCCGGGTCCCGGCTTCGGTGGAGAGCAGCGCGGCGAGACCGGCGACGAGCAGCACCAGCACCAGGAACAGGGCGAGCAGCGCGTAGGGCAGGCGGCGCCTGCGATGCGCCGCGACCGGCTCGGGCGCCGACAGCGGCGTGGTCGGCGTTGGCGTCCCCGTCGCTGTCGCAGGCGCGGTCGCAGGCGTTGTCACGGGTTCGTCGCTCACAGGTCGGGCCCGATCACGACATGAAACCGCAGACCGTGGTCCTCGAGGTCGGTGGACACCGGAACCGCGAAGTCGACGCGCACGATGCCGACGGGCGACTTCCAGCGCAGGCCGATGCCGGCGCCGATGTTGGCATTGAAGTCCGAGCTGAACGCGTCGCCGGCGTCGACGAACACCGCGGCGCCCCAGTGGCCCACGAAGTAGTGCTCGAACTCCGCGCTCGCGACCGCGAGGTTGCGGCCGCCGAGCACGCCGCCCGTGGCATTGCGCTCACCGATGGCCTGGTAGTCGAAGCCCCGCACCGAGCGGTCGCCGCCAGCGAAGAAGCGCAACTCAGGCGGCAGCGCGTCGAAGTCGCTGGCGTCGAGAACGCCCAGCGACGCGCGCAGCAACAGCCGCGAGTGGCGCCCCGCAGGACGAATCCAGCGCGCGTCCCCCCGCAATTGCAGCAGCGAACTGTCCGACAGCAGCCCCGGCGCTGCCGCCCGCACGAGATAGTTCACCGCATCGCCTCGCGCCGGGAACATCTGCTCGTCCGCCCGCTTGCGCTCCAGCAGACCCTCGGCGTACAGCAGCTTCGAAGAACGCAGCGCGTCGGCGATCGTGAAATTGCCGTCGAGCAGCCGCAGGCCGAGTGTGCGCTGATAGCCGCGCCAGCGGTCCAGCACCTCGGAGGCCGACAAGCGCGTCAGGCGTGAGCGGCTGGTGTCGGTGGTCTCGTCGCGGTAACCCACCGCGAAGTCGTAGTAGCGATTGCGCACGCCCGGCCGCGGGATGCGGTAGGTCATGCTGCCGGCCTGCAGGCGAGTGGAGTACTCGACTTCCGCGCCCCACTTGTGGCCACGGTCGTTGATCCAGCGCCGCTGGATGCCGAGGCGACCGCCGGGTCCCGAATCGGTGCTGACGTAAGCGCCCGCCGTGTAGATCGTGCGCTTCGCCGGCGTCAGCAGCACCTCGACCGGCACCTGACCGTCGCGGCGTTTCGCGATGTCCGGCTGCACCGACACGAGCGAGAAATAGTCCGCGTCGATCAGTCGCTGCTGCAGCACCAGCAGCTCGTCGACCGAGTAGAAACTGTCCGGCGCCCAGGGCAGGTAGCCCTGCAGGAAGCGGTCCGGGAACTGCACCTCAGCGAAGGTCGCTGCACCGAGTCGATAGCGTTCGCCGCCGTTCCACGCGAGGTCGATGTCGGCGCTGCGCTCGGCCCGGGTGACCTCGACCCGGCGCCGCTCTAGCGTGGCGTCGAAGAAGCCGCTGGTCTGCAGCGCAGTGCCGATGCGCGCCTTGCTGTTCTCGTAGAGCGCGTGGTCGATCGGCTCGCCGCGCCTCGGCACGAAGGCGCCGAGTGCGTCGCGCACCGCCTCGATCTCGTTCGCGGGCCCAGCCACCTCGACCCGCGACTGACGCACCCGCGCCGGCGTGCCCGCTACGACGTTGAACGTGACTTTCCAGCCCTCGGCGCGGCGTTCGAGTCTGCCCTTCGCCTGCGCCTCGTAGTACCCGTAAGGTTCCAGCCCCAGCCGGATCTGCTGCTCGCCGCGCGTGACGAGTCCGCGCAACTGCCGCGCCGTCACCTCGCGGTCGAGAAAGTCCTGCAGTTCGAGGTTGGCGCGAGCCGCCTGCGCGAGCTCGCCCTGGACGCCCTCGATCTCCAGCGTGACCTTGCCGCGGATCGGGCGTCGCGGGGTGGCGGGCGTGGACGCGGGCGCCGGCTCGGGCGCGGCCACGAGCTCTGGAGCGAGCGCAGGCGCAGGCGCAGGCGCAGGCGCAGGCGCAGAGGCTGCCGCCGGCAACGAAGCACGCTCCGGCGGGGCGGCCGGCACGCTTGCTGCGGGCTCGGCCGTTGCGGCGATACGACCGCAAACCAGTGCGAACAGCCACCACGCCGCCGCCCGGCGTGCGCCACCCCGCTGTCCACACCGCCGGCGGCGTGCCGCCGCTCGCGGTCCCATCGATGCCATCCCTGTATTGAAGCGTGTTGCCAAGAGCCCTGCCGTAGGTCGCTACCGCGATTTTGCCGGTTCCCGCGGCCTTGCGCCGGCCGCCTCGCGGGCCGCTCGTTTCCCCCGGGCCCTCCTCGCGGTCGAGCGGCGGTGACCCGCGCGAGTCGCGTAATATGCGGCCCATCCGTTTCAATCTCCGCATTGGGAGGCTTCGCAGATGAGCACGTCCCTGCGCGACCAGCTGCTGGCGGCCGGACTCGGCAGCAAGAACCAGGCGAAGCAGGTCCGCGAAGACCAGCATCGCCACCTGCACCGACAACAGCACCAGCAGGGCAAGGGCCAGAAGCCCGGTTTTGGCGCCTCGGGCGCACGGCCGCTCGCGCCGGCGCAGAACGTCGACGCCGCCAAGGTGGCGCGCGACCAGGCGCTCGAGAAGAAGAAACGCGACAAGGCCGAGCGCAAGGAACGCGCCGCGCAGGTTCGCCAGATCGTCGAGCCGCAGGCGCTGCCGCGGCTCGAGACCGACGACTTCTACAACTTCGTGCACGACGGCCGCATCGCCCGCGTCGGCGTCGACGCCGCGCGACGCGCGATGCTGGTCGCTGGCACGCTGGCGATCGTCCGCAGCCACGGGCAGTACCTGGTGGTGGCGGCCGAGGTTGCCGCGCGCGTGCGCGAGCGTGAACCGCGCGCGGTGGTCCATCAGGGCGGCATGGCCGGCGGTGCTTATGTCGATGCCGACCCGGCGTCGTCCAAGTCGGCAGCCGACGACCCGTATGCGCAGTACAAGGTGCCGGACGACTTGGTCTGGTAGTGCAGTCGCGCTCGACGATCCGTGCACGGGCCAGGCTGTTGCGTCGAAACGCGGTCGCTTGGCCGAATGGTTACGCCAGAGAGTTTTGAAGTGATTCGAATTACGATCGCATCCGACAAAGAGCCACTTCTCCAACTTGCAACCACAAGCGGTCAGTTCGATTTGGACGGTATCGCGCATGTTCGCCGCACGCTGGATGCGTACCTTGGCGGAACGGCTGATGCGTTGTGGCTGACTGCGGATGACGGAGAAGCGGTCGCTGTCGCCTACTGTGCTCCCGAGCCGGTGACCCAAAGCACTTGGAATCTTCTCATGTTGTGGACGCGAGCAGATCGGCTCGGTCCCGGACATGGCACCGCATTGGTCGCCCAGATGGAGAGAGAATTCCACGCGCGAGGTGCGCGTCTCTTGATTGTCGAGACGTCTGCGCTTTCGGATTTCGAACCGGCGCGTCGTTTCTACGCCAAGTGCGGGTTCAAGCAAGAGGCGACCATCAAAGACTTCTTCGCCGCCGGCGATGACAAAATTGTCTTGACGAAGCGGCTGGCTCAGCTTGCGCGCTGACGTCTCGCATGAACGGGTCCGGTTGGATCCGGTGCAAAAGGCTCGACCTCCCGAAAAGCGCGCCTGGATCGTCGATTGACTCGAACCGTCGAATCGATGGTCAACGAGATTCGGAAGTTGCCGGTTTGCGCTGGGGAGGTACTTGCTCTGCAGGAAGAACCGACGAGCACGATTTCACATCTATTGTGGCGCAGCCGCTGCAGCTTGCGCGTCGACCCGGCACGCTCCAGCCGTCGAGCAGCGGCATGCAGGCGATCGTGCCGGCGGGCATTCCGGGTACGACGATGGTCGAGGGCTGTGACCGGAACGGGAACGGAGTTTCCGAGCCCATCAGCACCAGCGGTTTCCACGCGGCGCGAGTGTCGGCCTGCAGGGCTTCCGCCAGGAACACCGTCGGTGGGTTGCCAACGTGTCCCCGAGCGACCGTGAGCGGGACAGTTCAACCGCGCAGTTCCTCGGGTGCCGGAGCGCGGCGACGGTGCACGAGCGTGACGATGAAGACGCTGTCGCCGCGCAGCTGATAGATCACGCGCCAGGAGTGCACGGGCACTTCACGAATGTTTGCGTCATCGAGTTCAGGCACGCGCCGGCCAACGCGCGGGGTCTCGGGGATGGCGGCGGCCCGGGCGAGGATGTTGCGCGCGACGGCCTTGGCGTTGGTGGGCGAGTCCTTGGCTATATAGTCGTGGATCGCCTTCAAATCTGCCCGCGCCCGCTGCGACCAGCGAGGCGCACTCACCAGGCTTCGATCTCGCGGACAAGCTCGTCGGTGCTGACGGTGCGACCGGCGTCGATGTGCTTCAGGCCCTGTTGGACTTTGCTGAGCACGTAGAGCCGGTAAACGATTTCATCGAGCGGCACATCGTCCGGGAGCCGCTCGATGGCGTGCAGGGCGTCTTGCTTGGGGGTCTGGGCATGCATGGTGAGACTCCTATCGGCCTGCCTGGGCAATGATGCCTTCGAGCATCTGCATCACGAGGCGCTGCTGGGCAAGCGGCGGCAGTACGGCGGCGGCGACGATGTGTGCCCCGAGCTTAACGTGGGAGGCTTTGTCGATGACGGCCATGGGGTCGAGATCGGGAGTTACTGGAGCATCGAGCAATGAAGTCTCCGGAGCGGAGACGGGACGACAGTACTCCAAAACCGGGTACTCTCAAAGCCGGTTGCTTTTGCTCCAACTCCCTTCCCAGGTTTTGTGGGGGACCTCCATTGGCGAGCATCCCGGACGGCGAACTCGAGCGCCTGAGGACAAGTGGCTTCACTTTCTTCAGGCGGATTTCCGTCTGGGACGATCGGATCGACTTAAGCGGTTGATGGTATGCCCTGCGGGCTGCGTCGCCAGCTCAGTCTCCGAAAACCGCCGCCGCATCGAACACCGGACCGTCGACGCAGACCCGCTTCATTGCCGGACCATGTGGCGTCTGCACGCGTACCGCGCAGCCGGCGCAGCCGCCGACAGCACAGGACATGAATTCTTCCAGCGAGACCTGGCAGGGCACGGCGTGGCGTCGCGCCACCTTCGCCATCGCTTCGAGCATCGGCGTCGGGCCGCAGGCCATCACTTCGACTTCGGCGCGCGCGGAAGTGTCTAGCGCGTCGAGCCATGTATCGGCGAGTTCGGTGACGAAGCCGTCGTAGCAGCCCGGGAAGCCGCCGCGACTCGCGAGTCGACTCGGCACGCTACAGCCGTCGAGCAGTGGCATGCAGGCGATCGTGCCGGCCGGCATGCCGGGTACGACAATCGTCGAGGGGCGCGCGCGGAACGGGAACGGAATCTCCGAGCCCATCAGCACCAGCGGTTTCCAGGCGGCGCGCGTGTCGGCCTGCAGGGCTTCCGCCATGAACACCATCGGCGGGATGCCGACGCCGCCGCCGACGAGCAGCGTGCGCGGGCGTTCGGGATGCGCGATGAAGCCTCGCCCGATCGGGCCGAGCACGGACAGCCGATCGCCGACACGACGACGCGAGAGCGCCGCGAGGCCCGGTCCGAGCACCTTGTACAGGACCTCGAACCAGCCGGCCGCCGCATCGGCGCGCATGATCGAAAGCGGGCGGCGCATCGGGATGTCGTCGTCACAGCTCAGGTGCACGAAGCTGCCGGGTTGGGCGCGCACCGCGCATTTCGGCGCCTCGACGCGCAGGATCCACTGCGCGCCCTCGAAGGCGGTCTGCGCGATCACCGCCCCGTCTTCGAGGCAGATCGAACCGCGGTGCGGCGGGTGCGGCGGCGCAATGGGCGCCGCCGAGTTGGATATTGCGCTCACGGGCGCGGTGCCGCCTGCAGCCAGAGCGCGACCTCGGCACTGCCGGCCGCGGCGCGGGTCGGCGGCGACGGCCGACTCTCGATCACCGCCTCGAGCACGGCCATGCGCACTGCGACGCCATTGCGCACCTGGTCGCGGATCACGGACTTCGGCCCGTCGGCGACGTCCGAGGCGATCTCGATGCCGCGGTTCATCGGCTGCGGATGCATGACGATCGCATCGGGGCGCGCGGACTTCAGTCGCGCCGCCGTCAATCCCCACTCGGCGAAGTAGTCGTCGGCGCCGGGTATGGAGGCCTGCGCCATGCGCTCCTTCTGGATGCGCAGCATCATCACGACGTCGCAGCCGGCGATGCCCGCATCGAGCCGCGTCGAGCGCGCACAGCCGGCGAACTCTCCCGGGTCCGGCATCAGCGCCGGCGGTGCCACGATTCGGAGGTCGGTGGCGCCGAGCGCGGCGAACGCATGCCAGGCGGAACGCGCCACGCGCGAGTGGCGCACGTCGCCGACGATCGCGATCGCGAGGCCCGCGATGCGGCCCTTATGCTGCAGGACCGTCAGTGCGTCGAGCAGTCCCTGCGTCGGATGCGCGACGCTGCCGGCGCCGCCCGAGAGCACGCTGACGTGCGGCGCGACGTTGCGCGCGACGAGGTCGGGCACGTCGGCCTGCGCGTCGCGCAACACGAAGACGTCGACGTGCAGCGATTCGAGGGTGTGCACGGTGTCGAGCATGCTTTCGCCCTTGAGGCGGGAGGACAGCTGCACCTCGACGCTGGCGACGTCAGCGCCGAGGCGCTGAGCGGCGAGCTCGAAGGAGACGCGCGTGCGGGTCGAGGGCTCGGTGAACAGCGTCGCGACCGTGACGCCCTCGAGCACCGTGCCACGCGCCGGCGGTGCGCCCAGCGGCCGGGCGTAATACTGCGAGCGCTCGAGCAGCCGCTCGAGCATCGGGCGCGGCAGGCCCTCCAGGCTCAACAGGTGGCGCAGGCTGCCGTCGGCGCGTAGCGCCAGGCCACCGACTTTGGCCGTGGGGTCATTCATCGTTGTTCGTTGCCAGATTTCGGGGGCCAGGTTTCAGGGGCCAGAGTTCGGGAGGTCCGCTTGCATCAGACCCGGTTCCGGGCTGCCGCGTTCACCTTCGCCCGCCATCCATCGTTCGAGGATCACCGCCGCGGCCGCGCTGTCGATGTCGGTCTTCGCGACCCGGCCACGACGCGTCCCGCCGGCTCGCATCGTGCGCAGCGTCTCGGTCGCCTCGATCGACGAATAGCGTTCGTCGACCAGGTGAACGGGAAGCCGGTGGCGGCGACCGAGTTCGGCGGCGAACTGCGACGCCTTCTTTGCGAGCGCGCCCTGGCTGCCGTCGGAATTATAAGGGCAGCCGACGACGATGCGCGTTGCGCCACTGTCGCGCAGCTCGCGCGCGATGCGCTCGAACTCCGGTTCGTCCGGTGCGCGTCCGGCAGGAACCTGCACCGCCGGCCGCGGGCGGGCGCGTCGCGTCACCGTGTCGCCGACGGCCAGGCCGATGCGGCGCAAGCCGTAGTCGACCCCGAGCAGGATCTGTGGAGCGGCCGAGATCGCGGCGCCGTGGTGCGCCGCCGTCTCAGGCATGCCCGGCGAAGTGGCTGACCTTGCCGACGTCGATGCCGAGGATGCGCCAGACCGCGTGCCAGCGCTCCTCGTACGGCAGCTCGAACAGCACCCGCTCGTCCAGCGGCAGCGGCAGCCAGGCGTTGTCGAGCATTTCCTTCTCGAGCTGGCCGACTTCCCAGCCGGCATAGCCGAGGGCGATGAACGCATCGCGCGGCCCTTCGCCGCGCGCCATCGCGGCGAGCACGTCGCGCGAGGTCGTCACCTGGACAGCGTCGGACACCGCGTGCGAGGAGTCCCAGCTGCCGCCCGGCCGGTGCACGACGAAACCGCGATCCTTGTGGACCGGCCCGCCGCGCAGCACGGTCTGCGCGCCGATGGCGGTGTCGGCGGCCTCGAGCTTCATCTGCGAGAGCACTTCCGAGAGTGCCATCGGCAGCGGCTTGTTGATCACGATGCCAAGCGCGCCCTTGTCGACACTGTGCTCGCAGACCAGCGTCACGGTCTGCGCGAACGCCGGGTCGGAGAGCGAGGGCATCGCGATCAGGAGGTGGTTCGTGAGGCTCGTCGTGTCCGCCATGACCTTGAGTATGCGGGTCGTTGCCAAGACTGGCCAGAGGGGTGGGTGCGGACGGCGAGGGGTGGGGGGGGGGGGGGGGGGG
>JAYTNX010000282.1:0-18955 GCA_043748075.1 Pseudomonadota bacterium
TCTTCCAGTGCCCTGGTGACCTCGGGAATCTACCGGCTGACGCGCAACCCGATGTATCTCGGCATGGCCGTGGTGCTGCTCGGCTGGGCGGCGTGGCTCGGCTCGCCGTGGATGCTGCTCGGGGTCGCGACTTTCGCCGCCTACATCACGCGATTCCAGATCGTGCCGGAGGAGCGCGCCCTGATGCGGCTGTTCGGCGCGGCGTTCGCGACTTATCGCGCCCGCGTGCGACGCTGGATCTGATCAGGCCAGCTGGATCGTGCCGATGATCAGGCCCGTGGCGACGGCGATGGCCGAGCCGAGCCAGATCACGATGTCCTTGCGGATCGCGCCCAGGTCGTCGAGCCGCTCTTGTCGGGCGGCAGCGAAACGGACATCCATCTCCTGGCGAAGCGCTGCGAAACCGGCCGCCATGTCCTTTTGCGTCGTTGCGGAGGTGGTCTCGAACTCGTAGCGAAGCATCGCGAGCTCGGACTTGAGCTCCTGGCGAACGACAGCCAGGCCGGACTCCATGTCGCGCCTCAGTGCCGACAGGCCGGACTCCATGTCGCGCCTCAGCGCCGACAAGCTGGACTCCATGTCGCGCCTCAGCGCATTCAGGCTGGAATCCAGCGACTGTGCGACGAGCGCAATCTCGGATTGCAGGAAATCGCGCACGTTCTCCAGATCGGCCTTGCCGATCAGCCGCTGCGATTCGAGGTCGGCCTTGGTGGCGAGATGCGTGCTCATGTCGCGCTCCATCGCATCGACAACCGCAAGTGCCCTATCCGACGGAATGTCGATGCTGCGGAGGGCATCATACAGCGAGTACAGGTAGTTCTGGGTTGCCACGTTCGCCTGGTCGAGCCATCCCGATGAGAGGACAGGATAGGGGGCGTCCGCCGCCCCGTCCCGCTGCAAATTCGACGTATTGCGGGCTATTTGCCGGCATGCCGCGACACATCGCAGCCAGGCCGCCTCAGCGTGCAACGATCACGACACCCGCGAACAGCAGTCCCGCTCCGAACAGCTTCAGCAACGACACCGGCTCGCGCGGAAATCCGAGCAGGCCGAAGTGATCGACGAGCAGCGAGGCGGCCATCTGGCCGGCGACCGTGAGCGCAAGCACCGCGAGCGCGCCAACGCGCGGTCCGGCGATCGTGACGGTGGCGACGTAGAACGCACCGATCAGTCCGCCGAACCATGCCCACGTGGGTATCGCAACGACCTGCTCGCGCTGCGGAAGGGCGGCGCGGGTCGCCACGAGGAACAGGAACAGTCCGACTGCACCGACGGTGAAGTTCACGAACACGGCGCCGACGGCGTTGCCGCCGAAGGCCCGTCCGATCACGGCATTCATGCCGATCTGGACCACCAGCGCGGCACCGGCGACGAAGGCGAGCAGGTAGAGACCGGAGTGCATGTCGGAGACCTCGGTGACTGTGTCGTGTGCGGAACGGCGTCGACGCCGACTCGCGAAATTCAGGCGCGGGCGGCGCGACGCTCGAGCCAGCGACGTCCGCCACGGGTCGCGAGCAGCACGAACACCAGACGCCAGAACAACTGCTTGACGAGCGGCACCGCGCGTGGCGGCACGGCCGCGGCAGCTCGCGCGGTCACATCCTCGTGGACGAACAGATGCACCGGGCCGAGCTCGAAACGGCCCTGATCGGACTGCAGGGACCAGATCGGGCCGGCCGCGCCCTCGACCGCTGCAACGACCACACGAGTGAGTCGTCGCGTCTCGATCTGCGGTCGGGGCGCACCGCTGAAATCAAGCAGCAGGCTGCGCCCCTCGGCGCTGTGGCCATGCAGACGCAGCGACAACGGGCCGCGCTCCGGTCCGACCGTCTCGCAGTCGAGCGCATCGAACGCGAAACGCCGCAGCGGCTGCATCGACGCGGACGTGGGCGCCGACGCAGGCGCCGAGGGATCGGGGACCTCAGGTGGCATGCCGCGAGAATAGCGGCGCACCACGCCCGCGCGCTAGGCTACGGACGTGAACGAGATTCCCCTGCATACCCGTCGCCTGGTCGAGAAGCTCATGCAGGGCTATTGCGACCGGATCTGCCCGCCGAGTGCACGTCACGCGGTGCTGCTGGGTTTCGACGTCGCCTTCGATCGCGTCACAATTTTCGAGCTGCAGCGCCTCCTCGGGATTCCCGGCACGGGGCAACCGGTAGCGCTGGCGCAGTTCCGCTACCGTGCAGACCGCAACGAATGGCGGCTGCACCATCTGGACGAGCGCGCACGTTGGCGCGCCTATCCGCGCCAGCCGACAACCCACGGGTTCATCGAACTGCTGCGCGAGTTCGATGCCGACTCCGCGGGCGTGTTCTGGGGGCGGCTCAATGGCCGCAGCCTGCGCTGGTGCAGCCCGCGCGGTCGCTGCGCCGACTGCGACCTGCGCTACTGTCAGGTGCTCGGCGTGGCAGAGCCGGCGAACAGTCTCGAGAGCACCTCGCCGGTGCGGCGCCTGACGTCGGCATCGACATAGCCCGCAATGGTCACCAGCGCGTACGACAACACGCCGATGTCGTCGGTGTAGCCGAGGCCGGGAATCAGGTCGGGGATCACGTCGGTGGGCAGGATGAAGTAGGCGAGCGCGCCGTAGACGGTGGTGCGCGCCCACACCGGCAGGTCGGGTCGGCGGCTCGCGAACCACAGCCACAGCACTTTCTCCACCACTTCCCGACCCGCAGCCGCACCGTAGCGCGCGAGCTTGTCGAACAGCGAAGTTTCCTCGACGCGCGGTATGAACGGGGTGGGCAGGTTCGTCATGGTCGTCTCCCTGTCAGGGGGCGATCTTCTCACGCCGACGCCTCGCAGACGAACAGCGCGACCGGCTGGGTCTCGCCGGGCATCAGTACGTCGCGCTGGTACTCGAACCCGAGCTTGCGCAGTAGGCGCACCGAATTCTCGTTCTGCAGTGAGGCGATCGCGAGCACGCGATCGAGACCCACGACGCGACGCGCATGCACCATCACCGCCGCGGCCGCCTCGTGCGCGAAACCCTGTGACCACCAATGCGGCAGCAGCGCGAAGCCGAGGTCGGGCGCGGCCAGCCCATCACGGGACACCAGGCCGCACAGACCAATGGGTCGACGATCGTCATCGCGCAGTTCGACCAGCCACAGGCCGAAGCCGTGCTGCTCGTAGCTGTGCACCATGCCGTTGACGATGTAGCGGCGTGCCTCGTCGAGATCGCGCACGCCGCGATCGCCGATGTAGCGCAGGAAGCTGCGTTCGTTCAGCAACTGCAGCAGGAACGGCGCGTCCTCGGGCGCCAGTTCGCGCAAGCTCAGCCGCGCCGTGGAGATGACGGGCCCGCCACTCATGAACGACTCCGGGGGTCGCGCCGACTCTGGTGCGCAGTCGAAGTCGTGCCGGCGCGCATCAACGCTCCGCGAGATCGACCGTCCGCTGTGCCTCGACCTCGCCGCGACGCAGCGTCGCGACGACCTTGTCGCCCGGCTGGAAACGCTTCAGCGCGGCGGCAAAGCTGCCGAGGTCCGCGATCGGCTTGCCGTCGAGACCGAGCAGGACGTCACCGGCGAGGATGCCGGCGCGCGCCGCGGGAGAGTCCGGGACGACCGACTCGGCGCGCACGCCGGCGCCCTGGTGTGCATAGTCGGGCACGAGACCGAACGACACGCGACGCGCGCTGCCGTCGGGCCTGCCGCCGGGCCTGCCGCCGGCAGCGTCGCCCGAAACATTGGCCGGCGCGCCTGCCGCGGCAGCGGTGCCCGAGCCGGGCGCTGCGATCGTCACCGTCAAGGCGCCGGGGCGCTGCGCGAGATACTCCACCGCTTCGCGCGCGACGGTCGCCACCTTGACCAGCCCTGCGACGTCGATCTTGTCCGCCGTATCGGTGACGCGGTGGTAGTCGAGGTGCGCGCCGGTGAACAGCTGCACCGCGGGAATGCCGCGGTCGATGAAGCTCTGCTGGTCCGAGGACTGCCCCGCGCCGGGGATGCTGCGCGTGGCAATCCCGGTGGAGAACGTGATGCCGCGGAACACGTGCTGCCACTCCGCAGCCGTGCCGGTCGCGAGGGCGGTCACCTCGCCATTGCCGAGACGACCGACGGTGTCGAGATTCAGCACCGCGCGGATGCCGGCGAGTGGCACCGGGAGCGGGTTCGCGACATAGTGCTTGGAGCCTTGCAGGCCCGACTCCTCGGCGGAAAAGGCGACGAATACCAGCGTGCGCGGCGGAGCGCCCGCGTTGGCCAGGGTGCGCGCGAGCTCGAGCAGTACGGCGACGCCGCTGGCGTTGTCGTCGGCGCCGGGATGCACTTGCCCGATCTCGCCGACGCGGACACCCGGGCCGCTGCGCCCGAGATGGTCGTAGTGCGCCGACACGATGACGGCCTCGTTCGCGAACGCGGGGTTGGATCCCGGCAGCACGCCGATCACGTTGCGCGCCTTGACCGGCTGCTGCGCACCGGCCGGGGTGAACTCGAAGTCCTGGAAATAGTCGTCGAGGTTCGCGCCGATCATCGTGACTGACGGCGTCCCGGGCGGCGTCGATGACTTCGCGGGCTGGACCCCGACCGCGCGGAAGGCCTCGGCGACATGGCGGGCGGAGGCCTCGAGCCCGGCGCTGCCGAGTCCGCGGCCTTCCCGCGCCGGGTCGGCGAGCCACTGCACCTGCGCCGCCATCGCTGCGCCGTCGAACACCGCCGGCAGGCGTGCGAGCGGCGCGCGCGAAGGATAGCGGGCCGGGGACAGCGGCTCGCCGCGCTGCGCGGCCGGACGCAACTCGACGTGCAGCGGCGAGTCGGCGGCGACCCACTCACCTTTCGCGTCGTTGGCGGGCTCGGCGCCGGCGAAGCCGAGCCAGGAGTACTTGCCATAGTGGGGCAGCTTGCGCGCGAGCCCCGGCGCGGCCTCCAGCGGGTCGACGACCACCCAGCCGATCGCCTTGCCGACGTTGCCGGGATGACGACGCACGATCACTGCCGAATGGCCCGTGAACGGGATCTGCCCACCGCCGACCCGGATCGCGGCGGCACCGACTTCGAATCCGTTCGCCGGATCGCCGACGAACCATCTCGCGGCCAGCGCGTTGTCGCGGCCGAACACCCAGACCGCGCGATCCACGGGCAAGGGCGTGCGATCGGCATCGGTGCGCACGACGATTTTCTGTGCATTGCCGCCGCTCCAGAACGCGACCATCTCGCGGTATGCGGCCAGCGCGGTGGGGCTCGCCCTCGACGGCAACACGGCGACGATCTGCGGATCGCCGAACATTTGACCCAGCGACGGCGCGGTCTCGCGCGCATCGAGCAACCGGAACACATCGAACTCGGGGTCCACCTCGAGTGACAGCGGCTTGCCCTTCACCGCAAATTCGAAGCGCGCCTCGCGACCCGTCATCTTCACGCTGAACGTCTGGGTGCCGGTGACCGTGCGCACCGCGACCGGGACGTTGACCTGGAAGGGCTCGGCCTTCTGCGCCTGACGCAGCACGCCGCGCACGATGCCGGCGTCGCCGCCATCGTTTTCAGCGGCGGTGCGGGCCTCGACCGCCTGCACCTCCGCGACGCGCAGATCCGGCGCACCAGGGCGCGTGACCCACTGGCGGAAAAACGGCAAGAGATCGGTGGCGGCCGCCGCGCCCTGGGCGCGCGCGAGATCGTCGAAGCTGGCGCGACGACCGCGCTGCTCGCGGTAGAAACGCTGCAGGCCGCGCGCATAGGCGTCATCGCCAACCTGGCGGCGCGCCATGTGGAAAGTCATCAGGGCCTTGCCATAGCCGACCGCCTCGGTAGCCGGGCTGTGGCGCGAGCGGAACGCCGACAGCGGAAAATCGCGACCTTCGCTCACGAAGTCGCGGTACTTCTTCAGGGTGTCGCGGCGGTACTCGGCGCCCTGATTCTGCTGTTCCTTGTAGAGATGGTCGGCGAGGTAGGCCGTCAGGCCCTCGCACCAGTTGCCGTTCGCATAGTCGACGAAGACGCCATTGCCCCACCAGTTGTGCAGGATCTCGTGCGGATACGACGAGGTGAGGATGAACGGGAAGCGGATGATCTGCGGGCCCAGCAAGGTGAAGCTCGGCATGCCGTAGCCGGTTTCCCAGAAGTTCTCGACCAGCGCGAACTTGTCGTAGGGGTAGGTGCCGATCAGGCCGCGGTACATTTCGAGATTGCGGGCCGTGGCCTCCAGGTACTTCGCGGCGAGGGCCTCGTCGGGCCGGCGCAGGTAGACTTCCGCCGTGACTGCGCCCGCCTGGCGCGAGTAGCGCGTCAGCGGACCGCCGACGATGTGCAGCTCATCGAGCGGCGTATCGGAGCGCCAGCGCGCGACGCCCCGCGCGTCGCGCGCGGAGCCGGAGCCGGGGCTGATCAGTTGCCAGCCCTCGGGCGATTTCACGCTGAGCTCGAAGGTGAACAGTCGCTCGCCGAAATACGGATACCAGAGCGTGCTGCCGGCGAGATAGACGCCGTCCTCGCGGATCACGCCGGCGGTCTCGTTGAAGCCGCGCGCGTATTCCTGGCCCGGGGTTTCGAAGCCGAAGTCGACGCGACCGCGATAGTGCAGCGTTAGTCGGCGGCCGCCCGCGGGCAGTTGCACGCGGTAGCGCGCCGCGCGGCCGGATTCTGTCGCGCCGCTCGAGGAGCCGTTGATGCCGACGAAGCCGCTTCCCGCGTCCGCGGCCAGCGGCTGCACCGCCGGCTCGGACTCGACCACCTGCAGCGGTTTGGCGAGCAGGAATTCGACCGCCTGCCCGGCCATCGCGGCCGGCAACTCGAGCGTCGCCTGCACGTCGAGCGTGCGCGCGGCGGGGTCGATCGCGGCGTCGAGGCGATAGCGCGGCAAGTCTGCTGCCGCGGTCGAGGCGGGAGCCGCGCGCGCCGCCGGCGCCGAGCCCGCGGCAACGGCTGGCGCAGCAGCGGCCCGGGTGGGCGCCTGTGCGAGCATGGCCGCGACAGTGGCCGCGGTGATCATTGCGGTCCAGGCGCCGCACAGTGCCGTCGAACGTTGTCGCATGGATCTGCCCTGCGCCGGGGCGCGCGGGAGGATTCCCGCTCAGCCCTTGCGGCGGAAAACGATGTCGAGAGTCTGCGCCTTGCCGTCGCGCTCGATCAGCAGCCGGGCGCCGTCACCCCAGCGGTAATCGCCGGTCTTGCGCTGCAACGCCGTGGTGCCGTCGATTTTCGTGCCATCGAGCTCGCGCAGGATGTCGCCCACCTGGAGGCCGGCCTGGTCGGCGGTGGAGCCAGCGTCGATCTGGATGATCCTGCCGGGCTCCTTGCCGATGCGTCCCATCAGCGAGACGCCGAGCACCGGATCGGTGGGCTGCGCGGTCCACGGCACACCCCAAAGGAAATTGGCATAGCCGGCGCTGACCGTCGGCACCGGCTTGCCGTCAGCATCCCGCACCGTCACCGGGATCAGTGAAGCGATCCGGCCCTTGAAATGCGGCGCCAGCTGGCGCTCGGCGCCGAGGCCGTAGGCGACGTGGCCCGAGCCGATCAGCACGACGACGATCTCCTTCGGATCGGCCGGCGTCGAGAGCGCCTGGCCGGCATTCCAGCCCATTGCGGCATCCCAAGTGACCTGCGCCTGGTAGAGCCCCTCCGCCTGCTCCGGCGACAGCTTCGAATGCAGCGGATCGTCGGCCGAGAAATAGGAAGTGACCAGCGCGCGATGGTCTGCGCTGCCGATGTCGATCGTGGGCGGCATGCGCTTGCGGGTCTCGACATCGAGCGAGTCGAGGCCCTTGGCGCGGACGTTGCGAACCACTTCGCGCGGCGCATTGATGCCGACCATGCGCAGGTGGTGGTCGCGCGCGAAGAAGAAGATGTCGCGATAGCCGCCCCAGTGATGCGACCAGGATTCGTACCAGGCGGCCTGGTCGAGGAACTGCTGCTCGGTCAGCTCGCCCCGGGTCCACTTCTCCAGCGGCGCCGTAGCCGTCCAGGGAAACATTTCGAGGCCGACGATCACCTCGCGGCCGGCCGCGTGCAGTGCCTCGATCACGCGCAGCTGCGCTCGATGGAACTCGCCGTTGGTGTGCTCCTCGCCGATGAACAAAACCCGCGTGTCGCCGAGGCGCCGTGCGAGATCTCTGGCAGAGATGATCTCGCCGCTGGCTGTGTCGGTGATGCCGTCGAGACGGATCGGGGCCTGCTTGCCCTTGCGCGCGGGATCGCCGAGCGTCAGCTGCTGCGGATCACCGCGGACGGGAGCGTCCGCGGCGAGCAGTGGCCCGCCGGCAACGACGCCGGCGAGCACCAGCAGCAGGACACGCGGCGCCGTCGCCCGTGAGCCGCGCATCCTCAGAACTTGTAGCGGACAGTGACGCCGTACTCACGCAGCGTCGGGTAGGAAACGCTGTAGCGCCACGGGAAGAACGTGCCCCTGCCGGCCGTGCCGGCCGGCGTCGTCCCGGCGGGACCGCGGAAGAACGTGCCGTCCGGCAGCGAGTTGGTGAAGTAGACGTCACGATACGCCGCGCTCGGACCATCTTCGTTCGTCAGGTTGCGGCCCCAGAGTTCCAGGGTCCACGCGTCGCCCTTCAGGCCGATCTGCATGTTGAGCTTGGTCTGGTCGGGCGTGATCGCCTGATTGGTGGCGTCGGCGAACTGCTCGTCGCGGTAGGAAAGGTCTCCGCGCAGGTACCAGTCCAGGCGCTCATTGACCGGCGCCGTATAGCCGAGGCTGGCCGCGATCTGCCACGGCGACTCGCGCAGGATCTGTTTGCCGCCGACTTCACCGGTCGGCGAAAAACTCGGGAAGTTCTTGAAACTGTCGATACGCGCCTTGTCGTAGGTTGCATCGATGTAGGACACGCCCAGCGTCGCCTTGACATAGGAACCGAGCCGCGCCTCCAAAGAAGCTTCCGCGCCGCGGATCGTCGCATCGCCGGCGTTGGAATTGAAAGCCGTCGGGGTGCGGATCGTCGTGAGCGTACCCGTGCGCGGATCGACCAGTTCGGTCTTGATCTGCGGGATGACGATGTCCTTCCACTTGCTCTGGTAGAGGGCAAAGTCGAAATACAGGCGGCGATCCAGCAATTCGCCCTTGATTCCGACCTCCAGCGCGTCCTGTTGCTCCGGGTCGAAGGAGGTCAATGCGGCGGAGTTCCTGCCCACCGGGTCAGTGATGAACTGCACCGTCGCAGCACCAATGGCACCGCTCTTCTCGGCATGCGCATAGGAGGCGTAGATCGTCATGTTGTCCGCGGGCTTGTAGTCGAGGGTGGCGCGGTAGTTCTTGATGCCCCAGGTCTTGCTGCCAGCGCTGCTGGTGAGCTTCCGCTGAAACGACTTCTTTTCTTCCGTGTAGCGGCCCTCGATCCGGGCGGTCCAGGCCTCGGCGAAGTCGATCTCCGCCGACGCGAACAGCGCAGGTGCACTGATCTTGTCGATGTTGATGTCGTCGAAAATCGCATCGCCGGTCGGGATCGTGAACCAAGACAGGAAGCCGGTGGTATCCGGGGCCTGAAAGGCTGGGTCGACGATCAGGTTCGCCGGGCCACCGAACAGCGCGGCTGAACGGCACGAGAGGCAGAACGCATAGAAGTCGGCCGGCAGCGGCCTGGTGGAGACCACGCCGTCGTTGCCGGCCGCGGACTTCGTGTCGTAATAGTAGAAGCCGGTGGACCAGCGAAAACTCTGCTCGGGGTCGCTCGAGAGACGCAACTCGGTGCTTACTTCCTCGGTCGCACCACCGCCGCCGATCTGCAGCAGCCCGGTGCGGAAGCTGCGCTGCAGGCCGGCCTGGAACGCGCCGCCCGCGACCGGCACCAGGCCGGTGGTCGGGCGCGCGATGTAGGTGAACGGCACGGTCTCGCCGATGTTGCGCGAGCCGTCGACGTAGAAGCTCTGGTCGAGCTTCGAGTAGCCGGTCAGCGAGGTGATCGTGCCGATGCCCGTCTGCCACTTCAGGTTCAGGTGGGCACGCGAGAGGTCACGGTCGTTGCCGGTGGCCTGCGGGATGGCCGACAGCCCGTTGCGGCCCACGGCCTGGAAGGTGCCGCAGTAGTTCATGAAACCCGCGGCTGGCACGGGTGTCTGCGTCGAAAGCAGGGAGTTCAGGTTCTCGCAGTTCGCCTGTACCGGGCTGATCGCCGAGTTGCCAACATTGTCGTTCGAGAAGTAGAGGGACAGCTCGGCTTCGAAGTTCTCACTCGGCGTCCAGACCAGGCTGCCCTGGAAGGTCTCGTAGGTGTAGCCGCCGATGTTGGAACCGCCGCCGATACCGGAGAACTGGTTCTTGTAGGAGCCGTCGAAGGTATCGTAGCCGAGGGCTACGCGGCCCTTCAGCACGCCCTCGATCAGGGGGCCACTGACCGACAGCGACGCGAGCACCTTGTTGTTGCTGCCAAATTGCGCCTCGGTCTTGCCCTTGAACTCATCGGTCGGCTTCGCCGTGACGTAGTTCAGTGCGCCGCTGAAGCTGTTGCGGCCGTAGAGGGCCGCCTGCGGACCCTTGATGACCTCAATGCGCTCGAGGTCGAGCTGGCTGAAGTTCAAGCCCTCGCGACCGGAGACGAACACGCCGTCGACGAAGATCGCCGCGTTGTTTTCGCCGCGCACATCGATCGGGGCGAAGCCACGAATGACAGGCGTCGGCAGAAAACCGGCCTGCACGTCGGAGAAGGTGAGACCCGGCGTGGCCGCCGCAATGTCCTCGAGGCTCCTGATTCCCTTCTGCTCGATCGCCGCAGCGCTGAACGCCGTGATCGCCAGCGGCACATCGACCAGGCGTTCTTCGGTCTTGCGTGCGGTGACGACGACTTCGTCGAGCGCCGAGCTGTCCGCCGCCGCCGACTCGGCCCCCTGGGACCACGCTCCTTGCGAGTACGCCAATGCGACGAAACCGACGACCGTGGAAAGGCCCAGGCCGCGACGCGGTGTCTTGAGAATCATTGTGTGTACCCCCCGAAATGGAGCCGCTATTGTGTCCACGCGGCCTCTGTGACAAACCTACAACTATCGAGGCGGCTTTACCACACGCGGGTGGTGCTGACTACGTTACGGACAGACATGAGGGGGAAACCAATGACATCGATTCGTGACCTCGCGATCTGGCCAAGCGCGCTGATCGCCGGATTTTTCCTCGTCGCGTGCCAGTCGGGAAGCGGGACCGTTGCCGACGCGCCGGCCCTGAAGCCGGTCGTCGTGCCCGCCGGCACCGTCGTCACGACCAAGCCGGGCGAACCGCCGTCGTGGCGGATCCCCAACATCGGCGAGGCGGCGGAGTCGTACTACGGCCCGGACAGCGAGCACCTGATCGCGCAGGTGCAGAGCCCGCTGGCGGTGAAGAGCCCGCGCGGCATGTCGGGATTCCTGACCAAGACCTTCACGGATTCCGGCACCGACGTCGTGTTGATCAACAACAAGGGCTGGGATGCCTGCTCGTACTACTTCCCGGACGGCAAGACGCTGGTCTGGACCTCGATCAAGGACAACCTCGACATGCCGATCGGCAACTGGTCGGACTGGCGCAACTATCCGCAGGGGTCGGAGCTCTACACCTCGGATCGCCAGGGCGGCAACGTCGTGCGCCTGACGAACAACAAATACTACGAGGCGGAAGTCACCGTCTCGCCCGACGGCAAGTGGATCGTGTTCGGCCGCATGATCAACAAGAACATGGACCTCTGGGTGATGAAGTCCGACGGCACGGGCGAGAAGCAGATCACCTTCACCGAGGACGACCAGGAGGGCGCACCGTACTTCCTGTCCGACAGCGAGACGATCATTTTCCGCGCGTGGAAGGCCTCGGAGTACGGTCAGAGCCCGACGCCGATGACGATCTACACCGTCAAGCGCGACGGCAGCGGACTGAAGCCGCGAACCTTCACCCATGACATGAACTGGGCACCGTATCCGACACCGGACGATCAACACTTCCTGTTCGTGCGCGCCGAGACCGCGCGCAACTGGGAGGTCTACCTCGGCTACATGGACGGCAAGACCCCGCCCAAGCGCATTACCTTCGACGAGGGCTTCGATGGCTTCCCGGCGATCTCACCCGACGGACGCAAGATGGTCTGGACCAGCAATCGTGGCAGCGGCGCCGGCTTCATGCAGGGCCTGCAGCTGCACGTGATGGACGTGACTGCGCTGAACCTCGGTCCCCGCAGGAAAACCCGCCGCTAGCGTTCGCGCAACAGTGACGCGGCGGGCAGCGCGGGGGATCCCCGCAATCCGGCTACTGAACCACACCCCCATCACCCATCAGACGGAGAGTCTCCCGATGTCGAAGAAGCAACCGTCCCAGATCGACCGCCGCGCCCTGCTGACGCGCGCGATGGCAGCCGGCGTCGCCGGTGCAGCTGCCGCTGCCGGCGCGCCAGCCGCGGCACAACCGGTCGCTGCAGGCGGTACCACGCGCAGCTCGAAGCGGCCGCCGGTCACGCCGGTGCAGGTCGCGAAGCGCGGCGTCTATGCCAGCGTGCCGCTGCGCCAGGAGGCGATCAACGTGACGGCGATCCAGTCGCGCGTCTGGTCGGTGGACGTGAAGAACCGCGACGCGACCATGAAGCGCAACCTCGCGCACGTGACGAAGCTGATCGACTACGCGCAGGGCTCGGCCGAGGAATGGGGTGGCGAGCGGCTCTGGGGCGGCAAGCAGGACCTGATCTGCATGCACGAATTCCCGATCCAGGGCTTCCAGCCCTGGACCCGCAAGGAGCTCAACCAGATCGCGTTCGACCTGCCCGGGCCGGAGGTCGACGTCATCGCGCAGCGCGCGAAGAAGTACGGCTGCTACATCGCCTTCGGCTGCTACGCGAAGGAGAAGGACTGGCCCGATCACGTGATCAACATGTCGGTGATCGTCGGCCCCGAGGGCACCATCGTCAGCAAGCAGTGGAAGTCGCGCAACATCCTCGGCCTGTTCGGCGAGGGCGCACTGATCGGCACGACGACCTATGACGTGCTCGACCGCTACGTCGAGATGTACGGCTGGGACGCGACGCTGCCGATCGCGCGCACTGACATCGGCAATATCGCAATGACCTCGGTCGGCGCGGAGCCGATGCTCTATACCTGCCTGGCGATGAAGGGCGCGGAGATCATGATCCTCACCGTCACGGGCGGCTCGAACGCCGAATCGGCGATCGCGACGTCGCGCGCCAACCGGGTCTACACCGTCGGCGTCGGCAACTCGGTGTCGCCGGACAATCCCGGCTTCATGGAGAGCGCCGGAGGACGCGACGAGGGCACCGTGGTCGTCGACCCCCGCGGCACCGTGATCGCGAAGACCTCCAATCACCACGAGGACGACGCCAGCGCGCGCATCCCGATCGCGGACTTCCGCAAGACGCGCCGTGTCCCCGAGTTCCCGATGGCGCTGATGTTGCCGGTATTCCAGCAGTACGAGCCGGTGTTCGAGCCGAATGCGTTCCTCGACAAGCTGCCCGCGACTTACAAGGAATCCGGCGAGATGGTGCGCAAGCGGATGGGCGGCAAGTAGTTCGGCCCGGATCATCGGATATGACGATGAAGCAGATTGCCGCCGGGAAGTTCAAGGAGCAATGCCTGTCGATACTCGACAATGTCGGTGTCGAAGGCATCGTCATCACCAAGCGCGGTAAGCCGGTCGCGAAGCTCATCCCAATCCGTGCGGCCTCCGCTTCGTTGATCGGAGCACTGAAAGGCAAGTTGACGATCAGCGGCGATACGCTTTCGACGGGCCAGCGGTGGAAGGCTGAATCCTGATACTCATGTCCTGCGATCGATCAGGGCAGTGCGGCGCGCAGCGCCTCGCGCATGCCGGCGTCGGGCGCATTGAAGAACAGCTCGCTGAGGCGGCCAGAGCGGTCGACGAGATACACCTGGGACGAATGGTCGACGAGGTAAGGATCCTCCGGCGTGGCCACGGGTTGCCGGAGGTAGGCGACCGAGAATGCGCGGGCCGCAGCCCCGACCTGCTCGGGCGTGCCGGTCAGGCCCAGGAAGCGAGGCGAGATCGGCGCCAGAAAAGCCTTCATCGCCGCGGGCGTGTCCCGCTCGGCGTCGACGCTGATCATCAGTACGCGCACCTCGCCGAACGACGGATCGGAAGCGACCAGCTGCTGCAGCTTCAACAGCGTGGCCGGGCAGACATCCGGGCAGTGCGCGAAGCCGAAGTACACCAGTGAAACCTTGTCGCGCAGCCGCTCTTCAGAGCGGAATGCTCGCCCGTCGTGATCGACGAGCACGAACGGCACGATCGGGCGCGGCGGGTCGATGCGCAGTACCCGCTCGCTGGCCTGCGCGGCCATCGAACTGCCCATTCGTACCGGGCGCGGCGGCATTGCCGGAAGGTCGCCGGACGCTGGCGCGGATTGCGCGATGCGCGCCGACGATGCCGGGTCGGCCGGATCCGTGGAGACGGAAGCCGAAGACAGCGCGACCGCCGGCGCGCACGAAGCCAGCAGCGCGGCGACAACGACCCATCGCGGGCGGGCATGGCCCGGGTGCAGCGCGGCACGCTGTCGGTGAGAAGTCTGCGCGGAACGCATCATCCGGCCCCCCATCCCCTGCTCGTCCTGGCGGTCAGCGTAGACCCCGCGGCGGGGTGTGCGCCACTCTCCAGACATAAGCGGCGTCAATCGCGCGGGGGATGTCGTGTGAGAGCAGCGCTTCCACGGCGCACTGCGCCGTGAGGACACTGTCCGCAAACCCGAGGCCGAGCGCTGTAGGACCGGCACCCACCCTGACCGCGGAATCCGACTACCCGTCGCGCTTCGGCGTCAGTCCGCGCCGGCCACGCGCCTCTTGGCCGCTCGGCTCGTGGATTGAGAAGTAGTGCTTCACCGGCAAAGTGGCGCGCGGCGCGGATTCCACCACCACGCTCACCGGTCCTGCCGGAGAATCGGCGCGGGCGAGCGTTCCGACGATTGCGTGTCCCCTGCAGCTGTCGGCGCCGGCCGGGTCTCGACTCACGGGAGCCTGATCGAGCATCGCCGGTGTGCCACCCGTGGGGGCAACAACTCGAGTGCGAGCGCCGAACTTCGCGCAGCAGTACATCGAAAAAGAGAGACCCCGCCGAAGCGGGGTCGCTGGTTGTCATCGAGTACGGTAGAAGGTCAGTTGGAGCGCTTCCTTCGAGCAAACCCGAGACCCGCAAGGCCGAGTCCGAGTAGCGCGAGGGTACCCGGCTCCGGCACGGTCGTGGTTGCGCGATCCCAGCTAAAGTTCCCGAATGCCATACCTGCACCAGTGCTCGAATCGTCAAAGAACAACGACGTCAGTGACAGTGCTCCGAAGCTGAACGAACCGTCACTCGCGATGTTGATGGGGCCACCCACTGCAGTTGCGCCGTTGAACGCCCGGACCGAAATGAAGTCTCCGGCGTCCCAGCCTCTCCCTAGGAAAGACAGATTCGTTATCAAACCGGCAAAAGTCACCGTCAAATCCCGTTGACAGTTAAATGCCGGGGCGAGCGCGCACACGCCACCGTTACTGAAAAAGCCAGAGGCCCCGGGCGCGAAGACGAACACCGTGCCACCGGTTGCCGCGAACGTGACTCCGTCTTCAACGATCGAAGCCGAGCCGGTGTTGCCGGTCGGGCGACCCGTGAAGTCGACGATTGCGGCCTGCGAGTAGCCGCCGATCGTTAGCGCGATCAGCGCGGCCGCCGCAAAGGCTGGGGAGAGTTTCTTCATTTTGATTTTCTCCGAAAATGACTTAGGTACACTCCGAAACCAAGCAATCATCATGCCATTCGATAAATGTTTGATTCACACCGTGTTTTTTGATTCCCCAGCGGGAGGTTGTAATATTCTCCGACGAAATCCGAGTCGAATTGCCGGAATAGGTTAAGCGACGTAATTCGGCGTTCGCGCTGCCAGTACTGTCTGCAGGGTGCTTGTAGCGCGCAATCCTCGACGAATTCAATCGGAGTTGCGGTGTGCGGCGGCAACCGGCGCCGCCAGCGGCTGGTTGTAGCGATGGCGGATCGCCTTGACTGGCGTCCAACCCGGCGGCGTGACGGCAAGTGCGAACACGCCGAACACCTGGGCATCGAACGTGGCGGTCCGGGACTTCGGGTCGTAGCGCAGCGGCGCGCTGCCAGCGGGCACGAATACCGGGTCCCAGTCGCGCGACGCGTCGTTGTAGATGAAGGCCTTGAGGCGCGAGGCCTCTTCAGTGCTCAGCTTCCCCTTGCGGGTCACCGGCAGCGTGAAGGTGGCCGGCCGGTTGACGATCGTGCGATAGGGGCCGAACAGCACGGCCGGTGATACCACCTCGCTATGCTCGGCGAGGTACGGTAGCGGCACGTCCTGCGTGCCCACGTAGGCCTCGAAGCTGTCCCAGGCCGACACGAGATTGTCCGCCGGGTCCGTGAACGCGCGATAGGTCTTCGCGTCGAACGATTCCGGCTCGCCGGGATGGGCATCCTTCGCGACCACCAGCTTCGCGCCTTTCAGCGGACCCTGCTTCACTTCGACACCGCCGCCGCCCTCGCGATCGACGGCACCGCGCGCGACGATGTTGAGGTGGGTCGACACCGGGAAGACGCCGAAGCGTTCGACGGCGCTGCGCACGTTTTGTGCATAGCCGATGCCGAATTCCTTCGCCCAGCTGTCGAAGGTCTCGGAGTACTGGATGTGGGAAATCGACGGGTCGTTGGCGTCGCAGGCGACGGGCGTCGGAGCGCCCACCTTCTCGCACCAGTCCACCCAGAACTTGCCGTTGCGCACGTCGGCGCGGGTGTTCAGCGGTATCTGCTGCACGGCGCGGATCGCGAGCAGTGGGTCGCGCCCGTTGTAGTACCAGTGCGAGAGCACGGCGAGGATGTTGCGGCGACCTTCCTGCTTCGCGAGGTCGATATTCTCGCGCAGCGTGCGGAAGCGATTCTGCGGATCGGGCGCCGTGAAGTCCGACGGCGGCGAGATACCGTACGAGAAATAATTGTTGAGTCGCAGGTCGCCCGAGCGCCCCACCGGATTGAAGTGCAGCGTGTAGCGGTCGCCGTAGTAGGCCTCGAGGTAGCGCTTGAACGCGATGTAGTTGTTGTACGCGTTCTCGTGATAGACCTCCTTCGACCACGGGTGCGGCGCCGCGAACGGCCCCTGCGCTGCGCGGTCGGGGAACGGCAGGCCGTAGGTGGTGTAGAGGATCGCCACTTCGCTGCCGAGCCTGATGTTGTCGAGGTTCTTCTTCGCGACGTGCAGCAGCGCGAAGTTGTATTCGGGCGTGCGGCCCACCTGCCGCGACTGCTGGTACTGGAAGGTGTCCTTGTGGCCGGCGAGGCACAGCGCGCGCTGCACATAGCCCCGGGTCATGAAATTGTTGGCGTAGTTGTTGTTGTCGGTGGTCTCGCGCACCAGCACCATCCGCCGGTAGCCCTCGCGGGCGAAGTCGAGCGCGACGTCTTCCTCGACGCGCGTCAGGCCGCGCGTCGGCGCGTAGGCGCCGAAGCGCACATCGACCTGGTCGCCGAACAGCTCGCCGAGCGTCTTCGCCGTCGTCGTCTCGACCACCACCGTGGCGGGCGAGAGGCGCGGCGCGAGATCTTCGTGGAGGATGCTGAAGTCCGTGATCGCCCCGGCCCACGAGTACTCGTCGGCGTCGCGGATGCCGTTCGGCATCGCGAGCGGGTTCGGCCCCGGGCCCCTCGGCGGCGCGCCGATCAGCACCACGCCTTCGAGGTAGTTGGTGCCGTCGCGCGGATCGATCGCCCAGAACGATCGCTGTAGCGGCTTCTTCATGTCCTTCGCGGCCGTGACCATGCCGGGTGTCGCGGGGACGTCCCGCGCCGCGAGCGTCACCGTGGGGTCGTAGATCGACACATAGGTCTGGCCATCGGCGGAGAGCCGGTAGAGACCGATGGAGTCGTAGGCGCCTTCCAGGCCCTTCGCCTCGAAGCCGATCGCATAGGGTTGCAGGCCGAGTTGCACGCGGAACGGCGCAGTGCCGACATAGTCCTCGGTGCAGGGCTCGTCGTGGCGCAGCGCGTTGCCGCCGAAGCTGCGCTTGACGACCTCGCGGCGGTACAGCGGATCGAAGCCCTCGGGCTCGGCCCAGTCGGTGAGCAGGATCGCGATGCGCTCGGCGGCAGGTCGCGTGGACGGCGCGGCGGCCGCAGCTCCGCCGGCGATAGGTGTGGCGATGTTGGCGGGGAGACGGGCGGCCATGTCGGCCGCGAATGGCGGTGGCGTCAGCGTTCCGACCGTAGCGGCAAGCAGCGCGCCGGCGAAGCGGCAACGGATCGTGAGCATGGCAACCTCGTGATGATCGACGGCCTGATCGACGTCCCGATCGGCGTCCAGCTCGTCGCTGGGCGTGCCGATCATGACGCGCCGCTGATCAACCTCGAGCGATCTTGCCGCTGCGCGGCCGTCTCGTGGAGCCGAGCGTCGCGACGGCGTCGGCCGCGTCCTTGCCACTGTGCGCCGCGGCGGCGGACGCGCCGCCGTGCGGTGCATTCGAGGTGGTGCCGTGGGAAGCCGGGCCGGCGCTCGCCGCCGGCGCCGCCGTGCGCGGCCGCAATGCAGAGACCAAGCTCTCCTGCATCTGCTGCCACATCGCGAGGTTGGTCTGTGCGAGGTCGGCCATCGTGGCGAGCGGCGTGCCGCTGACCATCTTCGACAATTGCGACTGCAGCGCGTGTTGCTGGCTGACGAACGAGGCGACGCTCTGTTCGAGGTAGCGGCCCATGAAGCCCTGCATCGCGTCACCGTAGAAACGGATGATGGACTCGAGCGTCGCGGTGGAGAGGATCGGCTGCCCGAACTGCTCCTGATCCGCAATGATCTGCAGCAGGATGGAGCGTGTCAGGTCGTCACCCGACTTGTCGTCCACGACCTTTATTTTCTCGCCCTGAACGATGAGCTTGCGCAGGTCATCGAGCGTGACGTGCCGGCTTTCCGCGGCGTCGTAGAGACGGCGGTTGGCGTATTTCTTGATGACGCGTTCGCTGGCCATGGCGGATTCTAGCCTGCCACGTCGACGGGGTGTCCCGGCCGCGACCGGCTCGGGCACCGACCCGTGGACGGCGGGCGCCAGGCGACAGCCCTGGGTCTTCG
>JAYTNX010000283.1:0-5765 GCA_043748075.1 Pseudomonadota bacterium
AGCAGCAGCGGGCTCATCAGCTGCAGGCCGGGCAGCGACAGGGAACGCAACGCGAATGCGGCCGCTGCGACCGCACCCGCCGCGGCAAGACCGGGGAGCAGCGCCGCGAATGCCACGGGGCGGGCCGGCCCGCTCATGGGTCCAGCGCGCGCAGCACCGCGGCCGCGGTCACGGCGCTGACGCGAACGTTCGACTCATCGGTGACGCCGGCGATATGGGGGGTGAGGATGAGGTTCGGTACGCCGTCGAAAACGCGCGCGGCGGCCGCGTCCAGCGGCTCGGTCTCGAAGACATCCAGGGCCGCGCCGCCGAGCCTTCCCGCGCGCAATGCGGCGGCCAGGGCGGCCTCGTCGAGCAGCCCGCCGCGGGCGGCGTTGACGAGGATCGCGCCCGGCTTCATCGCCGCGATGCGCGTGGCATCGAGAATGCGACGGGTCTCGGGCGTCAGCGGCACGTGCAGGCTCACGGCGTCGGCAGCGTCCAGCAGTTCGTCCAGCGTGGCGCGACGGGTGTGCTGCCACGCGGCGCTTGCCTCCGGCAGGTGCGGGTCGAAAGCGCACACCTCCATGCCCAGCGCACGCGCGCGTTGCGCCGTGGCGCGCGCGATCGCACCGAGCCCGATCAGGCCCAGGGTCTTGCCCGAGACTTCGCAGCCGATGGACGTCAGGCGCGGCCAATGGCCCGCGATCACGGCGTCGCTCGCAAACCAGGCGCGTCGCATCAGCACCAGGATCGCGGTGATCGTGTACTCCGCCACCGACAGATCGTTGGCGCCGGTGGCCGGAAACACCGCCACGCCGCGCGCGCGGCAGGCGTCGAGGTCGATGTTGTCGAGGCCGACGCCGAGCCGGCCCACGACCCGCAGCCGCGGCGCGGCATCGAGCAGACCGGGGCGCACCTGGGTGCGATTGCGGACCAGCAGGGCGCGGGCATCGGCCATCGCCGCGAGCAGCGCTTCCGGCCGGTCGACCAGCGTCGGGTCGTAGTTCACGTCGCGGCCTGCGAAGGTCTCGCGCACCACCCGCTCGTCCATGAACTCGGCAATGACGATGTCGGACATGCGAACGCTCCCGGTCAGGTGTGCGCCGGATCGCCGGCGAGCTGGCGGATCTCAGCGAGCAGGGACGGAGCGAGCGTCAGGCCGTCGCGGGTCGCCGCTGCGCGCGCAGCGATGCGGCGCGAGCCGGGCAGGCGCGTGCCCGATTCGGCGGCGTACGCGGCGACGATGTCCGCGGTGCGCGACGGGAACGCCCCGCCGGAGAGGCGCATGGGGTCGATCGCGACCAGCAGGTGCCCGACGTTCGGCGGGCCGCCGCGATCGTCGAACATCGAGCTCGCTTCCCAGCCGAAAGAGCTGCCGGTGACGGCCGCCGCGAGGATCTCCACCATCAGCGCGAGCGCGGCGCCCTTGGCGCCACCGATCGGCGACAGTGCCCCGCGCAGCGCCGCATCCGGGTCGGTCGTCGGCCGGCCGTGCTCGTCCACCGCCCAGTCGTCCGGAATGTGTCGCCCGGCCTTCTGCGCCGCGATGATCTTGCCGCGGGCGGCCACCGACATCGCGAGATCGATCACCAGCGGCGCCGCGCCGCCCGGCAAGGGCGCGGCGAATGCCAGCGGATTCGTGCCGAGCATCGGCTGTCGGCCGCCATGCAGCGCCATGGCCTTGGGCGTATTCCCCAGCACCAGGCACACGAGACCTGCTTCGGCGAGTCGCTCGGCATGCTGGCCGGCGACGCCGAAATGATGCGAGCGGTGGATCGCCGCGGCGGCGATGCCTTGCGAGGCAGCCAGGGTCGGCAACGCTGCGAGCGCCAGTTCGATGGCCGCATACGCGAACCCGTGCGCGGCGTCGATGCGCAGCGCCGCGGGGGCGACCTGCGTGCAGGTCGGGGTGGCAAGGCCGTCGACCTTGCCGATGCGGGCGTGCAGCGCGTACGGCGCGACGCGCGACAGGCCGTGGCTGGCCTGGCCATCCGCTTCGGCGGCGACCAGCGCTCGCGCGGTGAGCCTGGCGTTGGCCGGGGACGTGCGATGGGCGATGAAGGCCGCGGTGGCGAGCGCCTCGGCTTCCTCGAGACGCAGCGTCATTCCGGCGGTCGGCCCCACGCTCCCGCTCAGGCGCTGCGGTAGAGCTTGGTCATCACGAACTCGCGGTGCCCGAGGGCTTCCGCGGCGGTCAGCCGGCCGTTGGCGGTCTGCACGATCGAATCGATCAGGGCATCCCCGGCCTGGTCGATCGTCATCTCGCGACGCACGACGCCGGAGACGTCGACGTCGACGTGCTCGGACATCAGGCGCACGGTGCGCGGATTCCCGGTGACCTTGATGACCGGCATGATCGGATTGCCGATCACGTTGCCCTGGCCGGTGGGGAAGATGTGGAGCACGTAGCCGGCGGCGGCCTGCAGCGTGCAGCACTCCGCCGCGGCGGACGAGGTGTCCATGAAGTACAGGCCGGGGCCTCGCGCCGGCGCCTCGGCGGGCTCGAGCACATCGATGAACCGCACCTTCTTGCCGATTTTCTCGAGGTTGCCGAGAGCCTTCTCTTCGATCGTGGTCAAGCCGCCCGCGATGTTGCCCTTGGTGGGCTGGCTGTCCGACAGGTCGGAGGTCTTGTGCGCCTCGATGACGTCGTTCTGGTAAGCCTTCCAGGTCTTCATGAACTTCTCGCGCACGGCCGGCGTGGCGGCGCGAGCCGCGGCGAGGTGTTCGGCGCCGGTCAGCTCGGAGGTCTCGCCGAAGCAGCCGTAGATGCCGCCCGGGATCAGCTTGTCGTACATGTTGCCGACCGTCGGACACGAGGCGAGGCCGGTGGTCGTGTCCGACTCGCCGCATTTCGCGGCGATCCACAGCTCGGTGATGTCGCACTCGACGCGAACCTGGCCGCTGGTGAGATGGACGAATTCCTTGGCCTTGCGCGACGCGGCGGCAATGGTGGCGATGTCGCCGTTGCCCTCGATCCAGAATCCGGCGACCGGCTTGCCGGTGGCGGCGATCCCTTCGACGATGCGCTGGGTCCAGCCCGGCTCGATGCCGATCACGATGCAGGCGGCGACATTCGGGTTGGCGCCGGTGCCGATCATCGTGCGGAAATGCAGTTCCAGATCCTCGCCGAACTGCAGCCGCCCGTAGGCATGCGGCAATGCGAGGGTCCCCTGGATATGGGCCGCCACGGCCTCGCAGGCGGCGTTCGAGATATCGTCGACCGGCAGGATCGCGACGTAGTTGCGGACGCCGACCCGGCCATTCTCGCGGCGGAATCCCCAGATCGGTTGCTTGGCGGTCATGGCGGCCTCGTCTACCAGCGCTTCGTCTTCAGGTTGTGCACGTGCACGTGTTCCCCGCGGGCCACCGGCTGCACCACCCGCCCGATGTCCTGGCCGTACTTGACGACGGTGTCGCCCGGATTCAGGTCCACCAGCGCCACTTTGTGGCCGATCGGCACGGCGGCATTCACGCGCAGGCTGAAGTCGGAATCGTCGGCGGTCACGACGCAGAGCATCTCGGTGCCGGCCTCGAGGCCCTCGACGACGACGACGCCGACATTGTCGTTGCGGTCATGGACGAGCAGGTGCGGAGCGGGCAAGGCGGATTCCTCCGGTGCGGCACGGCCGGGTCGCGGCAGCGAGTCTTATATAAGATACTATACAGTAGATCATGGACAGCCGCACAAGCGCTCGCGTACGATCGCGCGCATGGACGAGGCTCCGCATTATCGGCCGCTCTACCGTCAGGTCTACGACTTCCTCGTCAAGCAGATTGCCGACGGCTCGTGGCGCCCGGGCGCGGCGCTGCCGAGCGAGCAGGCGCTCGCGGCCCGGCTCAATGTCAGCCAGGGCACGGTGCGCAAGGCTCTCGACAGCCTCGCCGTCGAGAAGCTCGTCGAGCGCCGCCAGGGCAAGGGCACCTACGTCGCGGAGCACACGCAGGAGCGCGCGCTGTTCCGCTTCTTCCGTCTCGCCACAACCGATGGCGTGCGCGCGATTCCCACCAGCGCCGGCGAAACGGTGCGGCGTCGCGCCGCGCGGCGTGACGAGATCCAGCGCCTGACGCTCACGACCGGGGCGCCGGTCGTGGAGATCAACCGCACGCGTCTGATCGACGGCAAGCCGGCGATCCACGAACGCATCGTGCTGCCGATGGCGCTGTTTCCCGGCATCGACAAGCGCTCACCGCTGCCCAACGCGCTCTACTCGCTCTACCAGCACGAATACGGCCACAACATCGTCGCCGCGCACGAGGAACTGCGCGCCGACCTTGCGACTCGGGGCGATGCGCGGCGGCTGAAGCTCAAGCCGGGCGCGCCGCTGCTGCACATCGACCGCATCGGCGTGGCGCTGGACGGCATGCGGGTCGAGTGGCGCACCAGTCGCTGCGACACGAGCCACCTCGTGTACGCCGTGACGCTGTCCTGAAGGCGCTGAGATGGCCGTCGGCCGTGTGCTGTGCGTGGGTCATGCGGTGCAGGACTTCGTCTTCACACTCGACCAGTTGCCCGCCGGCGGCGGCAAATACCGCGCCAACGCGTTCTCGAGCATCGGCGGCGGACCGGCGGCGACGGCTGCGGTGACGATAGCGCGGCTGGGTGGTGAGGCCGTGCTGGCCGCGCGCGTCGGCGATGACGAGGTCGGGGCGCTGATCACGGTCGAGCTCGAGCGCTTCGGCGTCGATTGCCGTCACCTGCGCCGATTCGCGGGATGTCGCTCGTCGCTCTCGGCCGTCATGCTCGATGCCGCCGGCGAGCGGATGATCGTCAACCATCTCGATCCGTCCATGCCGGTGGAGGCCTCCTGGGTTCCGGCACCGGGCGCCGAGCGTGCCGGCGCCGTTCTCGCCGATACCCGCTGGCCCGAAGGCGCGCGGCGCGGGATGCTGCTGGCGCGCGAGGCGGGCGTGCCGGGCGTGCTCGACGCCGACCGGCCGGTACCGGCCGAGGCGGCGTTGCTCGCTGCGGCGACGCACGTCGCGTTCTCGGAGCCCGGCCTCGCGGACCTGGCGGGGGAGGGCGATCCGGCCGAATCGCTGGCGCGCGTGTCGCGCGACCTGGCGGGATGGTGCTGCGTCACGCTCGGCGAGCGCGGCACACTGGTGGCGCGGCACGGCCGCATCGAGCACGAGCCGGCATTCGTCGTGACCGCGGTCGACACGCTCGGCGCCGGCGACGTGTGGCACGGCGCATTTGCGCTCGCCCTGGCCGAAGGGCTCGACGAGTCCGCCGCGTGCCGGTTCGCGGCCGCGGCCGCGGCCGTCAAGGTGCAGCGGCCGGGCGGGCGTGCCGGCGTGCCCACGCGCGCAGAAGCCGATGCCCTGCTGGCGACGGGCCGGCTTGCTCCTCGACATTGCTGGCCGGATCCTGGAGGCGACACATGAGCCTGACCTACGGCGTGGCCGCGCTCGGGCGTCCCACCTTCGATGTCCCATTCGCGCAGTCGATGATGCAGCGCGCCTTCGCGGCCCTGGAGGCTGCCGGCATCCGCGCGGTGGGTCCGCGCGAACTGCTGTTCGACGGCGTCGCCGCGGAGGCCGCGATCGAGCAGATTCGCGCCGCCGGTCCCATCGACCTGCTGCTGATCCTGCAGGTCACATTCACCGATGCGACGATGACCGTGCGGCTCGCGAAGGAAGCCCGTACGCCGATTGCCGTCTGGGCGGTGCCGGAGCCGCGTAGCGGCGGGCGACTGCGGCTCAATGCCTACTGCGGGCTGAATCTCGCCGCGCATGCGCTCGGCCTCGCCGGCGTCCCGCACGGCTGGCTCTACGCCGAT
>JAYTNX010000284.1:0-1566 GCA_043748075.1 Pseudomonadota bacterium
CGACATCATGGTGGCGATGAACGCCGAGACCTATGCGCGCGACCTGCGCGACGTGGCGCCGGGCGGCTATCTCCTCTACGACTCGACCTGGCCGCGCCCGGCGCTGCTGCGCCGCGACGACATCACCGTGATCGGCGTGCCGCTGGCGAAGCTCTGCAACGAAGCCTTCAAGGGCGTGCGCACGCGCATCCTGATGAAGAACATCTGCTACGCCGGCGCGCTGGCGGCGCTGCTCGATCTGGATCTCGGGAAGATCCGCGAGCTGCTGGCCGAGACCTATGCGAAGAAGCCGGCGCTGGTCGACTCGAACATGCAGGCGATCCAGCTCGGCTACGACTACGCGAAGGCGAACATCGCCTGCCCGTTGGCGCTGCGCGTCGAGGCGATGGATCTCACTGCCGGCCACATCATGATCGACGGCAACACCGCGGCCGGCCTGGGCGCCGTCTACGCCGGCGCCACGGTGGCGGGGTGGTACCCGATCACACCGTCCACCTCGCTGATGGATGCGTTCAAGGGCTTTGCCGACAAGTGGCGCATCGATCCGGAGACCGGCCGCAGCAATTTCGCGTTCATCCAGGCCGAAGACGAACTCGCGGCGATCGGCATGGTGCTCGGCGCGAGCTGGAACGGCGCCCGCGCCTTCACCTCGACCTCCGGGCCGGGTATCTCGCTGATGAGCGAGTTCCTGGGCCTGGCGTACTACGCCGAGATCCCCGCCGTGGTGTTCGACGTGCAGCGCGTCGGCCCCTCGACCGGCATGCCGACCCGCACCCAGCAGTGCGACCTCATCTCCGCCGCCTATGCTTCGCATGGCGACACCAAACACGTCTGTCTGTACCCCTCGAACCCCGAGGAGTGCTTCTACATGGCGGTGCAGGCGTTCGACCTCGCCGAACGGTTGCAGACACCGGTGATGGTGTTGTCGGACCTCGACATCGGCATGAACGACTGGATGTGCCGCGACCTGCAGTGGGACGACAGCTGGCAGCCGGACCGCGGCAAGGTCTACGGCAAGGCGGAGCTGGAGAAGATCGAGAAGTTCTACCGCTACCTCGACAGCGACGAGGACGGCATTCCGTATCGTACCTTCCCTGGCGTGCACCCGAAGGGCGCGTACTTCACGCGCGGCTCGGGTCACACGCAGCTCGGCACCTACACCGAGGACTCGGCCGATTACCAGATCGTGCTCGACCGGTTGCTGCGCAAGTTCGCCACCGCAAGGAAGCTCGTGCCCGCACCGCTGGTGCAGCAGGATCCGCGCGTCGAGGTCGCGCTGGTCGCCTTCGGCAGCACCGACGGTGCCGTGCGCGAAGCGCTCGACGTGCTGGGCCGCCAGGGCATTGCGCTCAACTACCTGCGGATCAAGTCCTTCCCGTTCGGCGACGAGGTCGAGAAGTTCCTCGCCGCCCACAGCCTCGTGTTCGTGGTCGAGCAGAACCGCGACGCGCAGATGCGTTCGCTGCTGACGCTCGAGACGCAGGTCGAGAAGTCGAAACTGCGCTCGCTGCTGCACTACAGCGGCCTGCCGGTGTCCTCGCAGTTCATCGTCAACGGCGTGCTGTC
>JAYTNX010000285.1:0-1513 GCA_043748075.1 Pseudomonadota bacterium
ATCAGCTGGGTGTACTGGGAGCCGAAGTCGAGGATCAGGACGCGGTGCGCGTGAATGTCGCGCGCCGCAGTTGCGCTCGGTGACGGCGCACTCATGACACGCGGTAGTTCGGCGCTTCCTTGGTGATCGTCACGTCGTGGACGTGCGATTCGCGCACGCCCGCGGTGGTGATACGCACGAACTTCGGTCGCGTGCGCATCTCTTCGATGGTCTGGCTGCCGGTGTAGCCCATCGCGGCGCGCAGGCCGCCCGCGAGCTGGTGCAGGATCGACACCATGCTGCCCTTGTAGGGCACGCGGCCCTCGATGCCCTCGGGCACGAGCTTCTCGAGCTCCGTGGTGGTGTCCTGGAAATAGCGATCGCTCGAGCCGTGGCGCTCGGCCATCGCGCCGAGCGAACCCATGCCGCGGTAGCTCTTGTAGCTGGCGCCCTGGTAGAGCTCGACCTCGCCCGGGGATTCCTCGGTGCCGGCGAACAGGCCGCCAATCATCACCGCGTGGGCGCCCGCCACCAGCGCCTTGGCAAGGTCGCCGGAGTAGCGGATGCCGCCGTCGGCGATCAGCGGCACGCCCCGCTCGGCCATCTCGCGCGCGACCGCGGACACGGCCGAGATCTGCGGCACACCGACCCCGGCGACGATGCGGGTGGTGCAGATCGATCCCGGACCGATGCCGACCTTGACGCCATCGGCGCCGGACTTGACGAGATCGCGAGCCGCCTCGGCAGTGACGATGTTGCCGGCGATCACCTGCTGCTTCGGCCAGCGCCCCTTGATCGCTTCGACCATTTTCAGCACGCCCCGGGAATGCCCATGCGAGGTGTCGACCACGACCACGTCGACACCGACCTCGCGCAGCGCCGCGACGCGATCGAGCGTATCGGGCGAAGTGCCGACCGCCGCGCCGCAGCGCAGGCGCCCGCCTTCGTCCTTGCAGGCGCGGGGGCGTTCGGTGGCCTTCTGGATATCCTTGACGGTGATCATGCCCTTCAGCTCGCTGCCGTCATCGCCGACCACCAGCACCTTTTCGATGCGGTGCTTGTGGAACAGGCCGAGCACTTCGTCGCGCGGCGCGTTCTCCCGAACGGTGACCAGCCGCTCCTTCGGGGTCATCACGGTGCCGATCGGCGCGTCGTAGCGGGTCTCGAAGCGCAGGTCGCGACTGGTGACGATGCCGACGAGCTGGTTGCCGACCACGACCGGCACGCCGGAGATGCCGCGCGCCTTGGTGAGGTCCATGACCTGGCGGATCGTGGTGTCGGGCGTGACGGTGATCGGGTCGAGCACGACGCCGCTTTCGTATTTCTTGACGCGATGGACTTCGCGCGCCTGCGCCTCGATCGTCATGCTCTTGTGGATGATGCCGATGCCGCCTTCCTGGGCGATCGCGATGGCGAGGCGCGCCTCGGTGACGGTATCCATCGCGGCCGACATGACCGGCAGGTTCAGGCGGATGCTGGCCGTGAGCTGGGTCGAGAGATCGACTTCGCGGGGCAGGACTTCGCTGTAGGCGGG
>JAYTNX010000286.1:0-2380 GCA_043748075.1 Pseudomonadota bacterium
GCGGCGCGAGCGTCGCGCCGGCCGCCCGTTCCGCGCGCAGCCCAGGTGAGCGCCACCAGGCGCAACGCGAGGCGATCCGGCTGCTGCCAACGCAGGTACCAGTCCCAGTTGCGCTGCGCCATCTCGTCGCGCCGCTGCGGACGGTCGAACAGCCGCGCCACCCGTGCCACGCACTCCTCCGGCGTCCGGTACTCGAGATAGTGCGCTCCCGGCGCGAATTCGCCGGGGAGCGCATAGCGCAGCGGTTCGCAGACGATGGCCCGTGAAAACGCGACGAACTCGGCGAGCCGGAACCCGTTTGAGCCGTTCACGCCGAGCGAGGTGACGCAGACCGCGTGCTCGCGGACCTGTCGCAGGAATTCGCGCCGCGACGCCATGCGTTCCGAGCGCAGCATCACGTCGGGGGCGTAGCGGCGCGCGAACTCCCCGGGGCGCACGCCGCCATGAAAGCGGGCGCCGAACGCGCGCCGCAGTGCGCGGATGCAGTCGACGCGCTGGCGATTGATGGCCTCGCGATCCGCTCGTTGGGCGTGATCGTCGGTCGGGGCGTCGTCCGGATCCCACAGGCCGGCCATCAGCAGCACGCGTTGCGGCTGCCCCGGAGTCGGCGGGGCATGCATCCGCGACCAGTTCGGTCGACCGCCCAGACCCAGCCTCGAGGCCCCCTGCCACGCCAACCAGCGCAGCAGGGTCTTCGTGCGCTGTGGTGCGGATGCCGCGGCAGCGAGTTCGCTGCGCAGTTCCGCGACGTCGGCAAAGTCGGTGCGAACCTCATTCAGCAGGCCCAGCGGGCGCAGGCGCTCGCCGCGCGGCATCCGCAGTGACTCGGGCCGCAGGCTGCGCTTGAAGTAGAGATCGTGTCGCAGGAGATCCTGCGTCTCGATCTCCCAGCTGTCGTGGCCGTCGATCACGGCCGTTCCGCCCCCGTCCACCTCGAGGACGGCCTGGGGGCGTTGCTTGTCGCGCAGATGCCAGGAGCCGTACTCGAGCGGCGGCGCATCCGGGGAGAATTCGACTTCCAGCCGGATGCGGCCCTCGCGTGCCAGCATGGCGAGCCCGGTGAGGACCGCCGAGCACGGCACGGCCGCCGGCGTCATGCGCAGCCGGCAGGCCAGCGCCGAGTCGGGCAACAGGCGCTCGAACGGCGGCTCGGCGAACATCGGCACGGCCGCGGGCTGCGCGAGCGGGAAGGCGCTGGCGTCTCGCGGCAGGTGCGGCGCGGCGTCACCGGCAGTCGGCACCGGGATCCGGGCCTGTCGAGTCTCGACACTCATGCGGGGTTTACCGTAGCGCGCCACGCGGGACGCGGCACCAAGCATACCAATGCGCCGTCGCGCCGGGGATGGCCGCCGCGCGACTCATTCGCGGAAATTTTCGAACTGCAGCGGGCGGTCGAACTCGGACTTGCGCAGCAGCGCGATCGCGTCCTGCAGGTCGTCGCGCTTCTTGCCGGTGATGCGCACCTTTTCGCCGTGGATGCCGGCCTGCACCTTCATTTTCGAGTCCTTGATGATCCGCACCAGCTTGCGGGCGCAGTCGGCGTCGACGCCGTGGCGCAGCGCCACGTCCTGGCGCGCCTCGGCGAGGTTCTTCTCGCTGTCCTTGAACTCCATGCACGCCACGTCGATGCCTCGTTTGGCGATCTTCAGGCGCAGGATGTCGCCCATCTGCTTCAGCTGGAACTCGTTGTTCGCCTTCAGCTTCACCACCAGGCCTTCGAGCTCGAAGATCGCACCGCTGTCGCGGAAGTCGAAGCGCTGCGCCAGCTCGCGGTTCGCCTGGTCGACGGCATTGGTCAGTTCGTGGCTGTCGATTTCGGAGACGACGTCGAAAGAGGGCATTCGGGTTTCCTCGGAGGGGACGGGCGGCGTCCCGTGGTCGGCTGCTGCGGGTCTGCGTGGGTCAGCGGGACTCCGCAAGCAGCTGGTCGATGGAGCGACGGAAGTCGGCAATCAGTGTTGCGTAGTGCTTGCCCGTCGCCGGGCCGGAGAAACCGGTGTGCAGACGGCGCACTTTGCCCTGGCGATCGACGAAGATCGTGGTCGGAAATGCGAACACGCCATTGAGCTGCGGCAGCCGGCTGGCGGCATTGTCCTTATCTGAGATCCCCGCGATCAGGGTCGCATAGTCGATGTGGTAACGCGCGCGGAAGCGATGCGTCGCTTCGGCGGCGCGGTCGAAATCGCCGAACTGCTCGAACATCAGCGAGATCACTTCGAAGCCCCGGCTGCGGAGCTCGCGATGCAGCGGTGCGAGGAACGCGGCCTCGTCGTGGCAGTTCGGGCACCAGCTGCCGGCGAGCACCACGACCACGACCTTGCCGGCGTAGAACGGATCACTGAGCGACACGTAGACGCCGCCGAGGTCGGGGAAGCGGAAA
>JAYTNX010000287.1:0-2425 GCA_043748075.1 Pseudomonadota bacterium
GAGAGCACGAACGGCCCGACGGCATTCACGAGCAGTACCTCGAGCAACTCGCGCGTGGGCACTTCATCGAGACTGAGACGCCAGGAGTTGTGCGCGCGCAGGTCGACCTGCTGCAGATCGGCGTCGAGCATGCCGCGTGGGAAGAGCTCCACCAGTGCGCTGCTCGAATCCGTCAGCGCACGTGGCTCGGCCGCCGCGATCTGTGACAACTGCGCCGGCGCCGCCAGGCCGGCGCTTCTCGAGGACGACCGCAGGGCTTCATAGTCGGCCACAAGCGTCGCCTCGGCGGGCGGAAGTGCCGCTAATGCGGCTTCCTCGGCTTCGATCATGTGCGCGTAGAACTCGGGCGGACGCCGCACGGTCTGACACGCATTCTGAATCAGGAAATCCAGATGCGGCAGGGCGTCGCAGATGTGCCGGGCAAACGTCTCGACCGAGGGCGTATGGCGCAGATCGAGGCCGTAGATGCTCAACCGATCTCGCCAACGGGCGAAGTCGGGTTCGCGTGCGTAGCGGGCCGCGCAGTCGCGGGGAAAGCGGGTCGTCACGACCACGCGGCAGCCGTTGCGCAGCAGCAGGATGGCCGCGTGATAGCCGATCTTCACTCGGGCGCCGGTGATGATCGCGACCCGGCCACGCAGGTCGTGTACCGGTGCGCGCTTCCTGAAGTTGAGACCGCCGCACGCCGGGCACAGCTGGTCGTAGAACGCGTGCATGGTCGTGTATTCGGTCTTGCAGGTGTAGCAGACGCGCGGTTTGCGCAGCGGCGCGTCGAGGGTCGCCGTCGGGGCGGCGCGTTCGTCGACCGCTTCGTCCTCGGCCGGCACGTGCGCCGAGGTCAGCTGCGGCGGCAGGGGCGGGGTGAGAAACACGCGCTGAGCGCGCAGGGCGCGAATGCCGGTACTGGCGCGCAACGCCTCGTCGGCGTCGCGCTGCTCGGTCAGCTCGCGCTGACGCAGCGTGCGCCGGAAACGGTGCTTGGCCGCCGGATCGGCAAGGGCGACCTGGCCGGCCAGGCGCAGCAGGCGGATCCGTTCGGGGGGGTCGTAGTCGGCCAGCGTGGCGCGGTCTTCGACCATGGCCTCGAGCACGCGCAGCACCGTGGCGAAGTCATCGCGGGAAAACGGGGGGGGAATCGACATGAACCCAGTAGGCCTGAATCGAGGATAGCGCATGTGCGCGGGTTGCCCACGTGACCGCCCGGACGCGTCGCGCGGCGTGACCGCCGTCCCGTCATCGGCGAGGTGCTTTATACTTCAACCATCACCTGAGCGACCATCGGTATGCGCATCGCCTGCATCGGCGGAGGACCTGCCGGCCTCTACTTCGCGCTGCTCATGAAGCGGGCCGACCCGCGGCACGAAGTCGTCGTGTACGAGCGCAATCACGAGGGCGACACGTTTGGCTGGGGCGTGGTCTTCTCCGATCAGACGCTCGGCGCGCTGCGCCGCGCCGATCCCGACACGGCGCAACGCATACATGACGCGTTCAACCACTGGGACGACATCGAAGTCCGGTTCAAGGGCCAGCGCCGGCGCTCGAGCGGCCACGGGTTCTGCGGCATCGGCCGTCGCCAACTGCTCGACATCCTGCGGGTCCGGGGTGCGGGCCTCGGGGTAGACCTGCGGAACGCCAGCGACGTCACCGACGACGCGCTCGACGCCGACCTCATCATCGCCAGTGATGGCCTCAACAGCCGCACCCGTGAGAAGTACGCAACGACGTTCGAGCCCGAGGTCGACGTGCGCCGCTGCCGATTCGTATGGCTGGGCACGACGCGTCTGTTCGACGCCTTCACCTTCGATTTTCAGTCCACGCCGCACGGGTGGTTTCAAGCGCACGCGTACCAGTTCGACGCGACCACGTCGACCTTCATCGTCGAAACACTCGACGAGACGTGGCGGCAGGCCGGACTCGACGCCGCCAGCAAAGAGGACGGCATCGCCTACTGCGAGCGGCTGTTCGCGAGTGTGCTCGAGGGGCACCCCTTGCTATCGAACGCCGCGCACCTGCGGGGGTCGGCGCAGTGGATTCGCTTCCCGCGCGTGGTCTGCAAGCGCTGGGTTCATTCGCACGGCGGCATCGGTGGACGCTCGCCCGTGGTGCTCATGGGTGACGCCGCACACACCGCGCACTTCTCCATCGGCTCGGGCACGAAGCTCGCCCTCGAAGACGCGATCGCGCTGGTCGAGGCCATCGAGCGGCACGAGGGCGACCTTGGCGCGGCGCTCCGGGTCTACGAGGCCGTCCGGAGCGTCGAGGTGCTGAAGATTCAGAACGCAGCCCGGAATTCCACCGAGTGGTTCGAGAGCGTGGACCGACACGCCCGTCTCGAACCGACGCAGTTTGCGTACTCGCTGCTCACGCGGTCGCAGCGCATCTCACACGAGAACCTTCGCCTCCGGGACGGGGCCTACGTGGCCGA
>JAYTNX010000288.1:0-15337 GCA_043748075.1 Pseudomonadota bacterium
TTGGCGAGCTGCGCAACCGCGCTCGAACCGGTGGCAATCGCGGCGCCGGTGGCGAGCACCGAGGCGAGGATGCCTTGGGTCTGGCGCTTCTGCGGATGGCGCGCGGTGACGTGCGCGATCTCGTGGCCGAGCACCGAGGCCAGCTCGGCTTCGGAGTTCAGGCTCTGCAGCAGGCCGCGATGCACGTAGATGTAGCAGCAGCCGGTCGTGAACGCGTTGATCGAGTCGTCGTCGACGACCAGGAACTTGAACTCGTTGGCCGGCAGGTCACTCTGCTTCGCGACACGCTGGCCGACTTCGCTGACGTAGTCCTGCAGCGACTGGTCGTCGTAGACGCCGTAGGCCTTGATGATCTCGGCATGCGCCTTGCGAGACGTCTCGCTTTCCTTCATCGGCTTGGCGGCGGCACTCGGCCGGGGCGCGGCGCCGGCCGACGGGACCAGCGCCGGCGCGCCCGTGGCGAACGCCAACGCAGCGACGAGCGCGAAACGACGGAGCGGGGAGCGACGCATGCGTAGAACCTCGCAGATACGAGTCCACGAAGCCAGCGGAAGTTCCGGCGATCGGCGCTCGCCTTCGCGCTCGCCCGCGTGGAGGGACGCCGCGGCGGAGCGGCGCGACAGGCTCAGCGGGCGCCGCTAGGAGCACCCGGAGCGACGCCGGCGGCGGCGTACTTCTTGCGGAACTTGTCGACGCGGCCCGCGGTGTCGACCATCTTCTGCTTGCCCGTGTAGAACGGGTGGCAGCTCGAGCAGACTTCGACCTGCAGGTCTTCCGTGAGCGTGGAACGCGTCTTGAACGTGTTGCCGCAGGAGCACGTGACCGTGATCTCGCGGTAGTCCGGATGGATGGCAGCCTTCATGGGCGCGTCCTTGGCTTGAGGTCGGAAAACGGCCGCGCAGCATAGCGGTGATGGGTCCCCGGCACAAGCGAACGTCGCCGCGCGCGGATCGGGCTGATCTTTGACGCACCGCTATCCACATCGGCTGTGGATAAGTCTGTGGAGCGAGGCGTGCTCGGGGCTGGAAATCGGCGCGGCCGTTGAGTTTCTGTGGATTTGGTCAAATTATGATCATTTCAAAGATCTCTATTAAATCAATAGTCTACAGCGCTATCATCGTGCCCCGTGGGCGATATCGTGTGTAATGCCCTCATTCCCGATCCGTACAGTGTCGCCTGTGCATACTTTGAGCCGGGCGCGCTGAAAACCCGCTAAGTCCCGGTTTCTGCAGGCAGGAATTCGACCAGAAGATCGTTGAGGAACTGCAGCCCCCGGTCGGTCGCCTGCAGCCGCCCGCCCGCCGGGTCCTGCAGCAGGCCGCGGTCCGCCAGGCGCGCGACCGTCGGGGCGATCGCCGCCCAGGTTTGTCCGGTGTGGCGCTCGAACAGGACGACCTCGACGCCGTCGATCAGGCGCAGCGCATTCAGCATGAACTCGAACGGCAGCTGCGCCGCGACCACTGGAGTGACGGTGACCGCGGCGGGCCGCTGGCCGAGGTAGCGGCGCGGTTCGCGCAGTCGCACGGTGCGGCGGATCTGCAGGGCGCCGGGGTCGGCGGCGGCGGCGGCAGTGAGCTTGCCGTGCGCGCCGGCGCCGAGGCCGAGATAGTCGCCGAAGCGCCAATAGTTCAGGTTGTGGCGGCCTTCGTGGCCGGCTCGCGCGTAGGCGGACACTTCGTAGCGGCGGAACCCGGCGGCATCGAGACAGCCGCTCGCCGCGTCGAGCATCGCCGCGACGTCATCGTCGCCGGGCAGGTCGGGCGGCGGCCGCGCCGCGAACGGCGTGCCGGGTTCGAGCGTCAGGCTGTAGTGCGAGACCTGCGCGGGCGCGAGGGCGAGGGCGCTGTCGATGTCGTGCAACGCCTGCGGCATGGACTGGCCGGGCAGCGCGTACATCAGGTCGAGGTTGAAGTTTGCGAGGCCGGCGGCGTGCAGTTCCGCCGCGGCGCGGCGCGTGTCGTCAGGCGAGTGGATGCGCCCGAGGCGCTGCAGCGCCTGCGCGTCGAAGCTCTGCGCGCCGAGTGACACGCGATTGACGCCGGCGCCGGCGTAGCCGGCGAAACGCCCGCGCTCGATCGTGCCGGGGTTCGCTTCCATCGTGATTTCGGCGTCGGCCGCGAACGGCAGCCACCGACGCGCCGCGTCGAGCACGCGGCCGATGGCTTCGGGCGAGAACAGGCTCGGGGTGCCACCGCCCAGGAACACACTGTCGATCCTGCGCTGGCCCGCGGCGAGCGCCGGGTCCGCGGCGATCTCGGCTTCCAGGTCGGCCAGCAGCGCCTCGACATAGCGCGCCTCGGGCAGCGTGTCGCGCAGCGCGTGCGAGTTGAAGTCGCAGTATGGACACTTGCTGACGCACCACGGGAAGTGCAGGTAGAGACCGAGCGGCGGCAGGGCCGGCGGCGCGGGGCGCAGGCTCATGCGCCGCGAGGGCGCAGTTGCGCCAGCAGTGCGCGCAGCGCGGCACCGCGATGGCTGCGCGCGTGCTTGTCGGCGGAGGACAGCTCGGCGGCACTGAGGCCGCTGGCGGCATCCTCGAACACCGGGTCGTAGCCGAAGCCGCCGCTCCCGCGCGGTGCCTCGAGGATCCGGCCTTCCCAGTGGCCTTCCCCGACCCGTGGTGCGGGATCGTCCGCGCTCAGTACCAGCGCGATCGCGCAGCGGAAACGCGCGCCACGTGCATCAGGCGCCACGCCGCGCAGCTCGTGCAGCAGCTTGTCGATATTGGCCGCATCGCCGGGCGAGGCGTCGCTGCCCACGGGCGCCGCGTAGCGCGCGGAGCGCACGCCCGGCGCGCCGCCGAGGGCGTCGACCTCGAGGCCGGAATCGTCGGCCATCGCCGGCAGGCCGGTGCACGCCGCGGCGTGGCGCGCCTTCAGCAGCGCGTTGTCGACGAAGGTCTGGCCGGTTTCCTCGGGGGATTCGAGACCGAAGGCCGATGCAGGCTCGAACGCCAAACCCGCGGGGCCGAGCATCTCGGCGTACTCACGCAGCTTGCCGGGGTTGCCCGTCGCGAGCACGACGCGCATCGCGGACCTCAGCTCGCCAGTGCCTCGCGCTGCAGCGCGAGCAGCCGGCCGATGCCACCGGCGGCGAGATCGAGCAGCGCGTCGAGCTCGTGGCGGCGGAACGCGTGGCCCTCGGCCGTGCCCTGCACCTCGACGAACGCACCGCCATCCTTCATCACGACGTTCATGTCGGTCTCGGCGGAGGAGTCCTCGAGGTAATCGAGGTCGAGCACCGGGGCGCCGCGGCAGATGCCGACCGAGACGGCCGCCACCTGGCCGTGCAGCGGCGAGGCCGCGAGCGCGCGGCGCGCGACCAGCGCGTTGCAGGCATCGGCGAGCGCGACATAGCCACCCGTGATCGCCGCGGTGCGCGTGCCGCCGTCGGCCTGCAGCACGTCGCAGTCGAGCGTGACGGTGCGCTCGCCGAGCGCGGCCAGATCGATGATGGCGCGCAGGCTGCGGCCGATGAGGCGCTGGATCTCCTGCGTGCGCCCGGTCTGCTTGCCCCGGGCGGCCTCGCGCGGCGCGCGCGTGTGGGTGGCGCGCGGCAGCATGCCGTATTCGGCGGTGACCCAGCCCTGGCCCTTGCCGCGCAGGAAGCCGGGCACTCCGTCCTCGATGGTGGCCGTGCAGAGCACGCGCGTGTCGCCGAACTGCACGAGTACCGAGCCCTCGGCATGGCGGGTGAAGCGGCGCTGAAAGCTCACCGCGCGCAGTTCGTCGGCCGCGCGGCCACTGGGACGAATGGCCATCTCAGGCCCGGCCCAGCCAGCGCAGCACGACGCCGGTGGTGTTGTCGGCACCGGGGCCGGCATTCGAGACGGCGCGGCGGGCGAGGCCGGCGAGCGCGTCGTCGAGTGTCTCGCCGGGGGTCTCTGCAGCCTTCGACCAGGGCCGCGCGATCGACTCATCATCGAGCGCGCCCCAGAGACCGTCGGAGCAGGCGAGCAGGACGTCGCCGGGTTCGAGCTTGCGGCGCCCGGTGATCGTCATTTCGGGCAACATCGACTCGCCGCCGACGCAGCACTCGACGAAATTGCGCATCGGATGTGCCTGCGCCTGCCCCTCGGTGATCAGGCCTTCGCGGATCAGGAACTCGACGTGGCTGTGATCGCGGGTGCGCTCGACCACCCGACCGCGACGCAGCTGGTAGAGGCGGCTGTCGCCGATGTGCGCCCAATAGGCCGAATCGCCCTGCACGAGGCAGACGGCACAGGTGGCGCGCGGCCGCTGCTCGAGCGGCAACAGGGCACCGAGCGCGACGACGGCCTCGTGCACGCGACCGAGCGTGAGATGCAGGAAGCCGAGTGGATCGAACAGCGGCTGCGGCACGTGCCAGAACGCCTCGACCAGCATCTTCTGGGCGGTTTCGGCGGCGATCGCACCGTCGGCGTGCCCGCCCATGCCGTCGACCACGAGCATCAGCGCCGCGTGGTCGGACACGGCGACGGCACAACGATCCTGGTTGTCGTCGCGCCCCCCGAGGAGACTTGTTTCAGCGTATTCGACGCGCAACGCGGGCACCGGCACATTCGGCTAAACTGCGCGGCGTTATACACCGAGTACCGCGACAGCGCACTCTCATGATCACCAGCATGACCGGCTTCGCCCGGCGCGAAGCGACCGGCGCCTACGGGCAGCTCGCCTGCGAGTTGCGCAGCGTCAATCACCGCTACCTCGAAGCCGGCTTCCGGCTGCCCGAAGAGCTGCGCGCACTCGAATCCGAGCTGCGCCAGGCGCTGTCGCGCGACCTGCGCCGCGGCAAGATCGATGGCACGCTGCACTTGCGCGCCTCACAGGACGCCGCCACCGAACTCGTGGTCGACGATCGCGCACTCGCCAAGCTGCTGGTGCGCGTGCGCGAGATCGCGGTTGCCGCGCCCGGCAAGCCGACCGTCGACGTGATGGACATATTGCGGTGGCCCGGCATCGTCCGCGAGGACCAGACCGATACCGAGAGCCTGCAGGCGGCCGTACGCGCCCTGTTCGCGGACACGCTGACGGACCTCGTCGACACGCGTGCGCGCGAAGGTGCGCGACTGCAGGAGCTGATCGAGACGCGCTGCTCGGCGCTCGAGCAGCTGGTGCTGCAGGTGCGTGCGCGCCTGCCCGAGATCCAGACTCGGGTGCGCCAGCGCCTCATCGACCGCATCGCCGAGCTCGGCACCACCGTCGACCCGGAGCGCCTCGAGCAGGAAATCGTGTTGCTGCTGCAGCGCCTCGACATCGCCGAAGAGCTCGATCGCCTCACCGGCCACATCGAGGAGACGCGCCGTGTGATCGCCGGCACCGAGGCCGCCGGCCGGCGCCTGGACTTCCTGATGCAGGAGCTGAATCGCGAGGCGAACACGCTGTCGTCGAAGTCGCAGGACCTCGAGACGACGCGCTTCGCGGTCGACATGAAGGTGATCATCGAGCAGATGCGCGAGCAGGTGCAGAACGTCGAATAGTCGTTCGGCCCGGCACTTGAGACCGATACCAATCCGGAGTACATTCCCGAGTAGTCAGACTATTCCGGGACGCACTCCGCATGTCCGAGTTTGAGCGACGGCTCGAGATTGCGCTGCCAGCCGGCCAATCGGCCTTCCTCTGGGGAGCGCGCAAGACCGGCAAGTCAACGTGGCTGCGTGAACGATTTCCCGGCAGCCTCTACTACGACTTCCTCAAGACCGACGTGATGCTGGAGTTGGCGCGTCAGCCGGCCAGGTTGCGACAGCAACTGCTGGCCAGCGAACCGGGCGCTCTCGGGAACCCCATCATCCTGGATGAAGTCCAGAAGGTTCCGCAGCTGCTCGATGAAGTTCAGGGTTTGATCGAAAGCCACCGGCTGCGGTTCGTGTTGTGCGGGTCAAGCGCGCGGAAGCTGAAACGAGGCCAGGCGAATCTGCTCGGTGGCCGGGCCTGGCGCTTCGAGATGCATCCACTCGTTTCCGTGGAGGTACCGAAGCTCGACCTGCTGCAAGCGCTGAATCGCGGCCTGATTCCCGCGCATTACTCACAGGTTCAGTATCGCCGCACCTTGCGCGCGTACGTTCAGGACTACCTGAAAGAGGAAGTCTTCGCCGAAGGGCTGACCCGCAACGTCGGGGCGTTCTCGCGGTTTTTCGATGCCGTCGGGTATTCGCACGGCGAGTTGATCAACTACGCCAACATTGCGCGCGATTGCGGCGTCGATGCCAAGACCGTAAAGGAGTACTACCAGATTCTCGTCGACACCCTACTTGGCTCATTCGTCGAGCCGTTCAAGCGCCGGCAGTCACGGCAGGTGATCGGCAAAGCGCCAAAGTTCTATCTCTTCGATGTCGGTGTGGCCGGTGCGCTGACGCAGCGGGACATCGCGGAGCCGAGAGGTGAGCAGTTCGGCAGGGCTTTCGAGCACTTCATCTACATGGAGATACTGGCCTACCGCTCCTACGGCGATCTCGCGTACCCCATCAATTTCTGGCGGACAAAGTCGGGCCTGGAAGTGGACTTCGTACTCGCGCACGGCGAGGTCGCGATCGAAGTCAAGGGCGCCGGCCGGGTTTCCGAACCTGACCTGCATGCTTTGCGCAGCTTCGCGGAAGAGTTCAAGCCCAGGCACGCTCTCCTGGTTTGCAGCGAAAGGGAGGAGCGGGTGACAGGAACCGTGCGCGTCGTACCCTGGAGAACCTTCCTGAAGAAGCTGTGGGAGGGTGCTTATCTCTGAGGCGCCACCTCGGCGCATGCACCAGGCTTGTCGCCCCCGGGCCCGGCTGGTTCTCTGAAGTTCGCAAACCTGTGACGCGAGTCACTCTCTACGCGTCCGCGGGCTGCGAGCGATTCCTTGGCTTGCTAGCGTCGCCGCCTGTTCGTCGTCACCTGGAGCGAACCATGGCGTATGCGCCCCTCGTCCTCGACCCCGGCGTGCCCGAATCGCTGCAGGCCTTTGTCGGCGAGCGCGTCGAGCCGGTGCTGAAGCAGGTGCGGGCGCTGCTCGCGCTGCCGGTCGCGCCGGATGCCTCCGATGCGTCTGCGGCGCCGGGCGTCGAGTGGGTCGTCGCGCCGGCACTGTTCGCGGTGCTTGGTGGACTGTCGCAGGTGTTCTTCAATTCGCAGTCGAGCGGGAAGCTGAGCTTCCTCGCCGTCGCCGAGCGCTATCCGGCCGAACACGAGCCGGGCAATGCGATCAAGGATCCGAAGAAGTTTGCCGACCTGCTGTACGTGCACCATCGCGCAAGCCTCGTTCACGGGCTCGGCCTGAACCTGCAGCGTGACGGTCGCTTCGAGCCGTGGCGCGTGGCGCCACTGGCGATTGACGGCAAGCCGACGCGCCTGAAACTCGCGCGCACGCGGGCGCTGCCGGTGATGGAGAACTTCCTCACTGCGCTCGAGAGCAACTCGGGCGGCGTCGCCGGCGCGGGGCCGACGCTGTCGTTCACGGCGGACGGGCTGCGACTGGAACTCGATGCGTTCTACTGCGGCGTGCGCCGCGTGGCGCGCCGGCTCGCGGAAGACGTGACGCTGCAGCCGGGGGCGTTGCGCGTGCTGCAACCCTGGTTCGTCGAGCTGCAGCACTGGGAGAACGACCGGGTGTCGGGCCTGTTGTCGGCGAACGCAGATCGCGCGCCGTCGACGGAACGCACCACGGTCCTTGCCCGGGCGCCCGCGACGGCGGTCGCGCGGCATCCCCACTGACCGGCGGCGCGGGATAGCGCTGCCGCGGCACTGTCCGCGGCTCCCGCGCTCGGGGGCGTCGGCCCCGCACGCCCCTCGCGCCAATCCGTTGTGATCTGGCAACATTCGGCACCTCGGCGCAGGCGCGAGCCGCGCGGCTCAGGGGCGCCGGACCCGTCGCCGGGCGCCGCGCCGGCCGACGCGGGTCGGTGCCTCGGCGAGGCAGCCGCCTGTAAGCGCCGAACAAGCGCGCCGGCACTGCAATTGCCTCCCGCGAGGCCCGGCGGCGTCATGCGCGACGCGGCAGGATCCATACCTTCCGCTGCGTTGCGAAGAGGACACGGAAGGCTCAGAGTCGGCGGGTTGATCATCGTCCAATCCAGCGTTTCCTAGGGGGATTTCATGGTGGATTTCAAGAACAAGGGATCGCCTGCGGGCGCGGTCCTGATCGGCGTGTTTGCGGCCCTGGCGGCCGGCGCGCCGCTTCCGGTGCTCGCGCAGGGAGCGACCGCGGAACTCGACGAGGTCGTGGTCACGGCCCGCAAGGTCGAGGAGCGGCTCAACGACGTGCCGGTCGCCGTGTCGGCGTTCACCGCCGCGGACCTGCTGGAACGCAATGTCACCAGCCTGGCGGACGTCGCGGCGTTCACGCCGGGCTTCTCGTTCGAGGCCTATTCGGGTGGCACGACGCCGGCGCCGCTGATTCGCGGCCTGACGCAGAACGCGCTGACCGATCGCAACCAGAACGTCGCCACATTCGTCGACGGCATCCACGTGCAGCAGCAGGGCAACATCGACCTGTCGTTGCTGGATCTCGAGCGCATCGAGATCATCAAGGGGCCGCAGAACGCGCAGTACGGCAAGAGCTCGTTCGCCGGCGCGATCAACTGGGTGCCGAAGCGGCCGACGCTGGGCAAGTGGGAAGGTACGGTTGGCCTCGTGGTGGGCACCGATGAGCGCCGTGACGTTACGGCCGCCGTCAGCATTCCCGTCTGGCAAGACAAGCTCGCAGTCCGGCTCTCCGGCGTGCGCACCGAATTCGACGGCACGTTCAAGAACAACTACCCCAATTCCGGCAACGGCGTCGCCTCGACCGTCGCCGGCTACAGCTGGGACGGCAACGACGGCAATCTGGGCGGCTATGACAACGACGCCGTGCAGGCGTCGCTGCGTTTCCGGCCGATCGACGCGCTGACGCTCGATCTGCTTTATTTCCGCTCCGAGACCCGCAATGACCCGGGCGCCGGCATCTCCATCCAGCCACTTACCGGGAACGTTCCCGCTGTAGGAGCACCCGCGACCATCATCGCGGCGCCGACGGCCGCGCAGCTCAATCCGCATAACTGCAGCCCCAGCCCGGGCCTCGTCGGCCAGCTGCCGGCCGGACTCAACCAACTACGCTGCGGCGAGATTCCGATCGACAAATCGCGCGTGCTCGCGGATCCGCGGTCGCAGGGCTCGCACACGCATAGCGACATCATGTCGGCGCGGATCCAGTACGAGTTCACGGATTCGCTCAGCGCGACCTACCTCTACGGCAGGGGCCTTTACGACGCCGCCGGGTATCAGGCGGGCGGCCAGCCGGAAGTCCTCGTCAACGGCGACCTCTCGTTACGCCCGGCCTCGGCCATGGGAACGGGCCCGGGCTACATCACGTTCTCCGGCAATCCGTTCACCGACCAGGAAGCGAAGTCGCACGAAATCCGGTTCGACGGCAAGTTCGGCAACATCGGCTGGCGCATCGGCTATTACCGCAACGACGTGGAGGACATCGGCGCGCTGGCGCTGTTCTCGCGCCGCCTGCCGTTGAGCGCCGATCCGGCCAACGCGACGCTGATCACGGCCATTCCGTTCGTGACCGCCGATCCGCAGTCGTTGCTGACGCGCTTCACGGACAAGATCGATTCGGAATTCTTCGCGATCAACATTCCTTTTGCCGAGACCTGGAACGTGGACCTGGAAGGACGCCAGAACAAGGAGGTTCGCCGTTCCAGCGTTCTCGTGTACCAGTTCGGACCCACGGGAGCACCGACCACCAGTGCGTTCCGCAACCTGGAGCGAGAGTTCAAGAAATTCACGCCGCGCGTGAATGTGCGCTGGCAGCCGCGCAAGGAATGGACCTTCTACGCCAGCGCTGCCGTGGGCGAGAAGTCCGGCGGCTTCAACGGCGCGACCGCGGACGTGCTGGCCTACGATCCCGAGACCAACAAGACGTACGAGCTGGGCGCCAAGCAGACGCTGCTCGATCGCCGCCTGCAGCTCAACTACGCCGTGTTCTTCGTCGACTGGAAGGACCTGCAGCTCAGCGTGCCCGATACCATCCCGACGAATCCGAACAGCACCGTGCAGGAGCCCAACTTCATCGGCAACGTGAAGGGCGCTGAGTCGAAGGGGTTCGAGGTCGAGGCGATCATGATCGTCTCGGACCGTGTCAAAGCGAACTTCTCGGCGGCGTACGTGCAGAGCCAGTTCAAGAACGGCACGGTCGACACGACCTTCGGCCGGCTGTGCGAAACCACCGGAACCGCCGCGTGCGTCTTCCTGCCCCGGACCCGCGTCGGAACCGTGCCCGGCCCGCTGCCCCTCGGTGGCTCGCCGATCGGCGGCAACGACCTGCCGCGTACGCCCAGCACGCAGCTCGCAGCAGGCCTCGAGTACCGCATGCCGATCGGTGCCTTTCAGTTCTCGGCGCGCGGTGACCTCACCTACCAGAACAAGTACTACGCCGAGAATCTCAACCTGGCGTTCATCCCGGACCGCACCCTGCTGAACCTGAACTTCGGGCTCAGCGACGAGGATGGCCGCTGGAGCGTGAATCTCTGGGGCAAGAACGTCACCGACGAGGTGTATGCGTCGAGCGCGTTCGCGGTGTCGGTGGTCAACCAGTACATTCCGGCGCTGGGCCAGGGCGCGACCTTCGGCCTGGCGGCGCGGTACAACTTCGCCGCCCAGGATTGAGACTGCCTGGGTCGAGCCTGGCCCTGGATCGAGAGCGGATAGACCGACCCCCGCGGCCAACCGCGGGGGTCGACTACTCTGCAGCCTGGATGTCCACGAGCACGAAGCCTTCCTTGCGTGCGGCAGCGGCGAGGCGCTGATCGAGGGTGACGAACTCCAGCGATGACGGCCGGCGTTCGGCGGCGACGAATGCCGCCGCGAGCTGCGCGGCATCGGCGGCGCGTAGCGGGTGAACCCGCAGCAGGCGCACCGCTGTCTCCCGCACCGCATCGCTGGCGTCAACCTCATGCCAACCGGCGGCGAGCTGGCGCAGTCGCTCGAACGCGAGCGTCGCGAAGGTCTCGTCGAGCGCGCCCTCGCGCTCCAGGCGCGCCAGTGCGGACGCGCACTCGAGCTCCGTCGCCCACCAGACGAGCACGGCCGGATCCCGGGCCAGAGCCGCCGTCGTGGCCGGCGTCGCGTTCTGGGCGACCAGCAGCGGCATCAGGGCAGTCGAATCCCAGAATTTCATCGCCCGTTGCGACGCTCGTCGAGCAATGCGCTGACCGCGGAGGCCCCCGTGCTCGAGCGTGGCGGCTTGCCGGCGAGGTTGGCCCTGGGGAGCGATGCGCGGGACGGCCGGACGATGCCGTCGCGGACCAGGCGCGCCAGCCGGCCATCCTCGTCCACCGCGGGATCGCGGACCGCATCGAGTCGCGCGACCGGCCGGCCGCGATCCATGATCAGCAGCGGTGCGCCCTGCTTGACGCCGTCGATCAGCGCGCTGAGGTTGTTCTTGACCTCAGTGATACTGGCTTTTTTCATATGGCTATATTAGCCTTTTTGAAGTCGCTCATCAAGGCATCGGGAAGCTGCGGCAAATCCGGGCGAACCCGCAGTTTCCGCGCGGGAGCCGGGGTGGAACCCGGGTAGAATCGCGCGCGAATTCCAGTGCCGGGGCGCGACGGCGTCCCTAGCAACGGCCAGGACGATGCAGCATCTGAATCGATACACGGGCCGATCCGCAGGCCGGTCCGGGGCCACGCCCCGACCGACACCTGCGCAACCCCCCCGCTGATGACGGGGGGGAGTCTGTTCGTGGTCGCGGCGCCCTCGGGCGCGGGCAAGACCAGCCTGGTCAAGGAACTGCTGAAACGTGAGCCGCGGCTGCGAGTCTGCGTCTCGCACACCACGCGCCGCCAGCGTCCGAACGAGCAGGATGGGCGCGACTACCACTTCGTCGACCGCGAAACCTTCGATCGGATGGTCGCGGAAGGCGCGTTCCTCGAACATGCCGCGGTCTTCGACAACTGCTACGGCACCAGTCGGCAGGCGCTGGACGAGGCGTTCGGCGCCGGCTTCGACGTGGTGCTGGAGATCGACTGGCAGGGCGCGCGGCAGGTGCGCGAGAAAGTGCCGGCGTGCATCTCGATCTTCATCCTGCCGCCCTCGCGCCAGGCGCTGGAGCAGCGGCTGCGCGACCGGCGCACCGACAGCCCGGAGGTGATCGCACGGCGGCTGAGTGACGCGGTCACCGACATGGGCCACTACCCCGAGTTCGACTGCGTGGTCGTCAACGACGAGTTCGAGTCTGCAGTCGATGACCTGCGCCGGATCCTGAGCGCCGCCCGCGAATCAACGGTGTCCGTGGCCAGGCTGGGTCCCACCCGCCCCGAGCTCGGCCGGCTGGTTGCCGGGCTGTTGGGCTGAGGCGGTCGGCGGGTCGCTGCCGCGCTCCACCGGTCCGTATTCACGGAAGAAGCGCTGGGCGAGAACCTCAGGCTTGGCCTATACTTGCCGACCTTTCCGTCGAAACATTCCGGGATCTCCCGAAGGCTCAACATGGCGCGAATCACCGTCGAAGACTGTCTCCAGAACGTCGACAACATCTTCCAGCTCGTGATCCTCGCCTCGCAGCGCGCGCGGCGGCTGGCCAACGGCGCCGAGGCGACCGTGCCGTGGGAGAACGACAAACCCACCGTGGTGGCGCTGCGCGAGATCGCGGCGGGCAACATCACGCCCGAGATGCTGCTCGAGCCGGATCCGGAGCCGCCCGCGCCGTTGCTGCCGGACATCATGGAACCGGAGCCCGGCTTCCGCGCGCCGCAGTTCGGTCTCGGAGACTGACCCGGCCTTTCAGGACACCCAGCACGGAGCGTCCAGGCACGACGCGGCGGTCGCGATGGACTATGCCCAGACGCTCCTCGGTTTCCTGCCCGGCGCCTCGCGGCGAACACCCGGGCTGAAGGACCTGCTGAGCGCCGCGGAGGCCTACCTGCCGCCCGACCAGGTCGAGCGGATCCGCGCCGCCGCCGAATTCGGCGCCGAGGCCCACCGCGGCCAAAAGCGCAACACCGGCGAGCCGTACATCGCGCACCCGGTCGCGGCCGCCGAGATCCTCGCCGAGCTGCGCCTGGACCCCGACACGATCGTCGCGGCGATCCTGCACGACGTGATCGAGGACACGCCGATCGCCAAGGCGGAGATCGCGGCGAAATTCGGCGCGAGCGTCGCCGAGATCGTCGACGGCGTCACCAAGCTCGACCAGATCAAGTTCAAGAATCGCGAGGAAGCGCAGGCGGAATCGTTCCGCAAGATGCTGCTGGCGATGGTGCGCGACCTGCGCGTGATCCTCGTCAAGCTCGCCGACCGCACGCACAACATGCGCACCATCGGCGGCATGTCCTCGCCGCGGCGGCGCGCGATCGCGCGCGAGACGCTCGACATCTACGCACCGATCGCCGAGCGGCTGGGCCTCTACAACCTCAAGCTCGAGCTCGAGGACCTGGGATTCCGAGCGCTCTACCCGCAGCGCTACCGGGTGCTGGAGCGGACGCTGAAGCGCGCGCGCGGCAACCAGAAGGAATTCCTGTCGAAGATCGCGGAGCAGATGCGCGCGCAGCTGAAGAAGTCGGCGCTCGAGAGCCGCGTCGAGGCGCGCGAGAAGCATCTGTACAGCATCTATCGCAAGATGCAGCGCAAGCGTACCGCGCTGTCGGAGATCGTCGACGTCTACGGCCTGCGCGTGATCGTCGACTCGGCCGACACCGCCTACCGCGCGCTCGGCGCGGTGCACTCGGTCTACAAGCCGATGCCGGGGCGCTTCAAGGACTACATCGCAATCCCGCGCGTCAACGGCTACCAGTCGCTGCACACCACGCTGTTCGGCCCCAACGGCGTGCCGATCGAGGTGCAGATCCGCACCGATGACATGCACCGCATTGCGGAGTCGGGCATTGCCGCGCACTGGAAATACAAGACCGGCGGCATGGACCAGCGCACCGAGCAGGACCGCGCGCGCGAATGGCTGACGAACCTGGTGGCGATGCAGGAAACGGGCAGCTCCGAGGAATTCCTCGAGAGCGTCAAGGTGGACCTGTTTCCTGACAAGGTGTACGTGTTCACGCCGAAGGGCCAGATCCTGCGCCTGCCGCGCGGCGCCACCGTGGTCGATTTCGCCTATGCGGTGCACACCGACGTCGGCAACCGCTGCGTTGCTGCCAAGGTGGACCGGCGGCTCTCGCCGCTGCGCACCGTGCTGCGCAACGGCCAGACCGTCGAGATCGTCACCGCCAAGGGCGCGATGCCGAACCCGTCCTGGGTCAACTTCGTCGTCACGGCGAAGGCGCGCTCGGCGATCCGGCAATACCTCAAGGGCCTGCGCCGCTCCGAGGCGATCGAGCTCGGCCAGCGGCTGGTGAACCAGGCGCTCGCCGAGTTCAAGCTGTCGCTGGGCGACATCGACGAGGTCGTGATCGCCGCCGCGCTCGGCGAGCTCGGCATGCAGGACCGTGACGAACTGTTCGAGAAGATCGGCCTGGGCGAGCGGCTCGCGCCGCTGGTGGCGCGGCGCCTCGTGCCGAGCGCCGCCGGCGCCGGCGGCACGCCGACCGACGGCGAACGCGGCGGCACCGTGCCCGGCGCGCCGCTGGCGGTCGCGGGCACGGAGGGACTGCTGGTCACCTACGCGCGCTGCTGCTACCCGATCCCGGGCGACCCGATCCTCGCGTTCCTGTCGGCGGGTCGCGGCATCGTGGTGCACCGCGAGACCTGCGCCAACGTCGAGGACTACCGCAAGCATCCGGAGAACTGGATCTCGGTGGCCTGGGAAGCCGACCTGCACCGCATGTTCGGCTCGGAGCTGCGCGTCGAGGTGCAGAATCGCATGGGCGTGCTGGCCGCGGTGGCCGCGGCGATTGCCGGCACCGAAACCAACATCGATCACGTCGAGCTCGAAGAACGCGACACGGAGACCTCGATGCTGGTGTTCGAGGTGAAGGTGCGCGATCGCCGACACCTGGCGCGTATCGTGCGGGTGATCCGGCGCATGCCCGAGGTGCTGACCGTCAAGCGCACGCTCGCGGTACGCCATCGCGACGAGTGACGGCGACGCTGCACCTGATGGAGCAACGAGGACCATGACCAAGCAGATCATCCGCACCGACGCCGCGCCGAAGGCGATCGGCATCTATTCGCAGGCCGTGCGCGCCGGCGACACGGTCTACATCTCCGGTCAGATCCCGCTCGACCCGGCCACCGGCGAACTGGTCAGCGGCGACATCGAGGCCGAGATCCGCCGCGCCTTCGACAACCTCGCCGCAATCGCCGCAGCGGCGGGCGCCTCGCTCGGCGATGCGGTCAAAGTGACGGTGTACCTGACGGACCTCGCGCATTTCGCCAAGGTCAACGAGATCATGGCGCAGTACGTGCCGCAGCCCTGGCCCGCGCGCGCCGCGGTCGGCGTCTCGCAGCTGCCG
>JAYTNX010000289.1:0-4310 GCA_043748075.1 Pseudomonadota bacterium
TCGCGCGCGCGACGCCGGCCTCTACCATCCCTGGTGCCTGCGACGCGCCGTGCAGGCGTGGCAGGACGAACCGCGCCTCGACACGCTCGCGGTGCACGAACGCTGCGTCGCGCTGCTGCTGAGCGGCGAGGCCGGCCCCGCGCTCGCCGCCTCGGCCGCGGCTGACGACCTGCGACAGCGCATCGAGTCGGTCGCCGTACCGGTGAGGGTGATGCTCGACGCCGCCGCGCCGCCGTCCTACCTTGCGAACCTGCGCGGCCTGCTGCAGGGCTCGCGCGCTACAGTCGAGATGGTCAGCGGCGGGCTCCCCACCGCGATGGCCGCGCGCCTCGCGAGCCTCCGTTCAGCGTGACCCGGTGCAGGCGGCCACGCACTTGCCCCGCCTGCCCACGCTGTTCCTCTCGCACGGTTCGCCGCTGCACGCACTCGATGCCGGCGTCGCAGGCCAGGCCTGGCGAGCACTCGCGCAGGCCTTGCCGCGACCGCGCGCCGTGCTGATCGTTTCTGCACATTGGGAGACCGCAGCGCCGAGCCTGACCGGCAGCGAACATCCAGAGACCGTCCACGATTTCGGCGGCTTCCCACAGGCACTGTATGCGCTGCGCTACCCCGCGCCTGGCTCGCCCGCGCTGGCCCGACACGCCGCGGCGCTGCTGACCGAGGCCGGCCTTCCCGCCACGGTGGACGCCCGCCGCGGTCTCGATCACGGCGCCTGGGTGCCGCTGCGCCAGCTCTATCCCGCGCACGACGTGCCCGTCGTGCAGCTATCCGTGCAGCCCGCGCTCAGCCCCGCGCACCACCTGCGCGTCGGCGCGGCGCTCGCGCCGCTGGCCGCCGACGGCGTGCTGGTGATCGGCTCTGGCCACGTCACCCACAACCTGCGCGACTGGATGGCCCATGCGCGCGACGCTGCGCGGCGTGCCGACGACCGCGCCGACCCCGCGCCCCTGCCTTACGTGGTCGAGTTCGCCGAGTGGCTCGAGCAGCGCCTGCGCGCCGACGATCGCGAGGCCGTGCTCGACTACCGCGAACGCGCCCCGTCCGCCGCCCGCGCACATCCGACCGAGGAACACTTCCTGCCGCTGTTCGTCGCCTGGGGCGCCGCGGGCGAGGGCGCCCGCGCGCAGCGCGTGCATCGCAGCATCGACGCGACCGCGCTGTCGATGGATGCCTACCGCTTCGATGCCGAGTCGCTCGCCGCGGCCGCCTGAGGCGATGCGCCCGTTGCCGCCGCGACCGCCTGCACCGGCAACAACACCTCGTTGCGACGCAGGAACGCCGGCATGAACGGCGGATCGTAGCGCGCGATCACCGGTGCGCCCACGACCGCCCAGCCGCGCGCCTTCAGCACCGCGCGCAGCGCCGACTGCGCGGCCTCGAAATTCGCCTCCGTCCAGCGCCCCGAGTAGCGCCAGCTCGCGATCCGCTGCGCCGGCACCGCGCGGATCGTCACCGACGGATCGAGCGGCCGCGGCACCGACGCCAGCGTGTATTTCGACGGCACGACGAAGCCCACCCGAAATGCATCGCCGTCGGCCACCTGGTTCACCGGCGCCGTCATCGCCAGCTTCGCGCCGCGCGTGGGCGCGGGCGCGGACGATTGCGTCACCGGCGCGGTCATCGCGATGTCCTGTCGCGCCGCGTTGTTGCCGCTGATGAAGCGGAACAGCCGGCCGAACGCGACGTTGCCCGCGTCGAGAAACGGCGCCTCCACCCGGGTCTCGGCGAGCAGATAGGCCGCATAGTCGCGGAGCTCGTAGCGACCGTCTCGCTCGACCACACGATACGCAGGTTCTTCGATCGCCATCGCTGCCGGGCTCGCCAGCGCCGCACCGAGCCACGCCGCCATCAAGACTGTTGTGATACGCACCCGTCGAGTCTATCGCGCCCCCGTTGGGGTTCGCTGTCAGCGCTGGCCGCGACCGCCGGCGATTGCGATCGTGCACGCCTCGCGCCCGTCAGGGCGCAAACGACTTCAGGTCGCGCACCGTTGCGCGCATCTTGCTCAGCTCCGCCTTCGGCAGTGCCACCAGCCCGCGATCGCTGAGATACCCCTCCGGCCCCACCGCCTTGTCGCTGGCGTATTCCTGCATGAACTCCCCCAGACCTGGAATCACACCCACGTGTGCCTTCTTCACGTAGATGAAGAGCGGCCGCGCCGCCGGAAAGCGACCGTCCGCAATCGACTCGTAGGTCGGCTCCACCCCGTCGATCTTCAGCCCGCGCAGCTTGTCCGGGTTCTCCTCCAGGAAGCTGAAGCCGAACACGCCGATCGCGCGCGGGTTCGCCTCGATCTTCTGCACGATCAGATTGTCGTTCTCCCCCGCCTCGATGTAGGCACCGTCCTCGCGGAGCGTGTGGCAGACCTGCTTGAAGCGCCGCTCGTCGCTCTTGCGCAGCGCGTCGATCCACGGGAACGTGCGGCAACCGGCTTCCAGATAGAGCTCGTGCAGCGAGTCGCGCGTGCCCGAGGTCGGCGGCGGCCCCAGCACCTCGATCCTCGTGGCCGGCAGCGACGCGTCGACATCCTTCCAGGTCCGGTTGGGGTTCGGCACCAGTGACGCCGCGCCCGACGGGTTCGGCACCTGCTTCGCGAGCGCGAGATAGACCTGACGACGCGTCAGCCCGAACGACACCCCCTTGCGACTCGCCGACAGCGTCAGCCCGTCGAAACCCACCTTGATCTCGATGATGTCCGCGACGCCGTTCCTGCGACAGGTCGCGAACTCCGCCGCATTCATGCGCCGCGACGCATTGACCGCGTCCGGGTGCGCCACCCCGACCCCGTTGCAGAACAGCTTGATGCCCCCGCCCGTGCCCGTCGCTTCCACCTTCGGCGTGCGGAACCGGCCCAGCCGACCGAATTTCTCCGCCACTGTGGTCGTGAACGGATAGACCGTCGAGGACCCCACGATCGCGATCGTGTTCCGCGCGCCCTGTGCCGCAGCGGGTGCCGAGCCAATTCCTGTTGCCGCGCCCAGCAGCGCCAACGCCGTCAGGCGACGAATTGAGAACGGATTCATGACGACTCTCCCCCACTCGAGTGGATTCGCGCCTGCGCGAACCGCACGTGATGCGCGAAGCCAATCTAGCGACGGCGACCCGCCCGGACAAGCCGCCGCCCGCTACTCCAGCAACCGATCCATCGGACTGATCGTCCCCGACCCCGCGCGACCCACCACGTGCGTGTAGATCATCGTCGTGCTGACGTCGTTGTGGCCCAGCAGCTCCTGGATCGTGCGGATGTCCGATCCCGCCTGCAGCAGGTGCGTGGCGAACGAATGCCGCAACGTATGCGGCGTCGCCGGCTTCTCGATGCCCGCCTTGCGTAGCGCCGACTTGAACGCCCGCTGCATCCGCGCCAGATCCTGGTGATGCCGCACCGGTGCGCGCGAGAACGCGTCTGCGCAGAACTCGTCCGCCGGGAACAGCCAGAACCACCCCCACTCCACTGGCGCCTGCGGATACTTGCGCGCCAGCGCGAACGGCAACGACACCCCGCCCAGGCCCGCCGCCCGGTCCGCGTCCCAGCGCGTGCGCGCCCGGATCCGCTGCGCTTCCAGATGCGGCACCAGCCGATCCGCCACCATCACCGTGCGATCCTTCTGCCCCTTGCCCCCGCGCACGACCAGCGCGCGCCGCTCCAGGTCCAGATCCTTGATGCGAATGCCCGCCGCTTCACTGACCCGCAACCCCGACCCGTACATCAAGGCCGCCTGCAGCCAGGCTTCGCCCTGCAATCGCCCCAGCAGCCGCTGCACCTCCGACGGCGACAGCACCACCGGCAAACGCTCCGGCTTCTTCGCCCGCGTGACGTTGTCCAGCCATGGCACCGTGCCGCGCTTGCCGTCCGACTCGGCCAACACCTCGCGATAGAGGAAGAGGAGCGCGCTCAAGGCCTGGTTCTGCGTCGAGGCTGCGACTTTGGAGTCGGTCGCCAGCGACGAGAGGAACGACTCCAGGTGCTCCCGACCGAGCTCGCGCGGATGGCGCTTGCCGTGGAAGCGGATATAGCGCCAGATCCAGTGCAGATAGGCCCGCTCCGTGCGGAGGGAGTAGTGACGAGCTCGCACCCGTTCGCGCACCCGTTCGAGCAGGCCTCCGCTTTCGATGGTCGGCATGATGCGAGGATTTTACGCGCGCCAAAGTGCGCAGCCATTCGTCATTCCCGTGCATTGCGCCAGGTATTGGCCGGATAATCTTCTTCGGCGGCCACTGCCGCAGTTCGCGGCATCGGGGTACGCGTGCAACAATCTCGCTACTCGCCCAGCCTGGTCTGGCGCATTTGATGAGGTCCTGCCCATGAGCGA
>JAYTNX010000290.1:0-2394 GCA_043748075.1 Pseudomonadota bacterium
CTTGGCCAGCGTCTGCAACGCGTCGCGAAACCCCACGCGCGGCGCGTTCTGGCTCTTGCGCGGGTCGAGACCCATCATCCGGCACGCGAGGCGCTCACGGCTGCAGACCACCATCGCGCGCACCAGCGCCTCGAAACTCTCGAATGCGAACGACGCATAGCCGGTTGCGCGAGGTCGCGGTGTGAGCGCGATCGTCGCGGCGGTCTTGATGCCGAGGGTCCCGCCATCGGCGATGAAGAGCCCGGCGAGGTCAGGTCCGAAGTTGCGGAAGAACGGTGACGTATCGTCCGCCCGAGCGCCGGAGCCGGTGCTCAGCCGCTCGCCGTTGGCGAGCACCACCTCGAGTCCCAGCAATCCTCCCATCTCCTCGGCGATGCCCTGCGAGAGCATGCCGCCGACGGTGGAGTGGATGCCGGAGTACGGCGGCTTGAACAGCGGCCGCAAGCCCGACGGCTCGAGTGCCGCGGACAGCGCCATCCAGGTGCAGCCCGCCTCGACGGTCACGTACTGGTCTTGGAGGTTCAGTTCACGCACGCGATCCAGCCGGCGCAGGTCGAGGATCACGCAGTCGTCGACGTGCGGCACATAGCCGCCGCTGTACGACATGCCCCCGCCGCGGCAGACGATGCGCAGACCGGCCGCAGCGCAGGCGCGCACCAGCGCCTGCACTTCCTCGACCGAGCCCGGGGCGACCACGGCGCGAGGCAGGCGCGCGTCGGGCCAGAAGAAGATGTCGCGCGCAAAATACTCCAGTGAGCGCGGGTCCAAGCGCAGGTGCCCGGCGCCGACGATGGCGCCAAAGTCCGGCAGTTGGGCGGCGGCAATCAACGTCTCATTCCTGGGCGCCGTTGCGGCAGATGACGAAGTCCGGTCCGTCTCAGCGGGGACGGAACTCGGCCATGTCGCTCCAGACCTGCAGATCGTGGATCAGACCCTCGCGAAGCACGAAGCGGTCGCAGTAGCGCACACCCTGGAAGGCCGTGCCATCGAGCCAGTGCCCCGACATCGTGCCGCTGGCGTAAACGGCGACGCCGATCGGCGCTTCGCAGGCTTCCAGCCCATCGATATGCTTGCGGGCCGGGCCATTGCGCGAAGCGCTGAAGACTGCGAACTCCGGCAGGCTGCGGAAACGATGGTTGCCCGAGACGGTCATCGTGAAACCCGGGGCGAGATAGGCACGCGCGGCCTCGAGATCGCGGCGGCCGAGCGCGTCGAGGAACTCGCGGACCACGTCGATCGCGATCGCCCGTTCGGTACGGCCGGCGCCGATCACGATGCCCGAATCATTGATGTTCGTGTTCATGAGAACGTCAGTATGCCGCACTGCTGAGTGGCAGGCCGAGCGCAACTGCGGCCGAGCAGGGCGACCAGCTCGCCAGCCACGGCCGCACACCCGCGCCGGCGGCCGGGCGCGTCCGCCGGCGAAGTCACGACAGCGTTGGCACGAAGGCCGACGTGACATAGCCTTGCCGGCATGACTACCCACGACGCTGCGCGGCTCGAAGCGCTGGAAACGAAGGTCTCCTACCTCGAACAGGCGCTGCAGCAGGTCAGCGACGTGCTGTATCGGCAGCAGCAGGCACTGGACCGGGTGGTCGCCCGCAACCAGCAGCTGCTCGACGAGCTCGGTTCGGCGCCGGGCGGTTCGATGACTGAGACCGAGATTCCGCCCCACTACTAGCCAGGGCCGGTATTGCAGCCGGCCTCGAGTTACTCCACCGCCGTACTGACCACGATCTCGCCGCTGCTGGCGTTGCCGCTGGCGAGGGTCGCGCCCACGGCCACCTGATACGCCGTAGCGGTCTGCAGCCAGCCGGGCGGCACCAGGAAGTTCAGGGAACCGGCGGGAAGTTCGGCCACCAGTTTGCGGCCGGTGGCGACGTCCTTGATTTCGACGCCATAGCCGACCGCCTGCGGTACGGCGCTCCAACGCACCAGGAAACGCTCTCGCGGCAGGATCTGGTGCTCGCCGGGTGTCAGCAGAACCGGTGCCAGCGCCATCAGGTGCGAGAGACGGGCGCTGCCCCTGAGGCAGTCGCCCGCGACACTGCGGGCCGTGAATTGGTAGATGCCCTCCGGGAACGCGCCGAACAACCGGCGCAGATCGGTGATTTCAGCGGATCGTCCTGACCGATCACGGTGACGAAAATCTCCGCGTCGCCATCCGTGACGTTGGCCTGCACGACCATGGAGAGGGTGCCGAACTCCGGGCACTTGCGCGAGGCGGCATCGGCCCCGTTCGCGTCGTCGTCGTCCGACCTTGCTCCCGGATCGTTGCCGGCATGCAGCGGTGGCATGGCGGCCAGTAGACACAGGGCTGCGGCAGTCGTGATGAGCGCTTTCATGTGTGAACTCCATTCATTGCGGATTTCGGGAAGTGGCGTCATGGGGGTG
>JAYTNX010000291.1:0-3525 GCA_043748075.1 Pseudomonadota bacterium
GGCTTCCAGCGTGCCCAGGTCGGTGACCGCTACGTGATGGCGCGGATGCGCGAGACGGGCGCGATTCTCGGCGGCGAAACCTCCGGGCACATCCTGACGCTCGACAAGACGACCACGGGCGACGCGATCGTCGCCGCCTTGCAGGTTCTGGCGGTGATCCGCCAGACGGGCCGATCGCTCGCCGAGCTCGCGGCCGGCATGACCAAGCTGCCGCAGGTGATGGTCAACGTGAAGGTGGCGAGGCGCTTCGACCCGGTCAAGGTGGTGGCGGTCCAGGATGCGGTCCGGCGCGTCGAGACCCGGCTCGGCACACAGGGACGAGTGGTATTGCGAGCTTCCGGCACCGAGCCGGTGATTCGGGTCATGATCGAGGCCGAAGAGGAGGCGCTGGCCCGAACCTGCGCCGACGACATCGCGACCGCGGTTCGCGCGGCCGCCGCGGCCTGAGGGCCGCAGCCTGTTGCCGCCGGCGGGTTCCGCCGTTGCGTGGTTACCGCCTCGTGGCTATCATCGCGCGCCTTTTCCCCCGGGGGGACGTTCATGCGTCGACCAATCGTCGCCGGTAACTGGAAGATGCACGGTTCGAGTGCCGAGAACACCGCACTGATCGATGCGGTGCGGGGTGCGTGGCCTGCACCGGGGGCCGAATGCATCGTCTGTCCGCCCTTCGTCTATCTGCAGGAACTCGCCCGCCTGCTGCGCGGATCGCCGATCCGGCTGGGTGCGCAGGATGTCTGTGCCGAGCCATCGGGCGCCTTCACGGGCGAAGTCTCCGCCGGGATGCTGCGCGACGTCGGCTGCGATTGTGCGCTCGTCGGCCACTCGGAGCGCCGCGCGCTCTATGGCGAGACCGATACTCTGGTTGCGCGCAAATTTGGCGCGGCGCTCGGCATGGGGCTGGTCCCGATTCTATGCGTGGGCGAGTCGCTGGCTGAACGCGATGCGGGCCGGACACGCGAGGTCGTCGGGCGTCAGCTCGATGCCGTGCTCGATATCGGTGGCGCAGGCCCGTTCGCCGCTGCAGTCATCGCGTACGAGCCGGTTTGGGCGATCGGGACGGGCAGGGTGGCGACGCCCGGGCAGGCCCAGGATGTCCATGCGTTCATTCGTGGTCGGATCGCGGCCCTCGATGTTACAATTTCGAGCTCAGTGCGCATCCTCTACGGTGGCAGCGTCAAGGCCGGCAATGCTCGCGAGCTGTTCGCGATGCCGGACGTCGACGGTGGCCTCATCGGCGGTGCGTCTCTGAAAGCCGAAGAGTTCGTTGCCATCCTGGCGGCGGCCGCGGCCTGAACGCCACGCACGCCGGGAATATCCGATGCTCCGCACGGTCTTGACGATTGTCCAGGTTTTCGCCTCGCTGGCGATCGTCGCGCTCGTGCTGCTGCAGCGAGGTCGCGGCGCCGATGCCGGCGCCGGCTTCGGCGCGGGCGCCTCGGGCAGCGTCTTCGGGGCGCGTGGCGCGACGACGGGACTGTCACGTTCGACCGCCGTTTTCGCCGCGATCTTCATGCTCAACAGCCTCGCACTCGCGTGGCTCGGTTCTCGACCCGATGCGGTCGCGCCGCGCGGCCTGATCGAGCAGCCTGTCGCGACGCAGCCCGGCCTCGAGCCTGCCAATGCACCGGCCAGTTTGCCGACCAGCGTGCCGGCCATTGCGCCGGCCGATGCGCCGGCCGATGCGCCGGCGGTCACGGTGCCTGCCCCCGCGCAGTCCGTGCCCGCTCCGGTTGCACCCGAATCGATGGCGCCGAGCGCCGGCCAACTCGTGGTTCCCCGGACGCCGGTGCCTGCGCCCGCCCCCTGACTGCAGTTTCTGTCTTCGTTGTTTCCGATCTCGATTGCCGACGTGGTGGAATTGGTAGACACACTAGCTTGAGGGGCTAGCGCCGCAAGGCGTGGGAGTTCGAGTCTCCCCGTCGGCACCAATATCGATTCGGTCCTGCTACAATTCTCGGCGCCTGCGATGGGGGTCAGCAGCTCTGCTTTTCCTTGTCGTTCCAAGGCGCCAACCATGCTTGCACACTACCTTCCCGCCCTGATCTTCCTGGGAGTCGCGACGGCCGTCGCCACCGTGCTGTTGCTGCTCGGCACCGGTTTCGGCAGGTTCTTCGCGCAGCAGCCCGACGACCGCGAAAAGCTCTCCGCGTATGAGTGCGGTTTCGAGGCCTTCGAAGACAGTCGTATCCAGTTCGACGTGCGCTACTACCTCGTCGCCATTCTCTTCATCGTGTTCGATCTCGAGATCGCGTTCCTGTTTCCCTGGGCCGTCGCGCTCGATGCCATCGGTGGCTTCGGCCTGGTGGCGATGGGCATCTTTCTGCTGATCCTCATCGTCGGCTTCATCTACGAGTGGAAGAAGGGGGCGTTGGAGTGGGACTAGCCGAAACCACCGACCTCCAGGGTTTCGCCCAGCACGGCATGATGACCACGACCGTCGATGCGGTCGTCAACTGGGCACGCACCGGCTCCCTCTGGCCGATGACCTTCGGCCTGGCCTGCTGCGCGATCGAGATGATGCACGCCGGTGCCTCGCGCTACGACCTGGACCGCTTCGGCGTGGTGTTCCGCCCGAGCCCGCGCCAGTCCGACGTGATGATCGTCGCGGGAACGCTGGTCAACAAGATGGCGCCCGCGCTGCGCAAGGTCTACGACCAGATGGCCGAGCCGCGCTGGGTGATCTCGATGGGCTCCTGCGCGAATGGCGGTGGCTACTACCACTATTCCTACGCGGTCGTCCGCGGCTGCGATCGCATCGTGCCCGTGGACGTCTATGTGCCCGGATGTCCGCCGACGGCCGAGGCACTGCTGTACGGCATCATCCAGCTGCAGAAGAAGATCCTGCGCACCAGCACGGTCGCCCGCTGAGCACGTGGCCCCGTACAGACCCCCGTATAGACCAGCGAGTCGAGCGCGATGACCTACGAGCCCAGCCTGTCGAGCCCGAGTGCCCACGCCGTTGCCGCGCGGATCGACAGGGTGCTGGGCGAGCGTGCCACGCGCGTGGCGTCGCTGCCAGGGGAGAACTGCTACGAAGTCGAGCCCATCCGCCTGCTCGAGGTGGCCACGTTGCTGCGTGATTCCACCGAGCTGCGCTTCGCGCAACTGATGGATCTCGCCGGCATCGACTACCTCGGCTACGGCACCGATGAGTGGAAGACGCTCTCGGCCACGGGCTCGGGTTTCTCGCGCGGCGTGATCCGCGGCGGCGCCGCGCCGCTGCCGGTCGGCGGCCGGCGCTTCGCCGTCGTCTACAACCTGCTCTCGCTGGTGCACAACGCGCGTGTAAGGCTGCGGGTGCCCTGCGAAGATGCCGAGGATCCGATCGTCGATTCCGTGGTCGACGTCTGGCCCGCAGCGAACTGGTTCGAACGCGAGGCCTTCGACCTGTTCGGCATCCTGTTCCGGGGCCACCCGGACCTGCGACGCATCCTCACCGACTACGGCTTCATCGGGCACCCGTTCCGCAAGGACTTTCCGCTGATCGGCAATGTCGAGGTGCGCTACGACCCCGAGAAGCAGCGC
>JAYTNX010000292.1:0-2041 GCA_043748075.1 Pseudomonadota bacterium
GGCTTCAGGCGCTCCATGCCGAGGGTCGCGATCTGGCCGATGACGACGTCGCCGAAGCGCTCCAGGACCAGGCCCGGCAGACCGTCCGACTCGCCGTAGACCCAGCGGTAGTAGGGCTGCGGATACAACCGCTCGCGCAACGCCAGCGCGCGTCGCAGGCGCTCGTCGAGCAGCGCGGGGGTGACCGGGTGCGCCGCGATGCGCGACACGATTCTCGCGGCGATCAGCGTCGCCGGATTGACGTAGGCATGGCCCAGGAAGTGATCGCGATCCGAGACCACGCGCGCCAGCCCGCCGGGCTCGAAGCCGGTCAACGGCGTCGCCTTCGTGTCCACCTCGTTGCTGAACACCCAGAGATGCCCGGCGCGCAGACGGCGATCTTCGCCGTGCCTGAGTCTCAGCAACGGCAGCGACTCGGCGGAAGCGGTGGTCAAGAGGGCACCGGGGGATGGGCTATAGTGCGGGGGCGCATTCTACTCAAACGGAAGTGGGTCCGAGTGTCGATGCCGAACCGGCTCGCGGGCGAGAACAGCCCCTACCTGCAGCAACACGCGGGCCAGCCGGTCGACTGGTACCCCTGGGGCCCCGAGGCGCTGCAGAGATCCCGCGCCGAAGGCAAGCCGATCCTGCTCTCGATCGGCTATTCGGCCTGCCACTGGTGCCACGTCATGGCCCACGAGTCGTTCGCGGACGAAGCGACCGCGGCGCGCATGAACGCGGACTTCGTCAACGTGAAAGTGGACCGCGAAGAGCGGCCCGACCTCGACCGCCTCTACCAGCTCGCCCACCAGTTGCTGACCCAGCGGGGCGGCGGCTGGCCGCTGACCATGTTCCTCTCGCACGAGGACCAGCGGCCATTCTTCGGCGGCACTTATTTTCCGAAGCAGGCGCGCTTCGGCATGCCGGCCTTCGCCGAGTTGCTGGAACGCGTCGCGCAGTATTACCGCGAACGCGGCACCGAGATCCGCGAGCAGAACGCCGCCCTGGTGCAGGCCTTCGAGGCCGCCGCCCCGGCTCCGGCCGATCGGCGACAGCGGCTCGACGCGCAGCCGCTGCGCCTCAGCCGATCGCGTCTCCAGTCCCGCTTCGACGGCCAGCACGGCGGCTTCGACGGCGCGCCGAAGTTCCCGCACCCGACCACGATCGAGCGCCTGCTGCGCGACTGGCATGCGACCGCGACCTCCCCCGAGCCCGACCTGCAGGCGCTGTACATGGCGACGCTGACCCTGCAGCGGATGGCCGACGGCGGCCTCTACGACCAGCTCGGCGGCGGCTTCTGTCGCTATTCGGTCGATGCATCGTGGACCATCCCCCACTTCGAGAAGATGCTGTACGACAACGGCGCGCTGCTCGCGGTCTATGCGCAGGCGGCTGTTGCCACCGGCGACGGTTTCTTCGCGCAGATCGCGGGCGGGACCGCCGACTGGATGATCCGCGACCTGCAGGCCGCCGACGGCGGCTTCGGCTCGAGCTTCGATGCGGATTCGGAGGGGCACGAGGGCCGGTTCTATGTCTGGCAGCGCGACGAGGTGCGCGCGCTGCTGCCGGCGGCGGACTACGCGCTGTTCGCCGCGCGTTACGGCCTCGACCGTCCGCCGAATTTCGAGGCTCACGACTGGCACCTGCAGGCCTGCCGTGCGCTGCAGGACATCGCCATCGACACCGACCTGCCCCTCGCCGAGGTGACGCGCCGCATCGACGCCGCGCGCGCCCTGTTGCGCGAGCGACGCGGCCGACGACCCTGGCCGGCGCGCGACGACAAGGCGCTGACCAGCTGGAACGCGATGGCGATCCGCGGCCTGGCGCGCGCGGCGCGCGCGCTGCGACGGCCGGACCTCGCGGAGGCGGCGACGCGCGCCCTCGATTTCGTGCGCGCCACGCTGTGGCGCGATGGGCGACTGCTCGCGACCGCGCGCGACGGCCGCGCCAGCCTGCCCGCCTACCTCGACGATCATGCGCTGCTGGCCGATGCGATCCTCGAACTGGCGCAGCTGCGCTGGCGCGACGGCGAGCTCGAGTTCGCCACGCGTCTGCTGGAGCT
>JAYTNX010000293.1:0-4874 GCA_043748075.1 Pseudomonadota bacterium
CTGGAAGCGTCCAACGTCAACGTGGTCGAGGAACTGGTGTCGATGATCGAAACGCAACGCGCCTACGAGATGAATTCCAAGGCGATCTCGACCACCGACCAGATGCTCGAATATCTCACCACGCGTCTCTGACGCGCGACGGAATACTGAATGCGAATCCTCACTCCCCTCGAACTGCCGGCACACGCGCGCCTCGTCGTGGTCGCGGTCGCCGCACTCGCCACCGGCTGTGCCGGTCTCGGCCGCAGCGATGGCCCGTGGGAGCCGCCGATGCCCGAGTCGCCGCCGCCACCTGCCGTGGCCAACGGCGCGATCTACCAGGCCGGCTACGACATCCCGCTGTTCGAGAATGCGGTCGCACGCCGCGTCGGCGACGTGTTGACCGTGCGGCTGGTCGAGAACACCAATGCGTCGAAGAGTTCCAAGACCTCGACGGCGAAGGGCACGGCGGTGACGCTGCCGGGACCGACGGTGGGCGGCCGCCCGGTGACCGTCAACGGTACCGAGATCCTCAGCGGCGGCCTGCAGAACGACGCGAGCTTCGACGGCGAAGGTTCGAGCAGCCAGAGCAACCGGCTCAACGGCGACATCACCGTCACGATCGCGCGCCGCCTGCCCAACGGCAACCTGGTGGTGCGCGGCGAGAAGTGGATCACGATCAATCAGGGCCGGGAATTCATCCGCGTCAGCGGCATCGTGCGGCCGATCGACATCGAGCCCGACAACTCGGTGCCCTCCGCCAAGGTGGCCAACGCTTCGATCACCTACGCCGGGCGTGGCGCGCTGGCGGATGCGAATGCACCGAGCTGGCTGGCCCGCTTCTTCATGTCGCCGAAGCTGCCGTTCTGAGGACCGACCCATGCGCAAGCACCTCGTGCTCATGATGTTCACCGCCTGGGGTCCGGTTGGTGGTGCGGCTCTCGCGGCCACCACACCGGCGTCGTCCGTGCCGGGGATCAGTGAGCGCATCAAGGACCTGGCCTCGGTGGCGGGAGTGCGCAGCAACCAGCTCGTGGGCTATGGCCTCGTGGTCGGGCTCGATGGCACGGGCGACCAGACGAGCCAGGCGCCGTTCACGGTGCAGAGCATCAAAAACATGCTGGCGCGGTTTGGCGTGACGATCCCGCCGAACGTGAACCCGCAGCTCAAGAACGTCGCCGCCGTGACGGTGAGCGCCGAACTGCCGGCTTTCGCCAAGCCCGGCCAGACAATTGACGTGACGGTCGCCTCGATCGGCAATGCCGGCAGCCTGCGTGGCGGCATGCTGCTGCTGGCGCCGTTGCGTGGCGCCGACGGCGAGGTCTATGCGATGGCGCAGGGCAGCCTGATCGTCAGCGGCTTCGGCGTCTCGGGCAAGGATGGTTCGCGCATCGCGCTGAACGTGCCGAGCGGCGGCCGCATCCCGAACGGCGCCTCGGTCGAGCGCGCGGTGCCCTCGAACTTCGGCAGCGAGCCGTACGTGACGCTCAACCTCAACACACCGGATTTCACCACCGCGACCCGCCTGGCGGCGGGCATCAACAGCTTGCTGGGCGAGGGCACGGCGACCCCGCTGGATTCCGTCTCGGTGCGCGTGGCGGCGCCGGTGGATCAGGGGCAGCGGATTGCCTATGTGGCGACGCTGGAGAACGTGATGATCGAGCCGGGCAACGCGCCCGCGCGGGTCATCGTGAATTCGCGGACGGGCACAGTGGTGATCGGCGCCAATGTGCGCGTGATGCCGGCGGCGGTGTCGCACGGGTCGCTGTCCGTGACCATCACGGAACGCACCGACGTCAGTCAGCCGAACGCGCTGGCTGAGGGCAGCACGGTCGCAGTCGCGCGCTCGGAGGTGAGCGTCGAGCAGCCGCCGGCGCGGATGTTCAAGTTCGATGCGGGCGTGAGCCTCGACGAGCTGGTGCAGGCGGTGAACCGGGTTGGTGCAGCGCCTGGCGACCTGGTCGCCATTCTCGAAGCCCTCAAGCAGGCCGGTGCATTGCGCGCCGAGCTGATCGTGATCTGAGCGGGGCAGGGCATGGCGATCGACCCCAGCCGCGGCGCGACCTACAACGACCTGCAGTCGTTGACCGCGCTCAAGCGCGACGCGCGCGCACAGGATCCGGGTGCGCTGCGCGAGGCGGCGCGCCAGTTCGAGAGCGTGTTCACGCGCATGCTGCTGCAGAGCATGCGCCAGGCGAGCAGCGGCGATTCGCTGTTCGATTCGCAGCAGAGTGGCTTCTATCGGGACATGTTCGACGACCAGCTGTCGGTGGAAATGTCGCGCGGTCGAGGTCTCGGGCTGGCGGACATGATGGTGCAGCAGCTGTTGCGGTCGGGCGCCGGCATTCCGGCGGCCCCGAATTCGGCGGCGGCCTCGCCGGCCACCGCGAGTGGCGCGGCGGCGTCCCCGGTCACCGCGCCGGCCTCGAGTTCGCCGCCGGTGGCCGATGTGGCGCGTCGCGAGGCCTTCGTTCGCGACATGCTGCCACACGCCGAGGCGGCGGCGCGCGAACTCGGCGTGGCGCCGCAGACGCTGATCGCGCATGCCGCGCTCGAGACGGGGTGGGGGCGCTCCATGCCGCGCAACGCTGATGGCGCGTCGAGCTTCAACCTGTTCGGGATCAAGGCAGGCGCCAGCTGGCAGGGGCCGGCGGTCGGCTCCAGCACTGTGGAATTCGACCGGGGTGTGCCAGGCGCCCGCGTCGAGCCGTTTCGCGTCTACGACTCCGCCGGCGCGAGCTTCGGAGATTATGTCGCGTTGCTGAAGGGATCTTCCCGCTACGCCGCGGCGCTCGGCACCGGCACGGACGCGGCCGCTTTCGCCGGTGCGCTGCAGCGCGGTGGCTACGCCACCGACCCGGCCTATGCCAGCAAGCTCACCTCGGTGGTCGCCGGCGTGCGCGCCATCCTCGACGCGGGTCTCAAGCCCGGCGATTCCTTGCCGATACAGCCGTCAGAACGGCCGGGCTGACGGTCTCCGCCTCGACCGTTCATGGAGTAACGCACCTTGGCCAACGTCATGTCGACGGGACTGTCCGGCCTGCTGGCATTCCAGCGGGCCCTGGACACCACCAGCCACAACATCGCCAACGCCACCACCGAGGGCTACGTGCGGCAGCGCGTCGAGCTCGGCACGCGTCCGGCGTCGGCGTTCTCCAACGGCTGGATCGGCAACGGGGTCGACGTGCAGACCGTGCGGCGGCAGGTCGACGACTTCCTCGTCTCGCAGGCGCGCGGTTCGAACGCGACGGTCGAGCGCCTCAACATTTTCGCGGCGCAGGCCGAGCGGGTCAGCAAGCTGTTCGTCGACGGCGACTCCGGCCTCTCCGGGGCGATGCAGAAGCTGCAGAACGCGATCCAGGGCGTCGCCACCGAGCCGACTTCGGTGGCCGCTCGTCAGGTGCTGCTGGGCGAGGCGCAGAGCGTGTCGGACCGGTTCGCCTACGTCGACACCCAGCTGCGCGACCTCGACGCCGAGAGCGCGTCGCGGCTCGGCGTCGAGACTGGTGAGATCAATGCGCTCGCGGCAGGGATCGCGCGCCTCAACAAGGACATCACGGCCGGCTATTCCGCGACGGGGCAGCCGCCGAACGATCTGCTCGATGAGCGCGATCGGCTGCTCGACCGGCTCGCCGGCAAGGTTGGCATCAACGTGGTCCCGCAGGACAACGGCATCCTCAATGTCTTCGTCGGGCGCGGGCAGGCGCTGGTCCTCAACGAACGCGCAAGTACGCTGGCGGTCGCGCGCGACACCTTTGATGGCGCCGGATCGCGGGTTACCCTGACCGGCAACCAGGGCACGGTCGACATCACCGCCTCGCTGTCCGGCGGCACGCTCGGCGGCCTGCTCGATTTCCGCTCGCAGGTTCTCGACCCGGCGCGCAACGACCTCGGTCGCATCGCGGTGGGCCTCGCCGAAGCGGTGAACTCGCAACATCGCGCAGGCGTCGACCTCAAGGGCTCCCTCGGGGCGGATGTCTTCGGGCTGGGTGCGGCCACCGGCGTCGCCCGCTCGACCAATGCAGGCAATGCCCTGGCCGCGGTCACGCGGACCTCGGCCGCCGCATTGACGGGCAGCGACTACGAACTCGAGTTCGGCGGCTCGACCTGGACGCTGAAGCGACTCGACACCGGCGCGCCGGTGACCTTGACCGGTACCGGCACGAGCGCCGATCCGCTGCGTGCCGACGGCCTCTCGATCGTCGTCAGCGGTACCCCGGCCACCGGCGACCGCCTGCTGCTGCGTCCGACGCGCGATGCGATCCAGGGGTTCGACCTGCTGATCGCCGACCCGCTGCGGATCGCGGCTGCGGCGCCCGTGGTTGCCGCGGCCAACGCGGCCAATTCCGGGGCGGCGACCATCTCGTCCGGCGAGGTACTCGATCCCGCCAATGCGCAGCTGCGCAGTCCGGTGACCCTGCAGTTCCTGACGCCGACCACCTATTCCGTGAACGGCTCGGGCAGCTTCACCTACAGCAGCGGCCAGCCCATCGATCTCAACGGCTGGCGAGTGACGGTGTCGGGTGTCCCGGCCGCCGGGGATCGCTTCTCCGTGCTCGATGCCAGCGGCGCCACTGGCGACAACCGCAACATGCTGGCGCTGGCCACCGGCTTCGCGGCACCGCGCCTCGATGGCGGCACGACTTCGCTGCCCGCTTCGCTCGGCCGGCTGACCAGCGAGATCGGCGTCGCGACTCAGCAGGCGCAGATCAACCGGGACGCCCAGCAGGTGCTGCAGGACGACGCCGTCGCGCAGCGCCAGAATTTCTCGGGCGTGAATCTCGACGAAGAAGCCGCGAACCTGCTGCGCTACCAGCAGGCCTACCAGGCGGCGGCACAGCTGATCCGCATCGCCAACGAGATGTTCCAGACGCTGCTCGACGCAGCGCGCTGAC
>JAYTNX010000294.1:0-3995 GCA_043748075.1 Pseudomonadota bacterium
GTGCACGGCGGCGAAGACCTTGAGCAGGTTGAGGTCCAGCCGGGAAAGATGAGCGGACTTCATGATGCCCATGCTAGCTATGCGTTGGACAGCCGGTAAAGGGGTGCGAGCATTGGGCAGGTTCTAGGCGGGGTGACGGCGATGCAAAGACGACGCGATGTGCTGCTGGCGGGGACGGTCGGCGCGGCGCTCGCCGGGCTCGGGATCGGCAGCCCGGCCGCGCAGCCCTGGCTGAAACGCGCCTTCCACATGTTCACCGGCCCGAATGGCGAATCGGCGATCCGCCCGATCGACCTCCCGAGGCCTCAGGCGCTGCAGTCGCAGTGGTTGCTGCGCCGGCCCGCCGAGCGGGTGACCCTGGGCACGATGGGGCCGGGCTTCATGCTCGAGTATCACGTGGCGAACCAGCCGAACATCCTGATTCCGCTGTTCGGCACGCTGGTAGTGAAGCTCAAGGACGGCTCCGAATGGGCGTTCCGGCTGGGCGACATCCTATTTGCGGAGGACTGCACCGGCGGCGGCCATATCTCGGGCGCCGGTCCGGACGGCTGCTTCAGTGTCTCGGTGCAGGTGCCCAAGACCGGGCATTGCCTCGACCCGAACGCCGATCCGGCGGACATTCTCGCCGGCCGCGGCAAGCCGACGATCTGAGGCGTAGAGGCGGCGTGCAGGAACCTTCGCTGCGGCTGCGCATCGGCTGGGGGCTGGGCTCGCTGCCCGGCAGCGCGTTGAGCGTGACGGCCAACGTGCTGCTGTTGCGCTTCATGACCGACACGCTCGGCATTGCGGCCGCGCTCGCGTCGTCGGTGTTCGCGGTGGCCAAGATCTGGGACGCGGTCAACGATCCGATGATCGGCGCGCTCAGCGATCGCGTCGACACACGCTGGGGGCGCCGGCTGCCGTGGATCCTCGCCGGCGGCCTGTTGAGCGCCGTCGTCGTGGTGGCGGCCTTCGCCGTGCCGCTGCCGGCCGGCAACGGCCTCGTCGTCTACATGGCCGTGGCGATGCTCGCGTTCGCGACCACGTATTCGATGCTGATGATCCCTTATCTGGCAATGCCGGCCGAGATCACCGACAGCTACCACGGGCGCACCCAGTTGATGTCATTCCGGGTGCTGTTTTCCTCGGCAGGTTCGACGCTCGGGCTCGGCGTCGGTCCGATGCTGCTCGCCGCCTGGGGCGCGACGCGCGCCGGGCATGCGCGGATGGCCGTCGTGATCGCCTGCATCGCTGCGGCGACGACGCTGCTCTGCGTGTGGATGCTGCGCGACGCGCCGCGCACCGCGCGGCCGGCGGAGCCGCCGCCGGGCCTGGTCGAGCAGCTGCGCTCGGCACTGCAGAACCGTCCCTTCGTCTGGCTGCTGGTCGCGAAGTTCCTCTACTTCGTCGTGCTCGCCTTCACGCTGACGACCTTCGCCTACTTCACCAAGCACGTGCTGAAGGCCTCTGACGCCTGGCTCGGCACGTTCCTGATGGTGCAGTCGCTGTCCGTGGTGGGCTCGCAGCCCATCTGGCTACGCGTCGCGCGCGTGTTCGGCAAGCCGCGCGGCTTCATGCTGGCCGGCGCCTGCTATGGCCTCGCCCATTTCTCGTGGTGGTTCGCTGGTCCGGACGAGCCGGTGGCGCTGATCTTCGCGCGCGCGGTGGCGATCGGTCTCGCGGGCGGCGGCACCTTCCTGCTGACGCAGGCCATGCTGCCGGATGCGATCGAGTTCGATCACTACCGCACCGGACTGCGGCGCGAGGGGGTGTTCACCGGCGTATTCGTGTTCGTCGAGCAGGCGGCCGGCGCGTTCGGGGTGGCGATCATCGGCTTCCTGCTGGCCGCGATGGGCTATGTGGCGACGACCGAGGGTCGCGTGGTCCAGCAGCCGCAGAGTGCGATCCTCGGCATCTACGTTTGCATGGCGATCCTGCCGCCGGTGTTCCAGCTCTGCGCGATCTTCGCGATCTCGCGCTACGACCTGACGGCGGAGAAGCTGGCGGGGTTGCGCGCGCAGTTCGCGGCGAGCCCCTGAGGCGAGGCGATGGGCACGATCTACTGTCTTTACAGCGGCCGTGACGGCCAGTCACGATTCGCCGACGAATCGCTCGCCCTCAAGACCGACGCGGTGGGCCGTCTGACGACGGGCGTGCTCGGCGCGCGTGGCTGGATGTATGCGGAATCGCCGCACGAACGTTTCGTGGACTGGCACACGTCCGGCCCGGGCGGCGTGTCGGTGATGCTCGAGGGCTACATGGAGCTGGAGATCGGCAGCGGCGAGCGTCGGCGCCTGGTCGCGGGCGACCTGCTGATCGCACTCGATACCGCTGGCCAGGGACATCGTTCGACGATGGGTGCGAACACGCGCGGGCTGTCGTTGATGTTCGACGCGCCCGCCGAGGCGGTGATGCAGTCGTTGTTCGGCCGCGTGCTCGAAGGCTGAGAGCGATGCCGCGGCCTGCCGGTTTGGCGGCCGCATCGCGGCCGGTCGCGCCGTCTCAGGCCGCGACGGACACCGGGCGCCGCCAGATCACCGGAAACCGTTCGCCATCCGGAGGCTGCCCTTCCGACAGCTCGGGGACGTCGGGAATCGGTGCCTTGTAGGGCGTGTTGTACCAGCGGACGTCGTCGCCGAACATCCGCACGGCCAGCCCGATGCGCGGCAGCGACGCAGACTCGTTGCCCCGGGAAAAATGCGGCGTGTGCGGGTGGAACACCACCGCGTCACCCGGTTCCATGTCGAAGCCGACGAAGCGGAACGGGAACGCGGGATTGCTGCGCTCCTTCTCGAAGTCGGGGCACAGCCCGTTTGCCTGGTCGGGCCGGAAACCGAAGTGCAGGTCGTGATCGACACAGTGACGGTGAAAGCCGGCGACATATTCGATGCGGCCGTTCTCCGCGTTGACCGGCGAGAACGCCGTCCAGATGTTCGGCGCCATCTCGCCGCGCACCGGCCAGGCGGTCTCGTCGCAATGCCACTGCATGATCTTCGGCGAGCGCGGCGGCTTGGCGAAAAGATGATCGTGGTACAGGCGGATCGTGTTTGCGCCGATCACCCGGCCAACCACTTCGCCCACCGGTGAGTGAAGTGCAAAATCGCGGAACGCACCGGGCTGCCGCGACATGAAGCAGACCGAGGTCATCGCGCCGTGCGACGGACCCAGCAGGCCGTACTGTTCCGGCCGCGCCGTCACTTCGGCAATGGCCAACTGCATCCGGCGGATCCACGCCGCGTCCAGCACGTTGCGGATCAGCACGACGCCGTCGCGACGATAGGTGTCGATCTGTTCGGCCGTCACCGGTTGGAGAGGGGAGCGGTTCATGGAGGCGCCTCCGGGTGAGACTGCGGATGGGTGCATCGTCAGCCAGTCGGGCGCGTGTCGCAAGCGCATAGATCGCATGGTCGCCATGAGCCCGACGCATGGCCTTACGAGCCGGGACGTGCCGGCAGACACAGGCAGAGGCGACGCGACTCGACGTGGGGCATGGACAATTCCCCGCGCGGTCATTTCAATTCGAACAGCTCGACGATGTTGCCGTTCGGATCGAACACCATCATGTTCCGCGACAGACCCGTTCCAGAGACGCGCGGTGCGAACAGGATCTCGAATTTCGCGGCCGTGAGTTTGCCGTAGATCTCGTCGAGCCCTTTCACCCGATGCGGCAGGATGGTGTCGCCGCGCGAGCCCTTGCGGTTCGGGTGCGCGGTCGGCGGCACGCGGCCGTCGGGTTCGCGAATGCTGATGAAGGAGATGCGACCACCGCTGATGGGTCCGCCCACGTACTCCGCGCTGCCGCGCAGGATCAGGTGCCGGATCTCGGCCCGCGGTGAACAGTCCAGCCAGGCGCGCGAGCGCTCGGTGTCGAGGGGCACGTCTTCGACCACCTCCTGGCCGAGGATGTCGCGATAGAACAGCAGCGAGCGCTCGAGGTCATAGGTGACCGTCACGGCGCGCAGCAGCAGGCTCTGGATGCGCGGCGTGGGTGTCGCGACGCCGCCCGTCGATGTCGA
>JAYTNX010000295.1:0-8394 GCA_043748075.1 Pseudomonadota bacterium
ACGAGGTTGAACGCGCCGATGCCGACGTGTGCGCGGCTGGTCGGGTCGCGGGCGGCCCAGGGCCGTGCGTACATCGAAAACAGGATCCCGAAGTACAGCGTGAACTGGGAGAGCAGTGCCCCGGGCAGCACGACGCGCGGCGCAACGGCGAGGTGATCCCAGCCGCCGCGTTGCAGGTAGCCCACCGCACGGTCGACCGCGCCGCGTTGCATGACGACGTCCGCATCCGTGAACAGCAGCAGCTCGCCGGAGGCGGCCTGCGCGCCGATCCAGTTCGCGTGGTTCTTGCCGAGCCATCCGCTCGGCAGTTCGCGCACCGTCACGCAACGCAGGCGAGGGTGCTCGGCCGCGAGTCGTTCGAGGATCCGTGGCGTGTCGTCGCTCGAGCGGTCGTCGATCAGCACGATTTCGAGCGCCACGTAGTCCTGCGCGAGCAGCGAGCGCACCGCCGCCTCGATGTGGCGCTGCTCGTTGAGTGCCGGCGCGATGATCGAGACCCGCAGACCGGGTTGCGCGCCGTCCGAGTGGGGTTGCGCGGCCAGCCACGGAACTTGCCGGCGGGCCCGAGCCGCCATGGCCACGCCGATCAGCAGCAGCACGAACGTCAGGCCCGCAAGGCCGATCTGTAGCAAAGGGAACATCGTCGGACAGGTTACCGGAACCGGCTCCCGTACTATGATCCGGCAATGGCGAATCCCCCCGGCATCGCACGTGGCCGACGCGCCTTCCTCGCGCCCCTCTGGATCGCGGCGCTGGCTGCGCTGTTCGCCAGTACCGTGCTGTTCGTTGGCGTTCACCTCGCCGTCACCCGACTAACGCTGATCTCGACCATCATCGTGCTGCGCCATGCCGAGACGCTCGATACGGTGGCGGACGACCCGCCGCTGTCTGTCGCGGGCGAGGCTCGTGCGCAGCGGCTGGCGCGCATGTTCGGCGTGCGATCGGACACCGGTGCGGTCCAGGCGATCTTTGCCAGCGTCACGCGGCGTGCCCGCCAGACCGCCGCGCCGCTGGCATCGCGCCTCGACCTGCCGGTGGTGACCGTCGATGGTCGCGACCTCGACACCCTGTTGGCGCGGCTGCGCACCGATGGGCGTGGGCGCACGTCGCTGGTCGTCGGTCATTCGGACACCGTGCCGCAGATCGTCGCTCGGCTGACCGGCGGGCGCGTGAAGGTCGCTGCCGATGACGCCGACTTCGAGTCCGTGTTCGTCGTGACGCTCTCGAGCTTCGGACCGCCGAGCGTGCTGCGCCTGCGCTATTGACGGGGCTCGGTGCCGACGGCCGCCGCGACGCCACGGCCGGCGCTGCGTTCGCGTTCGGCGACCGACAGCGCGTTGCGGATGAAGACCTCGTGCTGCGCGATGCGCAGGTCGGCGAGCACGCCATCCCGGATCACGCCGTCCGGGTCGACGAGGTAGGTGGCGCGCCGCACGCCGAAACCCAATGGTCCGTCGACGTCATACAGGCGGATGACCGACTTGCCGACGTCCGAGAGCAGGTTGAAGGGCAGGGCATGCTGCGCGCGGAATCGGCGATGGCTGTCGGAGTGCTGCGGGCTGATGCCAAAGATCCGCAGGCCGACGTCGACGATGCGCGGGTGCAGGTCGCGTATCGCGCAGGCCTCGCGCGTGCCGCCGGGCGTGAAGTCTGCCGGATAGAAGTAGAGCAGCAGCGGGCCGGCGTCCAGCAGTTCCGCCAGGGCGCGTGCCCGCCCGTCCTGGTCGGGCAAGGAAAAATGCGGTGCGATGGAGCCGGACTCGAGCACGTCGGGCGATTCGGCCTTGCCTCAAGAGAATCGGATGCTAGAATCGCCCGCCTTCGCGGGGTTCGGCAAGTCCGACTTTCGCGGGGCACGTGGGGCGGTAGCTCAGTTGGGAGAGCGTCGCGTTCGCAATGCGAAGGTCGAGGGTTCGATCCCCTTCCGCTCCACCATCTCTTCGCCGCCAGGCTCTGCGGTCCGTGGTCACCGCCCCCGTAGCTCAGTGGATAGAGCGACCGCCTCCTAAGCGGTAGGTCGCAGGTTCAACTCCTGTCGGGGGCACCACGACCTCCTGCGGCCTCGGTGCGCAGGCGGCGGTATGCTCGCGCCCGTGTCCCGAGTCTTGCTCCCTGTCGCGCTGATCCTGTCGCTGGCGTGCGCGCTCTCGCCGCGCGCCGCGGCGGTCTCCACCGATTCGGGTGCCCGCGAGACTGCTTCGACGCTGCAGGCGCAAGCCCGACCGCAGGTTGCACGGGCCGCGCAATCCCTCGCCGAGGGCCGCGCGGCAGACGCGTGGACGCTGCTGTCGCCGCTCGAGGCGACCCTGCAGGGCGATACGGAGTTCGACTATCTGCTGGCGCTGGCCGCGCTCGAGAGTGGCCGCGCCACAGCGGCTGTCGCGCCGCTGCAGCGGATTCTGGCGATCGAGCCGCGCTTCGACGGGGCGAGGCTCGAGCTCGCGCGAGCGCTGTCGACGCTCGGCGATTCGGCAGGCGCGCGGCGCGAGTACCAGTGGATCCTCGAGCGCAGTGCGTCCGCGATCTCGCGCGTCGCGGCGCAACGCGCCCTGGACGGGCTCACCGCGGCGCCGGTGCGACGCGGCGCGCGGCAGGTGATGGGCCTGCTCGCGGGCGCTGGCTACGACTCGAACGCGAACGCCTCGACGTCGGAATCGGTGTTCGGTTTCACGCTCGACCCGCGCGCGGTGCAACAGGGGTCGCCGTTTCTCGAGGTCGGCGCGTCGCTGCGACGCGAGTATTCGCAGGCGCCGCGCCTGGGTATCGTCACACTGTTGCGCGCGGGACATCGTCTGAACCCGGACGCGCAGTTCGTCGACCAGAGTGTGCTCGACGCGGGCCTCGGACTCACGGGGCACTTCGGGGCCTGGACGACGGGCGTTGGCGCGAATATCGCCACGGGCTGGCTCGACGGGGAATCGTATTTTCGTTCGGGTTACCTCGAAGCGTCGGCGTCGCGGCCGATGTCCTCGGCCTGGGAACTGGTCGGCGCGGCTCGGGTGATCGTGCTCGACTACCGGCCGGATCGCTTCGACCCGCTCGACGTGCGTCGCGCGCTCTGGGGCGGCGCACTGCAGCGGCGCAGCACCGCGGCCGGCGTCCCGACACTCGGTGTCGCCTTGCTCGGCGGGCGCGACGACACGCGCCGCGCGAGCTCGCCGTACGCCAACGATCGCTACGGCGCGCGGCTCTTCGGCGCGGCGTCGATCGGCCCGCGCCGCGCACTGTTCGGGGAACTGTCTTGGCTGACGTCGGATTTCTTCGGTGCCCGCGGCTTCTTCGGCATCGACCGGCTGGATCGGCAGGTCGTGGCGGCGTTGGGTCTGGAGGCGCGCGAGTGGCCGGCCCGCGGCTGGCGAATCGCGCCGCAGGTTCGCTACACGGAAAATCGCTCGAATGTGTCGCTGTTTCGCTTCGACCGCTTCGAGGCCTCGGTGTTCGTGCGGCGCGAGTTCGATTGAAGTGGGAGGCCGGTCACACTACGGCCCGGTCTGGCGCGGCTGCCTCTGACTAGAATCGGTGCCACCGGCGCCCCGCGCACCGACGAACCCCAGACGGATACCGCGCCGCGTGCCTCCACTTGCTCCGGACCCCACGCTCGACCGCGAGCGACGCCAAGGGGCCGATCGCCGACGCAGCACTCTCAGGGCGCTGCTGATCGGCAGCTTCCGGCAGCGCCGTCGCCTGCCGCGCCGCGACGACGAGCGGCATCTGGCGGCGCTGGACTGGCATCACCCCCAGTGGCTGGCCGTGGCCCTGCTGATCCTGCTCCTGTCGGTCGCCGATGCGTTTCTGACGATCACCTTGATCGGTCTCGGCGCGAACGAGGCCAACCCGTTCATGGAGCCTCTAGTGCAGAACCCGGGGGTCGATTTTGCCGCCTGGAAGATGGCGCTCACCTCGGGCGGCGTGATCCTGCTGATCCTGCTCGCGCGGATGCGTGCGTTCGGCCGCGTGCCGGTGGCGGCGATCCTCTATGGCGTGCTGTTCGTCTACGTCGCCCTGGTGGCCTACGAATGGTGGCTGCTGGAGCACCTGACCTTCGGTGCGGCAGGCGGGTGAATTCCGTGCACTCGGTTTTGGCGCGGCGCGCCACGTTCCGTTAAACTCCTGATTTCCTTGATCACAGGCTGACGCTCCCGAGGAGCGGAGGGCTTCATTTCCCATGGGCGCCACGCGCAATGAGCTGATTCTCTCGAGCCCGCTCTCCGGCGGCAACGCCGAGTACGTCGAGGCGATGTATGAACGCTTCATCGCCGACGCGGGCTCCGTTCCCGAGACTTGGCGGAACTATTTCAATGGCCTCGCGTTCAATGGCCTCGCGGTCGGTGGCGGTGCCGAGAACTCGCATCGTTCGATCCAGCTCGGCATCACCGAGCGGGCGCGCCTACCGCGCGCGGCAGCCGCGTCCGCGAATGCCTCCAGCGATGCGTCGGCGAAGCAGGGCGCGGTGTCGCGCCTGGTGCAGATCTATTCGAACCGCGGCCATCTGGTCGCGAACCTCGACCCGCTCGGACTGACCCAGCGGCCGCGGCCGCGCGTGCTGGACCTCGAGTACTTCGGCCTGTCCGAGGCGGATCTCGACACCGAGTTCTTCACCGGTAGCCGGGTGGAGAAGGTGGCGCGTCGCGCCAAGCTGCGCGAGATCATCGCGCAGCTCAGCCACATTTATTGTGGCGCGGTCGGCGCAGAGTTCGCCCACGTCTCGAACACCGAGGAGCGCCTCTGGTTGCAGGACGAGTTCCAGACCGGCCGGATGCACCACCAGTTCTCCGCCGACGAGCGTCGCAACATCCTCTGGCAGCTGACGGCCGCTGAGGGTCTCGAGCGTTACCTGCACACCAAGTACGTCGGTCAGAAGCGCTTCTCGCTCGAAGGCGGCGACGCGCTGATCCCGCTGCTCGACGACCTGATCCAGAACGGCGGCGGCATGGGTGCCGAGGAGTTCGTCATCGGCATGGCGCACCGCGGCCGGCTGAACGTGCTGGTCAACGTGCTCGGCAAGGCGCCGTCCGTGTTGTTCTCGGAGTTCGAGGGCAAGTACGACACCTCGCACATGAAGGGCTCGGGCGACGTGAAGTACCACAAGGGCTTCTCGGCCGATCTGAGCACCCCGGGCGGCAACGTGCACGTGGCGCTGGCGTTCAACCCGTCACATCTCGAGGTCGTCAATCCGGTGGTGGAAGGCTCGGTGCGCGCGCGCCAGGAGCGCCGTGGCGACGCGGCCGGCGTTCGGGTCGTTCCGGTCGTGATCCATGGCGACGCGGCCTTCGCGGGTCAGGGCGTCGTCATGGAGACGATGCAGCTGTCACAGGCGCGGGGCTTTTTCACCGGCGGCACGATGCACGTCGTCATCAACAACCAGGTCGGGTTCACGACCTCGAAGCCCGAAGACGCCCGCTCGACGATGTACTGCTCCGATGCGGCCAAGATGCTCGAAGCGCCGATCTTCCACGTCAACGCCGACGACCCCGAGGCCGTCGTGTTCGTCACGCGCCTCGCGATGCGCTATCGCATGCGCTTCCACAAGGACGTCGTGATCGACCTCGTCTGCTACCGCCGTCTCGGGCACAACGAGGCCGATGAGCCGGCCGCGACCCAGCCGGTCATGTATGGCGTGATCCGCAAGCACCCGACGGCGCGCCGTCTCTATGCCGATCGCCTGATCGCCGCCGGCCTTCTGACCTCGTCCGAGGCCGACGGCCTGATCGAGCAGTATCGCGCCGGCCTGGACGAGGGACGGCCGCAGGCCCGCGCCTCGCTCGGCATGATCGGCAACAAATACACCGTCGACTGGGATGCCTACACGCAGATCGACTGGGCCGATCGCGTCAAGTCGGGTATCGAGCCTGAGATGCTGCGCGCGCTGGGCGAGAAAGTCGTCAAGGTGCCTGAGGGTTACCTGCTCCATCCCCGCGTGCAGCAGGTGATGGCAAACCGCGCGCGGATGGTCGCCGGCGAGATGCCGCTCGACTGGGGTTGTGCCGAGACGCTCGCCTATGCCGGGCTCGTGCAGGACGGCTTCAGCGTGCGGCTTTGCGGCCAGGACGCCGGCCGTGGCACCTTCTTCCATCGTCACGCAGTGCTGCATCACCAGCAGACCGGCGAAGCCTGGATCCCGCTGCAGCACATCAACGAGCGGCAGCCGCGCGTGCAGATCATCGACTCCGTGCTGTCGGAAGTGGCCGTGATGGGTTTCGAGTACGGCTATTCGACCACCGAGCCCAACGCGCTGGTGATCTGGGAAGGTCAGTTCGGCGACTTCGCCAACGGTGCCCAGGTGATCATCGACCAGTTCATCAGCTCGGGCGAATCGAAGTGGGGCCGCTTCTGCGGCCTCGTGCTGTTCCTGCCGCACGGCTATGAAGGTCAGGGCCCGGAGCACTCCTCGGCGCGCCTCGAGCGCTTCCTGCAGCTCTGTGCGGAGCAGAACATGAGTGTCTGCGTGCCGTCGACGCCGGCGCAGATGTTTCACATGCTGCGCCGGCAGATGCTGCGCACGTTCCGCAAGCCGCTGGTGGTGATGACGCCGAAGAGCCTGCTGCGCCACGAGCTGTCGGTGTCGAAGCTCGAGGAGTTGTCGCGCGGCAGCTTTGCGAACATCCTCGACGAGGTCGATGAGTTGAATCCGGCGCAGGTGCGCCGCATCGTCTTCTCGAGCGGCAAGGTCTACTTCGACCTGCTGAAGGCGCGACGCAGCGCCGATCTGCGCGACGTGGCGCTGGTGCGGCTCGAGCAGCTGTATCCGTTTCCGGTCGAGGAGTACGACGCCATCCTGCGTCGGTATCCCGCCGCGCGCGAGGTCGTCTGGTGCCAGGAAGAGCCGCAGAACCAGGGCGCCTGGTACCAGATCCGCCACCAGCTCGACCGGCCGATCGCCGGCAAGCGCGAATTGCTGTACGCCGGCCGCGCGCCTGCGGCGGCGCCGGCCACCGGCATCGCCAAGATCCACGAAGCCGAACAGGCGGCGCTGATCGACGCGGCGCTGCGTTCGAGCGCTCGCGAAGAATCGGGGCGCGAGACCACACGCCTCTCTGCCACCACGGCTGCCACTGCGGCTGCCGCCAGTGGCCTGCGCAAGAGTTCCTGAAGGATACTGTCCGATGAGCATTGAAATCCGCGTACCGCAGCTTCCCGAATCCGTCGCCGACGCGACGCTCGTCGCCTGGCGCAAGCAGCCGGGAGAGGGCACGAGCCGCGACGAGAACCTCGCCGATCTCGAGACCGACAAGGTGGTGCTCGAGGTGCCGGCGCCGGCCCACGGCGCGCTGAAACAGATCCTGATCCAGGCGGGAACGACGGTACGCAGCGGCGACCTGCTCGCAATTTACGAGCCCGGAGCTGCCGCGGCAGGTACGGGGGCCGCCGCCAAGCCAGTGGCTGCTGCGGCCCCGGCGTCGACGTTGGCCACGCCGGTACCGGCGCCGTCCGCCGCAGCGACCGCCAGCGCAGAGTCGGCGAAGCTCAGCCCTGCGGTACGGCGGATGGTGGAGGAAAACAAGCTCGATCCAGGCCAGATCGCCGCCTCGGGCCGCGACGGGCGGCTCACCAAGTCCGATGTCGTCGGCCACCTCGGCAAGCAGGGCGTGGCCACCGCCGCGGGCGCGGCGCCGGCCATCGCCGCCGTGCCGGCGGTCACCCCGGTGTCGGCAGTCAGCCCGGTGTCGACGGGAGCACGGGCGGAGCAGCGCGTGCCGATGTCACGATTGCGCCAGCGCATCGCCGAGCGCCTGCTGAAGGCCCAGCACGACGCGGCGCTGCTGTCGACCTTCAACGAAGTCGACCTGACGGCCGTCAACGAACTGCGTGCGCGCTACAAGGACAAGTTCGAGAAGGCCCACGGCGTGAAGCTCGGATTCATGTCGTTCTTCGTGAAAGCGGCGATCGAGGCGCTGAAGAAGTATCCAGTCGTCAACGCCAGCATCGAAGGCACCGAGGTCCTCTATCACGAGTACTACGACATCGGCGTCGCCGTCTCGACCGATCGCGGCCTGGTCGTACCCATCGTCCGCGATGCCGACTTGCGCAGCTTCGCCGACGTCGAGAAGCAGATCGGCGACTATGGCCTGCGGGCCCGGTCGGGCCAGCTGTCGATCGAGGAGCTCACGGGCGGCACCTTCACGATCACCAACGGTGGCGTGTTCGGCTCCTTGCTCTCGACGCCGATCGTGAACGCTCCGCAGAGCGCGATCCTCGGCATGCACAAGATCCAGGAGCGGCCGGTGGCCATGAACGGGCAGGTGGTGATCCGCCCGATGATGTACCTGGCGCTGAGCTACGACCATCGCATCATCGACGGTCGCGACGCGGTGCAGTTCCTCGTGACGCTCAAGGACGGCCTCGAGGATCCGGGCCGCATGCTGCTCGGGGTCTGAGGAAACGACCATGACCGAC
>JAYTNX010000296.1:0-18615 GCA_043748075.1 Pseudomonadota bacterium
TTCAAAACGTCGTGAGACAGTTTGGTCCCTATCTTCCGTAGCCGTTGGAGATTTGAGGGTGAGCTGTCCTTAGTACGAGAGGACCGGGATGGACGCACCTCTGGTGTTCCGGTTGTCACGCCAGTGGCACTGCCGGGTAGCTATGTGCGGACGGGATAACCGCTGAAAGCATCTAAGCGGGAAGCCCCCCCCAAGACCAGATCTCCCTGAGAGCTTGACTCTCCTAAAGGGCCCAAGAAGACGACTTGGTTGATAGGCCGGGTGTGTACAGGTGGTAACACCTTCAGCTAACCGGTACTAATTGCCCGTGAGGCTTGACCATATAACCTCAAGTGGTTTGAACACTTGATGGTTGCGATGGAGCATCGATACATCAGGTTTGATTTAGTGAACGCGACACGCGTCGTCACACAAAAAACTTCCGGACCCGCAGCGGTCGAGAGAGGCTTCGTGCCTGGGCTCGGTCGCTGCGAAAAGAATTCCCTGACGGCCATAGCGAGCGGGAACCACCCGATCCCATTTCGAACTCGGAAGTGAAAACGCTCTGCGCCGATGGTAGTTTTGCCTGTTGCAACGCTAGAGTAGGTCACTGTCAGGGTCTCAAATAGACGAAGCCCTCGGTTCGAAAGAGCCGGGGGCTTTTTCTTGTTGTGCGGCCCCTGTCTCGGCGTGCGGGGCAATCGGCCGGCGCCTCATTCGCGATACCCGGGCTCCGTGCGCTCGAGGCGTCGCAGCAGCGCGGCCCAGGTGAGGCCCGCCACGTCGCCGAAGCTCTGCAGCTGCGGATACACGGCGCGGATGGACTCTGCGCCCGGGAGCACCAGCCGGCCGCCGGCTTGCGCGGCGACCTGGATCCTGCAGGCTTTTTCCAGCACGTACATGCGTTCGAACGCCTCGCCAACGGTGCGGCCGACGGTGAGCGTGCCGTGATTCCGGAAGATCAGGCCGAGGTTGTCGCCCAGGTTCTCGAGGATCCGCGCCTGCTCGTCGGGGACGATCGTGACGCCCTCCCAGTCGTGGTAGCCGAGCCGGCCGGCGAAATACATCGCGCCGGGGCTGATCGGCAGCAGTCCATCGGCCTGCGCGGCCACGGCGCTGCCGGCGATCGTATGCAGATGGATCACGCACTGTGCGTCTTCGCGCGCGCCGTGGATCGCGGAGTGGATGATGAACCCGGCCTTGTTCACGGGCCGCGGCGTGTCGGACACCACCGTGCCGTGGGTGTCGACGACCACCAGGGCGGACGCCGTGATCTCCTCGAAGAACAAGCCGTAGGGGTTGATCAGGAATCGCGGCTCGCGCCCGGGCAGGCGCAGCGACATGTGCGTGGCGAGCTGGTCGTGCCAGTCGTGCTGCGCGGCCAGCCGGAATGCGGCAGCGAGGTCGCGACGTAGTGCGGTCTCGGTCGCGTCGTCGGCATCGCGGAACGCGGGGGCCATCGGGGAGTCGCGGGCCGCGGGTGGTCAGCGGAACCAGATCGAGCCCGGATGGCGGGCGTGCAGCCGGCGATCGAGACCGAACCAGTGGCCGCTCGGCGTCACGATGAACAGCACGCCCAGCAGGCCGAGCGGGATCAGCGACGCGTCGTACATTCCGCCGAGGCCGATATTGATCGTGGCGAACAGGGCCAGCGCGCCGGCCCAGCGCGTGGCCAGGCCGAGCAGCAGCCCGACCGTAACGCCGCTCCAGACGAGCGTGATCACGATGCCGACGAAGTGGTAGTTCGGAATCAGGAAGCTGCGCAGGTAGGCGGCCATCAGGCCCTCGGGATCGACGACCCCGAGCTGCTTGGTGAACACCTCGAGGGGGTAGTCGCTGAACGCGTAGTTGCGCTGGATCTTGTTGACCGTTGCGAACAGGTAAAAGAGGCCGTAGAGGTAGCGAAGCAGCAGGACGGCGCCGATGCCGAACGCCTTGAGCGGCTTTGTGCGCAGCAGGGGGAGGCCGAAAGTCTCGTGTGACGGTGAGGCGGCAGCGTTCATCGGCAATCTCCGGTCGATCCGGTCAACGAACCCGTGTCGAGGGTCGCGTCACGGCGGGGTGCGGCCCGCAGCACCGGCGCCTGTACCGGCGGCGGTGCCCCGGGGTGGCGCGGCACTCAGCTCGCGGGCTCGGGCTCGGGCTTCAGCGGCCGCGAGGTGTCTACAGCGGCCCAGCGGGCTGCCCTCGGCCGTCAGCCACTTTGCCGATTGCTGGTCGAGCACGCGGCCCTCGGGCAGCTCGACTCGCCGCTTCCAGACGTCGAGCCGCGCCTGCAATCTGCCGGATTCGGAACGCCGCACGGCGCCGTCCGGCCCCAGCTCGTAGACGGTGAGGTCGCGGAAATCCTCGATCTTCGGTCGGAAGAACGCGGCGAAGTAGTCCCAGATTGTCGCGATCTGCGCCCCGCTGGATTTCTCGGCCATCACGTAGGCGGTGCGCGCGCCGGTCCCCTCGCACTCGAGCACCTCGACGCAGCGCGTGCAGAGTTCGGGGATGTCGATCGCCAGCGGACCCGTGACCTGCGGCGAGGACGGCCGGGCGCAGGCCGCCAACAGCAGCAACGGGGCGACGAGCAGCAGGGTTCTCGGGGCGACGGACATGGCAGACATCCGGGAGCATACCGCAACAGATGTGATCGCTGCGCCGGGTTAGGATCGGCCATGACCCGAAGGCTCCATGTCGTCGGCTGACGCGCCCGCGGCGCCCAGCGCTCTTGCCGCCCCGCGCCTGAGCACGGCGGCCTGCGCTGGCTGGGGCGTCGGCTCTTTGGGCATGTCGCTGATGTTCAGTGCTACCGGCGTCCTGATGCTGCGCTTCCTGGTCGACTACGTCGGCATCGCCGCTGCGGTGGCGGGGCTGCTGATCAGCCTCTCCAAGATCTACGACGCGGTGACCGACCCGTTGATCGGCGTGCTCAGCGATCGCACCCGCAGTCGATGGGGCCGCCGTCGACCCTACCTGCTCTGGGGCGGGCTGCTGTCGGCCGTCACTTTCGTGGCGATCTTCCAGCTCGGGGCGCTCGAAGGGGCGTCCTGGAAGGTCGCAGCGACCGTGGGCGTGCTGTTGCTGAATGCCACGGGGTACGCGCTCTTCAACGTGCCGTACCTGGCGATGCCGGCCGAGATGACGCCGGACTATCACGAACGCACGCGGCTGATGTCGTTTCGCGTCGCGGGGGTCGCCGCCGGCCAGCTGTTCGCCTCGTCGGTCGGGCCGCTGCTGATCGTCTGGTTCGGCGGCGGCGTGCCGGGTCATGCCGCGACGTCCTGGTTCCTGGGCGCGATCATCGCCCTATCGTCGCTGGCCTGTTTCCTCGGTACCCGCAACGCGCCGCCGGTCGCGTTCGAGCCCGCGGTGTTCGGGTTGCGCGCGCAGGTCGCGGCGGCGTTGACGAACCGTCCGTTCCTGCTGCTGCTCGGCGTGAAGCTCTCCTACCTGTTCGGGCTGTCGGTGTACTTCGCGGTGCTGTCGTTCCTGTTCACCTATGTGATGCAGATCTCCTACAGCTACCTGAGCCTGTACTTCCTGCTGCAGGGCTCCGGCTTGCTGCTGTCGCAGCCGCTGTGGGTGCGCTTCACGCTCCGGGTCGGCAAGAAGCACGCGTACTACGCCGCCAGCCTGATGTATTGCGTGCCGCTCGGGTCGTGGTGGCTCGCGGGCGTGGGCGAGCCGGGTTGGGCGGTGGTGCTGCGGGGCGCGCTCGCTGGCATTGCCGGCGGCGGTCTGCTGCTGATCGGGCAGTCGATGCTGCCGGACACGATGGAGCACGATTTCCGGTTGACCGGCGAGCGGCGCGAAGGCTTGCTGGCCGGCATCTACACCACGGTGGAGAAGCTGTCGTTCTCGGTCGGCCCGGCGATGGTGGGCTTCGTGCTCGCCGCGGCCGGCTACGTGGCCTCGTCCGCGTCGGGTACTGCGCAGCCGGCCTCGGCGCGCACCGCGATCTACGTCTGTGCCTCGCTGCTGCCCATGGCCTCGACGCTCGTCGGCTGCGTACTGCTGCGCTTCTACACGCTGGAGGCGCGCGACTTCGGCGCTGCGTCGCGGCGCTGAGACGCGCCACGCGACGCGATCATCCGCGGATGCGGCGAAACTTCGCGAAGTTTCGGCCCGCGGCGACCGCACAGCCGATGCCGCGCGTCGGATGCGCGAGGAAGCTCGGGTCGGACCAGCCGTAGTAGTAGATGCGCATGTCGCGCGGTGTGACCACGAGCCTCGGGTTCGCCGTGCCGGCGCTGTCCCAGGCACCCTTGCGACCGACCGACAGCACGGGCTCGTCGTAGAGCCGCGACCAGCGCAGGCCATCGGCCGACACGGCCACGGCGACGGAACGGCGGGCATGGGTCTCGGGTCGACCGTCCTTCGCCGTGTAGACCATCAGCCAGCGTGGGCCGCTGGCGAGCGGATTGCGCACCACGTCACGCGTGATCATGCCGCCGCCCTCGAACGGCAAGGGGTCGTCCTCCCAGACGAGATCGCCGAGCGGCTCCCAGGCCGTCAAGTCTGTCGAGGCGGCCATCCGGGTGCGATACCAACGGGCCTCATGGTCGACGGTGGTGTAGTAGAGGAGGAAGCGCTTGCCGTCGTGGATGAAGTTGGGGAACGCGGCGTAGACGTCGCCCGGCGGCACGTCGAGGATCGCGCCGCCCGTCGCGGTGCCGCGGGTGCGGGTCCAGTGGACGCCGTCGCGGCTGCGTGCCACGCCGAGGCGCAGCCGGTATCCGGGGAAGCGGTACTCGGCGTCGAGACCCTCGCCCTGCGGCGTTTCGTGGTTGCCGGCGTGGTACACCATCAGCCATTCATCGCCGTGGCGGATCACGTCGCCGGTGGCGAGATGGGTCGAGTCGAAATCGTCGGGGTCGGGCGAGGGCAGCAGGACGGCGCCACGCGCCAGCGGGCCATCGATGCGGGTCCAGCGGAAGCCGTCGGTGGACGTGGCGGTGGCGATGCTTCCCGAGCCGAACGCCGGCGCCATGCCCGCCGCGAACGTGCTGTCGCGGCAGTAGTACCACATGCGCCACTGGCCGAGCGCCTCGTCCCAGCGCACCACCGGCCCGCCGAGACGTGCCTCGTCGCAGCGCCCCGCGGGGCCCACCGACAGGCTCAGGCCCGCGGTGAACAGCGCCTCGTCGGCGTCGGTCCCGCGCGCGTTCACCGCGCCGGAGCCGGCCGCGCCGGACGCCGCGGCGGCGGCGGCGCTGAGGGATGAGAGGAATTCACGTCGCTGCATCACGGTCCATCTCCTGCATGATCTGGAACACGGCCGCCGTATCCTGGTGGCCGAAGCCGGCCCGCACGGCGGCCTCGTAGAGCGGCAGTGTCGCACTGAAGAGCGGCGTCGGCGCGTCGCAGCTGCGTGCGAACGCGTCGATCAGCGCCAGGTCCTTGCGCCAGAGGTCGAGCTTCATCGTGGCGGGCTCGTAGCTGCCGCGTGCCATCATCGGGCCGCGCAGCTCGAGGATTTTCGAGGCTGCGGCGCCGCTGCCGAGCAGCTCGCAGGCCTGTGCCGCGTCCAGTCCGGCACGCACTGCGAGTCCGAGCGCCTCGGCGCTCGCGACGTTGTGGATCGCCACCAGCAGGTTCGCGACGAACTTCAGGCGGGTGCCATGACCGAAGGCGCCGACATGGTGGCTGGCGCGCGCGAAGCCCGCGACGATCGGTGCGCAGCGCTGCCAGGCCGCGACGTCGCCGCTCGCGTAGACCGCGAGATCCCGTCGCGCGGCCTGGGCGCCGGTGCCGCTGATGGGGCAATCGAGCAGCACGATGCCCGCAGCGGCGAGCCGATCGTGATTTCGCTGCTTGCAGTCGAGCGAAAGCGTGCTCAGTTCCAGCCAGTCCAACGCGGGTCGTCCACCGGCCTGGAGCACCTGCTCGACCGTCGAATCGAGCGCCGCATCCGTGGGCAGGCTGGACAGCAACACCGAGGCGTGCATTGCCGCCGCCGCCGCCGAAGGGACTGCCCTGACGCCGCCGCCGACCAGTGCCGTGACGCGCGTGCGGTCGATGTCGTGGCCGAGGACATCGAATCCGGCGGACGCGAGGTTGCGTGCAATCGCCGCGCCCATGGTGCCGAGACCGATGACTGCGACGGTCACGCGGGCTCGTCCGTCATCAGCTGCCGGCGCAGTTGCGCGACGGCGCAGTCGGGCGTGGACAGCACGCGGCCCTGCAGCGGCGGCGGCATCGCCGCACGGGCGCGTGCCATCGAGAACTGGCCGAGCACCACCACGTCGTGATCGACGAGCGCCGCGGCCGCCGCAGCGATGGCCGCGTCGTGTTCGTCGGCGCGCCCGGATTGAAGCGCCCGCAGCGCGCCCGCGACCAGCACGCCACGGAGGTCGCAGGTTTGGCCGCGGCGCGCCGCCATGTCGCGCAGTTCGGCGGTGAGCGGGTCGAGCGAGGGTGCGAACGTCACCAGCAGCGCGATGCGACGGCCGCGTTCGAGCGCGGCAGCGAAGGCGGCCTCGTTTGGCTTCAGCACCGGAATCGTGCAATCCGCCTGCACCGCTTCGATCGCCGGACCAAAGGCCGAGCAGGTGAACAGGATGGCGTCCGTGGCGCGTGCGCCGACCTGCGCGGCGGCAGCGTAGCGTCCGAGCGCCAGAAAGCGCTCCACGATGGGCGTCGTCAGTCGGCCGGCTGCCGCGACCGCCGCCGACAGCGAATCGTCGAGCAGGTTGAAGGTCTCTGCCTCGGGCCAGCCGTGCTCGAAGGCGCCGAGGATCGGCGCGACCGAATCGCGCAGTGCGTGGATCAACGCGATGCGCGGTGGGGCGCGCGGCGTGACGATGGCGCTCATGCCAGGGATTCGGCGGTCGGGATCACCGGCAGGAGCAGCCAGGCGGGATGCTGCGCGTCCACGTGCAGCGTGGTGCGGCCGCCGAAGACCTCGGGCGGACGATCGCGGGGGTCGTCGTGCAGGAAAGGCCCGCAACCGCGCAGCTCGTTCTTGAAATTCGACAGGCGCGCGCCGGTCGCGTGGGGATACTCGTAGTCGCGCCCGCGAACCGTCAGCGCGATCCGGTAGCCCGCGGGCACGACCAGACAGGTCGGCCAGATTTCGATATCGAGCTCGACCGGCACCCCGGGCGTCAGTAGTTCGCGCCGCGCGTGCGTGTGATACGGCCGCCAGGGCCGTGACCGCACGAGGTCCAGCCGTCGGTGCGAGGCACGCAACCAGCCCTGGGCGATCGGCGTGTGCGGGTCGATCGCGCCCTGGAACGTCACTTCCTCGCCGGCGGGTGCGAACACGCGCAGCACGACGAACAGGTCGGCATCCGACGTCGACGAGGATACCCAGAGCTTCAGCGACGAGGGGCCGGTCAGCTCGGTGGACTGCGGTAGCGGCGCCGAGATGAAGTTCACGCCGTCGCCCAGCGCGTCGAACGTGACGACACCGCCGCCGGCCGGCGCCGACCTGCGCAGCGCTTGCGCGGCGGGGTCGAGGTGCAGCGGAGTCCAGACGGTACGCGGGATCGGCCAGTCCGTCTCGGTACGTTCCTCGAACCGGTCGATATGCCTCACCTTCAGGCGCACGCGCGGTTCGCGCTCCCAGCCGTTGTCGACGCCGCGCAGGAAGTGGTCGAAGAATCGACGCTGCAGCTGCACGCCGTAGTCGGTGTAGAACTCGGTCCAGTGCTCGAGACCGTGCGCCTCGAGCCATTTCTGCGTCGACGCCGCCTGCACGTAGCCCTCGAAGTTGCCCCGCAGGTGCAGGCCCTGTCCGCCCCAGTTCGCGGCGGTGAGGATCGGGATGTCCACCTTCGACCAGTCCGGTGAGCGCTCGCGGTAGTAGGGGCCGTCGAGCGGTTGCGCGCGGATTTCCTCGCCGAACTCGCAGCGGTGGCTGGCCAGCGTCGGCTCTTCGAAGGTGGGCGGGCCGCAGACCAGCTCGCCGGTGACCCTGCTGCGCGGGCCGCGAGTGCCCAGGCCGTGCTGCACCGTTTTCACCTGCATGTCGTACCAGTTCGCCCAGAAAGTGCTGAGGATGCCGCCGTGGTGAGTCATGTCGCGGTACCAGTCGGCCGCCCCTTCCCAGACGCAGATTGCCGCAAGGTGCTGCGGCTGTCTCGAGGCGACCTGCCACTGGTTGATGCCGAAGTAGGAGACGCCGCAGAGGCCGACCTTGCCACTGCTCCAGCCCTGCGTCGCCGCCCACTCGATGCACTGTTCGAAATCGCGCGTCTCGCGCGGCGAGAAGTGCTGCACGTAGCCGGGCGAGCGACCGCAGCCGCGCGAGTCGACGCGCACGCAGGCGTAGCCGTGCGGCACCCATTTCTCGGGATCGACCACTTCCCAGTTCTGGTATCGATTGCTGGAACCGGCCGTGACGTCGGGATGCTCGCGCGCCATGCGCTCCCAGGCGCTCGGGTAGCCCTCCTGGAAGGCGAGGCCCTTGGCGTAGGGGCCGTAGGTCAGCAGTGCGGGATACCGGCCCGCACCGGGCGGGCGGAACACGTCGGCGCGCAGCACGACCCCGTCGTCCGTCGTGATCGGTACGTCCCAGTCGATTTGCAGATCATCGCGGAACCCTGAAATCGTCTCGTTCATCGTGCGGGGTTCCGGGTCATGCGTTCGGCGAGGAAGCGGACGATCGCCACGGCGTCCTGCGCGCCCAGCCCAACGGCGCTGGCTGCGGCATAGGTGCCGAGCGCCGCCGCGGTCGCCGGCATGGGCACGCCCGAGGTGCTGCCGGCCTCGAGCATGTAGAGCAGGTCCTTCTGCATGCTGGCGACATCGAACGTCGGTGCGCCGCCGTGGCCGAGAATGGCGGGCGTCTTGAGGCCAAGGACGGCGAGCGCCGCCGAGCTGTCCTGGAGAGTGTCGAGCATCGCCCGATAGTCCAGGCCACCGGCGCGGCCGAGCGCCAGCGCTTCGGCCAACGACTGCCAGTAGACCGCGAGCGGCAGGTTCACCACCAGCTTCAGCAACGCCCCCTGGCCCACCGCGCCGGCGTGCACCACGCGCCGGCAGAGCAGGTCCAGGTACGGGCGCGCGCGCTCCAGGTCCGCGGGCCGCGCGCCGGCCATGGCGAGCAGCTGGCCATCGCGCGCCGGCGCGACCGTACCGGAGACCGGTGCGTCGATCAGCGCGGCACCGCGCATGCGCGCAAGCACGTCGAGCCGCTTGACGGTCGATGGGCGCAGCGTGCTCAGGTCGACGAACAGGCGGCCGGGTGCGTCGTTCGCCAGAAGACCCTCTGCGCCGCCGTAGACGGCGTCCGCAGCGATGTCGTCGTGCAACATCACGAACACGATGTCGGCTTCCCGCGTGAGCGCCGCCGGCGTGGTGGCGAGCCTCGCGCCCGCCGCGATCAGCGGTGCGGCCCGATCCTTGTTGCGGTTCCAGACGACGAGCGGGCGATCGGCGGCCAGCAATCGCGGCGCCATGACCACGCCCATCCTGCCGAGGCCGACGAACCCGAGACGATTCACGAGGCGGAACTCGCTGTGTTCCTCATCGAGGCGGGACGTAGGCGATCAGGTCGAGCAGCGTGTTCGCGCCGGGCACCACGAAGGGTCCGCCGAGGCGGATCGTGGTCGAGGCGGGCTTGTCGTTCGGGAACCAGGCGGCCCATTCGGCGATCGACTCGGCGAACCACTGGAAGTCGCTGTGGAAGCAGACCCGCCGGGTGATACGTTCGACCGAGGTGCCCGCCGCGGCGCAGATCGCGGCGATGTTCGTCATCATGTAGCGCATCTGGGCCTGGCCCGGCGAGTTGTACCAGGGGAACTCCGGGTTGCGGACCGAGCCCTGCGCCAGCGCGCCGGCGGAATCGAACGGCATCTGCGTGCTGAAGAACAGGAAATTGCCGGCGTGCACGGCCTGTGGCTCGTGGCCCAGCGGCTTCGGCGCATCGGCGGTTTCGATCGTGCGTTTCGTCGTCTTCGCGCCGTTCGCGAGCAGCGTCAGTGCGATCTCGATGCGGCTGCCGCGGGCACCCATGCCCATGTACGGGATCACGACACGCGCCGGCGGGTTCCTCGGGAACCAGCGCTTCCAGGCGCGATCCAGGGCCGCGTAGTCGCGCGGGTGACCGACGTAGACGTCGGCCTTGACGGCATTCTCGAGCGAGCTGCCCGCCGCCGCGACCACCTTCGACAGCTTCTCGAGCACGTAGTCGGCCTGCTTCTCGACCGACGTACCCCACCAGAAGTTCGGATCCACCCAGGCCTGCTTCGCGATCCGCGACGGCTCGCCGAAATGGCTTGGCCGCAGTTCGCCGTCGGACCAGTCGATCGGGCTCTCGGCCGAGACGAACACCCAGTCGCCGCGGCGCACGGCGGCCGCATGCTCGCCGGGCGGGGCCGGCACGCCCGCTGGGGTGCCGATCTCCACGTTCCTGCCGCCGTCATCGATGCAGATCATGTCGACTTCGACCTGCGTGCCGCGACACAACAGCTCACGCACACCGAGAGCGGAGGAGGCCACCGTGCGATCGCCGAAGAACTCGCGGCGGGCGCGCAGATAGTGCTCCATCTCGACACCCGTGCCATGCTCGCCGCGTTCGAACTCGGCGGGCGTCGGTCGCGCGGAGACCATCCACTGCCAGATCCGCACCATGTCCTGGCGCGGGTCGACGTTCGCGGCCTTCATGGTGTTGAACAGGTTGCGCAGGACGTAGCGCCCCTGCAGCTCGAGTTCCTCGGTCAGAAAGGGGTTGGCGGCCACGGCGTCCTTGACCTCGGGCGCGAGCCCGGTCTTGAAATCGCTGGCGATCGTGCCGGCGATGAAGACCCAGCCGCCGGCGCGGATCGCCGGGCTGTAGGGCATCAGCGGCTTCGGGACGCCGGCCTCGAGTCCGGGCCAGATGGCTTCATAGCCGTCGCTCGTGGCGGTCGGAACGGACATGGTTCTCTCCTGGGATGCAGTCGCGGGCGTCGGGTTCGGGCGACCCGATATTAATTCTCATGGAACATCCGGTGGAACCCGGTTATTTTCATCTTTGCCATCAACTTTCCTGATGAGGCGCTGTGAAGCTGCAGCAGATATCGACGTTCGTCGTGGTCTATCAGGAGCGGTCCTTCACTGCTGCGGCCGAACGCGTCCACGCGACGCAGTCTGGCCTGTCGATGCAGGTCAAGGAACTGGAAGAAGGGCTGGGCTTGCAGCTTTTTGTCCGCACGACCCGCGGTGTCGAACCCACCGCGGCCGGGGAACGCTTCCACGGCTACGCACTGCGACTGCTGCGGGAACTCGATGCGGCCCGCGTCGGAATGCGCTCGATGAGGGGGCAGGAGACGGGTGCCGTCACCGCGGGCCTGATGCCCACTTTTTCGCGAGCCGCGCTGTCGCCGGCGGTGGCCGAGTACACGGCCGCCTACCCCTACGTGAACCTGAAGGTGGTCGAGGCCTACAGCGCGGTATTGACGGACGGAGTGAGGCGGGAGGAACTCGATCTGGCCATCGTTCCGCCGGTCGCCGCCGATCCGCGGTTGCATTCGAGTTTCGTATCGCGCGACCGCGAAATGTTCGTCACGTCGGCGCGTTCCAGGCGGCCCCATCTCGCGACGGTGTCGATGGCCGAGGTCGGTCCGCTGCGCCTGATCCTGCCGAGCCGCGGCAACGCGCGACGCGCGCGTCTCGATGACTACCTCAAGGGAATCGGAGTCGCCGTCGAGGCGGTTTTGGAGATGGACGCCATGATGGGAACCCTCGAGCTGATTGCCACCAGCGACTGGGTATCGATCCTGCCGGCCACGCTCTGCTTCCCGGACATTGCCCGGGGACCCCGACGCGTCCATCCGATCGTGGATCCGACTCTGACGGTGGACTATGTACTGGTCACGCCCGCCGCGCGCGCGGTCAGCCCCGCCGCCGCGGCGTTCGCCGAAGTTCTGAGCAGGCACATCCGGTTGATCGGCATCGCCTGGGACCAGCGGCTCCGCCATCAGAAAAACTGATTCCTGCCATCGCTGATCATCGTTTCGTGGCTGGCCGCCGGCTGGCTAGGATGGCGGCCTCCCCCGGTGCCGGAGACCCTGATGCAGCTCGGCTTTTTCACGATGCCCATTCATCCGCTCGGCAAGGACTGGCGACAGTGCCTGCGGGAGGACCGCGAAGCCTTCCTGCTCGCCGACCAGCTGTCCTTCGCCGAGGGCTATGTCGGAGAACATGCGACTGACGCGGCCGAGAACATCACCTCCTGCGCACTGTTCATCGCAACGCTCGCGCATGCCACGCGATCCATCCGGCTCGGCACGGGCACCGTCAATCTGCCCAATACTCATCCGGTCGCGGTCGCTGCGGAGATTGCGATGCTCGACCACCTGCTCGACGGGCGATTCAACTTCGGAATCAGCCCCGGCGGCCTGCTCTCGGACGCTGAGGCTTTCGGCAACCTGGACAAGGACCGGACGGCCATGTTCGTGGAGGCCATCGACATGGTCCTGGCGATCTGGGCAGGCTCCCCCCCGTATGACTTGAAAGGCACCTATTGGGATATCAGCACGCGACGCACGCTCGTCGAGGACATCGGCCAAGGGATCCTGGCGAAGCCACTGCAGTTGCCACACCCGCCGGTACTGGTGACGGCGGTGGCACCGCATTCCAAGGGATTGGTGTCCGCGGCCGCGCGCGGCTGGCTGCCGATCTCGGCGAATTTCCTGCTGCCGAAATGGGTAGCGTCGCATTGGCCCCAATATGCCGCGGGTTGCCGCGGCGTCGGGCGCGAGGCTAACCCGGCGGACTGGCGCGTGGCACGGAGCGTGTTCGTCGCCGACGACCTCGAAACGGCGCGGGAATACGCGCTGGGCCCGCAGAGCCCCTACCGGCACTACTATCATCAGGTCGTCAGCAAGATGAAGCGCAGCGGACGCGCCGTGTTGTTCAAGGAGGATGCGGCCGATCCCGATGACAGCGTTACCCTGGAGGGCGTGCTCGATCGCCTGGTCACTTGGGGAACGCCTGACAAAGTGGCGGACGAACTGCTCGCGTTCCGCGCCGAAGTGGGAGATTTCGGCACGCTGCTGTACGCCGGACACGATTGGGCTGATCGTCGTCTGGCCCGGCGCTCCATGGAGCTGATGGCCGAGAAGGTCCTGCCCGCGTTGCGTGACCAATGCGGGACCCCTGCCGCACCTTCGTCGATCGAAGCCTCGAGGCGGGCAGGTCGGTGAATGACCCGCCCGCGACGGATGACTCGATAGCACGGTTCCGGCTCGACGAGCGCGAGCTGCGAGATGCGCTGGGTACGTTCGCAACCGGCGTTGCGATCGTGACGACCACCCCGAGCGACGGTCGACCACGGGGCATGACCGTCAATTCGTTCGCGGCCGTATCCCTGAGCCCACCCCTGGTCTTGTGGAACGTCGCCGACAACTCGCCGAGCAGCGCTGCGTTCCGCGACGCCACTCATTTTGCGGTCAACGTGCTGGCGCTCGAGCAGCTCGAATATTCACGGCAATTCTCGCGTGCCACACCTGACAAGTTCGCCCATGTACCTTTCTCGTTGAGCCCTACCGGTTGTCCGATCCTGGCGGGGGCCGTCGCTCATTTCGAGTGCGCGCGAGAACACGTCTACACCGGTGGCGATCACGCGATCATCGTCGGACGAGTGCTGCGTTTCACCCACGCGAGCGCGCCAACGCTGGTTTTCTGCCAGGGCCGGTACCAGCGTACCGTTGCACTGGAGCCCGGCGCCGATGCGCAGGCCGAGCTCTCGGTCGCGTGGAGCGGGCTTGCGTGATGCCCGGTGCGCGGGCCACGCTCAGCGTGACTTCAGGCGCAGGATGCACGAACCCGGGAATTGAACCATGACCGAACTTGACCCTCACGCTTGCGACACCCTGTTGCGCGGCGTGGTAGTGACGATGGACGCGGGACGCCGCGCCTTCCTGGACGGCTACGTTGCCGTCCGTGGCAGTCGTATCGTCGGCGTCGGCCGCTGGGCGGACTGCGGATTTGCCGCAACGGAGACGCTGGGCGGCGAGGGCCACCTGGTGCTGCCGGGGCTCGTGAACGTGCATGCGCACCTGGTACAGGGCTGCATCCGCGGCATGGCCGAGGGCACTACGTTCGAGGAGCGCCTGTTCGGCTTTTACTACCCGATGACCGGTGCCTGCGATGAGGACCGCTCCTACGACTCCGCGATGCCGCCACTGCTCGACCTCGTGCGCAGCGGCGTCACCACCACGGCCGACGATCACTTCACCCACGTGCATCGGCGCTCGATCGACGGCGTGCTGCGCGCGGTGCGCGATACCGGGATGCGGTGCCGGATGGCGCGGCTGACGATCAACGACGCCAACGCCGTCCCCGAGCCATTCCGTGAAACGCTCGACGCGGGCCTGCGCGAGACTGAACGCGTGCAGGCCGAGTGGGAGGACGAGCGGATCTCAGTGACTGCCTCGACGATCGGCATCACCTACTGCGAGCCGGACCAGCTCAAGGCACTGTGGGAGTGGACGGTCGCGCACGGGCGCCAGTTCGACATCCATGCTCCCGCGGTGTTCGACCAGAAATACCTGGCGGCGCGCCGCGGCTGGACGGGCGGTTCGTTCGAGTGGCTCGCCGACACCGGGATTCTCTCGCCGAACGTCATCGCCGCGCATGCGCAGAACCTGCGACCGGGCGAGGCGGAGCTGATCCGGCAGTGCGGTGCCAGTATCGCGCTGGTGCCCGACATGGAACAGGTGCTCGGCCTGGTCAACTTCGATTCGCGCCCGTACCTCGACAAGGGCGTCGTCTGCGGGCTCGGCCTCGACGGCCCCGTCGTCGCCTATGGGCATGATCTCTGGACGGCGATGCGCAGCTTCCTCACCTCGCAGCGCAACGGCGACCAGCACCGGCGGCTGAAGGCCGAGGCCGGCGCGAAGTGGACCGGTGACGAGATGCTGTTCGGCAGCGGCGAGCTTGCACTGGAGCTCGCGACCATTGGCGGCGCGCGTGCGCTGATGATGGACGACCGTATCGGCTCCCTGGAAGTGGGCAAGCAGGCCGACGTGCTGCTGATCGATCGACGCGGGGAGACCCAGTTGTCGCCGCCGGCGGCGCTGATCGCCAACCTGGTCTACGGCAACGGGCCAGCCGCAGACGCGATCCGTCGCGTGATGGTCGGCGGCCGTACGATCGTACGCGACGGCGAGCACGTCTCGGTGGACCGTCGTGAAGCGGTGCGGCGCTCCGATGCGCTGCAGGACACGCTGCTCGACGAGGTGAGCGCGCGCCGCTTCGTGCGGATGCGCAGCCGCTTCGACTGGGTCGGATCATGAGTGCGGCCGTGCGCTTCGCGGGGCGCCTGGCGGTCGTGACCGGCGGAGCATCGGGAATCGGTGCCGCGGTAGTGCGTGAACTGGTGACGGGAGGCGCGGAGGTCCTTGTCGCGGATCTCGATGGCGCGCGCGCGGCAGGGCTTGCGGCTGTGGTGGGGGCGCGCGCGCAATGCCTCGACGTCTGCGATCGTGCCGAAGTCGAAACCCTGTTCGCCGGCCTCGGCCGTCCCGCTGAAATCCTCGTCACCTGCGCCGGCGGCGCGCCGCGCAGCCTTGCGCTCGACACCGACGAAGGGACCTTCGCCGCGTCGCTGCAGTTGAACGCCGGAGGCTTCTGGCGCTGCGCGCAGGTTGCGGCGCGCGCTGCGATTGCCTGTCACTCACCGCTTTCCGTGGTCCACGTCGCCTCGAGCCTGCACCGTGGCCCGGCGCCGGGGCTCGCGCATTTCGCTGCCGCCAAGGCGGCCAGCGTCACGTTGGTGCGTTGCCTCGCCCAGGAGTGGGCGGCCGGGGGTGTGCGGGTCAACGCCGTCGTGCCCGGACCGGTCGAGACGCCGATGACCGCAATGCGCTGGGATCACAGCCCCGGTGTACGTGATGCGTTACGTTCGCGCATCCCGCTGGGTCGTATCGGTGAGCCGGCTGACGTGGCGCGCGCGGTCGCCTGGCTCGCTTCCGACGAGGCGTCCTGGATAACGGGCGCGATCATGACAGTGGATGGGGGTCTCGAGGTCGCGCCGTGATCCGCTGGCTCGTCGTCGGCGCCGGCGGCGTCGGTCGCGCGCATGTCGCGGCGATCAGGCGAGTCGCGGGCGCGACCCTGGCAGGCATCGTCACGGTCGATCCGATCGGCGATCCGGGAGTCCCCGTGTTCGCGAATCTGACCGACGCGCTCGCCGCGCTGCGTCCCGATGTCGCCGTCATTGCGACGCCGCACGACACTCACCTTTCGCTCGGCCTGCAAGCGATCGACGCCGGCGTGCCGGTGTTGTTCGAGAAGCCCGTGGGTCGCAGTACGGATGACGCTGAGCGGCTCGTCGAGCGCGCACGCGCCACCGGAACGCCGGCCGGCGTAGTGCTGAACCAGCGGGCGTGCCGGCACCCTGCCTGGATTTCGGCACGGGTGCGTGCGGGGGAGCTGCGAATACGATCCGTGGCCTTCAGCGGCGCGCTGGCGCAGTTGCGCGGCTGGCATGCCGATCCGGTGCGCGCCGGCGGCGGCCTGCTGCGCACGATCGGGGTGCATTTCATCGACCTGCTGCGCTGGTGGCTCGGCGAACCGCGCGCGCTGGCCGCGATGCTCTGCGGCACGCCGGCGGACGATCGCGTCGTGGTCGCGCTGGAGTTTGCCGACGGCGTGCTCGGCAGCCTGCAGCTCACCGCAACCGCGGCGCGTAGCCTCGGGCCGGTGCGCGCGATCATCGAGGCCGACGGCGCGCGTCTCGAACTCGCCGGCCATGCGATCGTGCAGGCGGAGGGGTTGGCGGCGCCGCCCGCGCTGGAACTGCCGGACGCGGCCCTGCCATTTGGGCCCGGTCATCTCGAGGTGATCCGCGCGGCGACGGTCGCGCTGGCCGCTGCGCAGCCATTTCCGGTGCCGCTGGATGAACTGTTGCCGACGCTGCGCCTCGTCGACCGGCTGCAGGCCGCAGCGGCGCGCGACCGCGAAGTGCCCCTGCACCGGGAGCGGTAGCGAGAGCGCGACTGCGTTGGCGTCTCGCGCCGGGTCCGCGGTTCAGTACGACTTCGGCAGTCCGAGCACGTGTTCGGCGATGTAGGCGAGGATCAGGTTGGTCGAGACCGGGGCCACCTGGTAGAGGCGAGCCTCGCGATACTTGCGCTCGATGTCGTACTCCTCGGCGAAGGCGTAGCCGCCGAAGGTCTGCACGCAGGCCTCGGCCGCGTGCCAGGACGCTTCCGACGCGAGCAGCTTGGCGATGTTCGCTTCCTCCCCGATCTTGCCGCCCGCCTCGAAGCGTCGTGCTGCGTCGTAGACGCACAGGCGCGCCGCCTTCACCTCGGCATAGGCGCGCGCGAGCGGAAACTGCACGCCCTGGTTCTGGCCGATCGGCCGGCCGAAAACCTGGCGCTCGCGCGCGTAGGCGGCGGCCTTCTCCAGGAACCAGCGGCCGTCGCCGATGCACTCGGCGGCGATCAGTACGCGCTCGGCATTCATGCCGTCGAGGATGTAGCGGAATCCCTGGCCTTCGGTGCCCAGAAGGTTCGCCGCGGGCACGCGCAGGTTCTCGAAGAACACCTCGGTGGTTGCGTGGTTCATCATCGTGCGGATCGGGCGGATCGTGAGGCCACGGCCGACGGCCTCGCGCATGTCCACCAGCAGCACCGACAGGCCGTCGGTGCGTTTCGCGATCTGGTCGCGCGGCGTGGTGCGCGCCAGCAGCAGCATCAGGTCGGAGTGCTCGGCGCGGGAGGTCCAGATCTTCTGCCCGTTGACGACATAGTGGTTGCCGTCGCGGACCGCCGTGGTGCGCAGCGCCAGCGTCTCGCTGCCGCTGGTCGGTTCCGTGACACCGAAGGCCTGCATGCGCAGGCTGCCGTCGGCAATTTTCGGCAACCATTGCGCCTTCTGGGCCTCGCTCCCATGGCGCAGCAGCGTGCCCATCATGTAGATCTGCGCGTGGCAGGCGCCGCCGTTGCAGCCGCTGGCGTGCATTTCCTCCAGCACCGCGGCGGCTGCCGCGAGGCCGAGCCCGCTGCCGCCGAACTCCTCGGGGATCAGCACGCCGAGGAAGCCGGAGGCGGTCAGCGCGTCGACGAACTCCTTCGGGTAGCGGCGCTCGCGATCGAGCTCCCGCCAGTAGGACCCGGGGAAACCCTCGCAGACGGCGCGCACGGCGCGGCGGATCTCGGCCACGGTTTCGGTATCGTCGCCGGGCAACGGGGCGGTCGCGCCGGCGGAGGGGGCGTGGGTGCTGCGCATCTTCGGAGGGGTCCTGGAACGGCCGCAGCATACCTGCCCGGCGTTCGAACGGTGCGTCCCGCGTCAGCGCCATGACGCGGGTTGTCTGCGAGAATACGACCCTGCAGACTCTACTGGACCCCCGAGGACCGCGCCCCAATGAGCCCGAACACGCCCGCCGAAGCGGTGAAGCTGCCGCGCCAGACCCGCGGCAAGCGCCCGCATTTCTTCGACGACCCGGCGATCGACCAGATCATGACCTTCCTGCTCGAACTGACGACGGAAGTCTCGGTGATGCGCGAGCGCCTCGATACGGTCGAACGCCTGCTCGACCGCGACGGCGTGGTCACCCGCGCGGCAATCGAGGCCTTCGCGCCGGATGCCGGGCTCGAAACCGAACGCGCCGCCTGGCGCGACGCCTATGTCAAGCGCGTCTTCAGGATGCACTCCCCCGAGTGAGGTTGCCCGCGTGTATCCGGATCTGAAGGACAAGGTCGCCGT